>JAPOOS010000093.1 GCA_026713305.1 Paracoccaceae bacterium
ATCGAAGGCTTCTTCTTTCGATTCGCGGCCGCGAGAAAGCGGAAGCCCAGCAGGCGGTCGAACAGTACGGGTCGGAGGATTCGGGAGCAAGCCTTGGCGAAGTGATAGGAGATGCGTGGACGCTTACACCCAAGCAATAGCTGCCGGCAGTCAATTCTGAACATCAGCATGAAAGGCGAGGTCGGACCGGGCGGTGTTCAGGGTGGTGGCCGGTTGAAACTGTGGGCAACCGCGTTTCCGGGATCTGCAGATCGAATCCCTTGCATGCACTTGTCGATCGCCGGCTTCTCTGCAGCGCCGGTTGTTCCCGGAATGGCTTCGGTCTTCCGAGCGGCCGGTCGAAGTGTTGTTTTGCGGCCACCATTCAGAGTGTGTGTGAACACGGTATAGCAGGCAATCAAGGTCGAAAGGGGCAGGGCTGAAGCCATGCGATTTCTGCGCGTGATTCTGCTGGTTATGCTGGGCGGATGCTTGGTGCTGCTTTCGGTTGCAAATCGTGAACCGGTGACCTTGCGTTTGTTCCCGAACGGCATGACAGGCTACATCCCCATGCCGCCGCCCGTTGAGGTTCCTCTGTTCCTTGTCATGTTTGTGTGCATGATTGCCGGAGTCCTGATTGGCTTTGTGTGGGAATGGCTGCGCGAGCACAAGCATCGAGCGCGTGCCGTTCGCCGAAAGTCGAGAATTCGCAAGCTTGAATCACAGGTGACCGATCTTCGCAAGGATCAGGACAGCGACAGGGACGAAATCCTGGAACTGCTTGAATGAGTTCGCATGAGTGACAGCTGTTGTGGCCTTGTCGATCAAGGTTAAGATTTGTGGATTGTCGGAGCCCGGCCATGTGGACACGGCGATTGGCGCGGGGGCGGACTATGTGGGTTTTGTCCATGTGCGCAAATCGCCGCGGTACGTGTCACTGGATGAAATGACGGAACTTGCCAGGAGAGTTCCGGAACGCGTAGTCAAGGTAGTGTTGACCGTCGATGCAAGCGAAGCAGAGCTTGAAGGCATTGCTGCCAGTGGCTGTGCCGACATGTTCCAGCTTCACGGATCCGAGTCGCCCGAGACGGTGCGCAAACTGCGGAATCGGCTTGGCCTGCCAATCATGAAGGCCATCGGGATCGGCAGCGAGGAAGATGTCCGAAACATTGCGAAATTCGAGGATGTCGCCGACCAGATACTTGTCGATGCCAAGCCGGCGCCCGGCGCCGAGGTGCCGGGTGGCCAAGGTCTGCCGTTCGAATGGAGGCTGGTCTCGCGGCGAACATGGAAGCGGCCCTGGATGCTTGCGGGAGGACTGCATGTGGGAAACGTTGCAATGGCAGCCAGCGCTGCCGGCGCGACGCAAGTGGACGTTTCCTCCGGGGTGGAGATAATGCGGGGACGAAAGGATTCAGTGAGAATCCGGGAATTCCTGCGCTTGGTGAAGGAACTGTGAATATGGACTCGGTGCTTGTGAACACCTTTACCTCCGGTCCCGACGAAGACGGGCGTTTTGGGAAGTTTGGCGGGAGGTTCGTTTCGGAAACGCTGATGCCTCTGATCCTGGATCTGGAGAGGGAGTACGTTTCCATAAAGGATGACGATTCATTCTGGGCGGAAATGAACTACCTTTGGAAGCATTACGTGGGTCGTCCGTCCCCTCTGTACTACGCGGAGAGACTGACGGAGCGCCTCGGCGGCGCCAGGATCTACTTCAAGCGAGATGAACTCAATCATACTGGCGCACACAAGATCAACAATGTGCAGGGGCAAATCCTGCTCGCGCGCCGCATGGGCAAAACCCGAATCATTGCCGAGACTGGAGCTGGCCAGCACGGAGTTGCCACTGCTACGGTATGTGCACGGTTCGGACTACCGTGTGTGGTCTACATGGGAGTCCATGACGTGGAACGGCAGGCGCCGAATGTCTTTCGCATGAAGCTTCTGGGCGCCGAAGTGAGACCGGTCAGTTCAGGGCGCGGCACATTGAAGGATGCCATGAACGACGCGCTGCGGGATTGGGTAACCAATGTGCGTGACACCTTCTACTGCATCGGCACGGTGGCCGGTCCTCATCCATATCCAGCCATGGTCAGGGACTTTCAGGCAATAATCGGGAAGGAAACTCGCCAACAGATGATGGAAATGGAGGGAAGGCTTCCAGACACGCTGGTAGCCGCGATCGGCGGCGGTTCCAATGCGATGGGATTGTTCTATCCGTTTCTTGACGAGCCTGACGTCCGAATTGTCGGCGTTGAGGCAGGTGGCAAGGGCGTGGATGACCGAATGCAGCACTGTGCCTCTCTGAATGGAGGAGTTCCAGGCGTGTTGCACGGCAACAGGACCTACCTGCTCCAGGATGACGACGGGCAAATCTTGGAGGGTTTCTCGATTTCCGCCGGACTGGACTATCCAGGAGTTGGCCCCGAGCATTCGTGGCTGCACGAGACAGGTCGTGCCGAATATGTTGCCGTCACCGACATTGAGGCTTTGGAAGCTTTTCAACTGTGTTGCGAGCGGGAGGGCATCATTCCTGCTCTCGAGCCATGTCACGCGCTTGCGCATGTCATGAAAATCGCAGGCAGCCTGCCGTCGGAACACATCATTTGCATGAACATGTGCGGCAGAGGCGACAAGGACATCTTTACGGTCGCCAAGGCGCTTGGGATTGAAATGACCGAAGAGTAGCTATCGGGTTGGAGGCAGAGGTCGCAATGAAGGCCCACCTCTTTCAGTTGGGCACATCAAGCACACGGCAGTCTGGATCGTCCAATCTAGTGCACATCTATCGCATGAGAAATTAGGCAACTGATTGACACGTAGCGCAGCGCCATTGCGTGCGTCGCAGCCAGGACAACTTTTGGAGCCTTGCCGTCTTCATAGGCCTGCACGAACCGCGTAGCGCACAAGCACCATCGGTCGCCATGGGACAGGCCCTCGAACCCCATCTCCGGCCTCGGCGTTGAAAGGTCGTTGCCGGCCTGTTTCGAGTAATCAAGGAACTCCTCTGTCATGACGACACAAACGGTGTGGCAGCCGACGTCCTGCCATGACGTGTCACAACATCCATTGCGGAAAAACCCAGTAACCGGGTCCTGCGAGCATTCCTGCAAGGACTCCCCCAGCACGTTTATGGATTCAAGAATGTCGTCAGCCATGTTGGCCCATCCAGAAAATTCAATGTCTCGAACGAGTGTCCCGGCAAGCAATCGTTCCTCGCTTGCCGCAGTCGTGGAGGTTGAGAAGCCTGCTTGTGCCGCTTGGCTTCAGCAACGCCCGGTGTTCGGTGCAGTTGTTCATGTCCAGTTCCCGCTCGCGTTGCAAGTAGGATAAATCCAAGCGCCCGAAAGTGTTCGGGAAGGGGGAATCATTCAACACACGCGCAAGATGTCGCTCGCTTGGTGCGCTTCACCCAGCACATCACGTTTTACCCTCCGGAATCTGTCTTGTCTGATTCGGCTGGTTCCATCCCCGTACCATCCCGTGCGGGTCAAACCGGATGTCTGCTAGTCCCTTGCAAGGGCAATGGCGTTGAGAAATCTTGCCGAGTCGCCCTCAACCAAATGATGCAGCCCATTGCACGTGCCTTCCAGGACGCTGGCAATCCATGTGTCGCGATCGACTTTCGAAAAGTTGCCCAGAACATGGCCAACAACCTGCTCCTTGTGTCCTGGATGGCCAACCCCCAGCCGCACGCGCCAGAAGTCGGCTCCAATGTGCTGATGAAGCGAACGCAGACCATTGTGGCCGGCATGCCCGCCGCCGCGTTTCACTCGAACCTTGCCCGGAACAAGATCAATTTCATCGTGAAAGACGATTATGTCCTCCACGCCGATTCGGAAATACCTCGCTGCCTCC
>JAPOOS010000100.1 GCA_026713305.1 Paracoccaceae bacterium
AAGGCAGCGTTCATGGCGAGAAGGAACGTCGCCTTGCCGAGTTGAAGGCATCAACGGCCCACGGCCGTCTCAAGCTGGCGATGGACTACTGGTGCGCCCTGTGGTTCTGGCCGCTTGGCGAAGTCGATCTGCTGCCGTCCCGAGAAGAGTTTTTGGCGGAAATGCACCTGATCCTGCATGGCCGTCAGCCGGGGAGCAGCGCCTACTTCGACATGCTCGGGAGCGAGCGTCTGCGGGACACGCTCTCGCGGGAAGCAAGGACGCTGTTCGAGATGTCCGGCGATGCGGTGTTCGAGCCCGAGGCGCTGGTGCAGCACATTCCGCGCTTTCGTGTCGTTGCGAGCGTCAGCGAGCAGAAGCGTTTCCTTCACTGGCCGCTGGAGCTGGGCGACATCCTGCTCCTTGAGGGCGGCTTCGATCTGGTCATCGGCAACCCGCCATGGGTTCGGCTAAACTGGTCGGACAAGCTGTATTTGTCGACCTTCGACCCGAGGCTTGAGCTGCGCAGGACAACTTCCTATGAAGCAATGCGGCAAAGATCGCCGCTGCTGAGCAAGCCCGAGTGGCGGAAGCAGTACCTTGCCGACTTGCGCGCCTTCGAGGGACAGCTGAGGTTTCTGGCAGCCAGGCAGAACTACCGACATTCAGATGGCAAAACCGATCTCTACAAGCGCTTCATCGAACGGGCCTTCGATTTGGTGAAGCACGACGGCCGTGTTGGCCTGTTGCATCCCGACGGACACTTCCTGAGCCCCGGCAAGGTCGAGTTGCGCCGGGAGGCCTATCGCAGGCTGATCCATCACTTCCAGTTCAGGAACTCTCTCACGGCAAGGATGTTTCCGGGCATTGGCCACAGGGTGGAGTTCAGCGTCAACATCTACCGCGGGCATGAAAGGGAGCCGTCCTTCAAGACAATCCACAACCTGTTCCTGCCTGAAACGGTCGATGCATGCTTTGCGCATGACGGCATCGGAGACGAGGTGCCGGGGATCAAGGACGCCAACGACGACTGGGAGCTGCGCGGCCATGCCGACCGCATCGTCGACGTCAACCCGGAAACGCTGAAAGCGTTTGCCGCCGTCATGGAGGGACCGGACTGCGCCGAAGCGGAGTACACGCGCATGCCGGCGCCGCATTCGCGGCAGGTCCTGAAGGTGCTCGAGAAGTTTGGCCGCCTGCCGACGCGGCTTTCGAACAGCGTCGAGAACTATTCAGTGAACAGAATGTGGGCTCAAACCGAAGCCCAGCATGCCGGCATCATTCGCAAGAACCCGGGCTTCCGCGACAGACCCGAGGAACTCGTGCTCACAGGTCCCAACTTCTTTGTGGGCAATCCGCACTTTCAGTCGCCGGGCGGTCGCACACACGGCGACAACGAGAGCATCCATCTCGAACATCTGCCCGAGGACTTCTTGCCGAAGTCGGTATACACGCCCAACATCGAAATGCAGGAATACCGGAACGAGTTGCCGTCCGTGCCCTGGGACAAGCGCAGCAAGCACTCCGACCACTACCGATTGTTCTGTAGGGAAAGAGTCCAGGCAGCTTCTGAACGCACGCTGACTGCGGCGCTCTATCCACCGGGGATAGCACACGTACTTACCATTGTGAGCGCCGCATTTGCCAAAGACAGGGATCTAATGACGGCGGCGGCGCTGTGGATGTCGCTGCCGCTCGATTTCCTCATGAAAGTGTCGGGAACAACCCATGTCAAGAAAAGTTGTCTTGACCCGCTGCCTTGGGTCGAACTTCCCGACGCGGCGCTCCTGCGCGTGCTGCAGCTGAACTGCCTCACGACTTGGTACAGCGACCTCTGGAATCGAAACGCTCCCAACCTTGCCGCCGCCCCGTGGGCTTCGGACGATCCCCGGCTGCCGGCTATCGATTGCGGCAGCTGGACATGCAGTTCCGGACTGCGGCTCGACTTCGCCAGGCGACAGGCAGCGCTGGAAATCGACGTCCTCGTCGCCATGTCCCTCGGGCTATCGTTCGATGAAATCATTCAGCTTTATCGTTCGATGTTCCCTGTGCTTGAAGGCTACGACCGCGACACATGGTACGACAGGAACGGACGCATCGTATGGACCCGCAAGAACCTGAGAACAGTGGGCCTGGCCACAAGGAAGGAATGGAACAAGGTGCGCGACATGAAGCACGGAACAGTTGAGCGTAGATTCACGGACAATTCCCTGCCCACAGGGCCCGTGGAGCGAACAGTCACCTACGAAGCGCCGTTCACGCTGCCTGACCGGATAGAGGACTATCGGCAGGCCTGGGAGTTCCATTCCGCCAGGAATTGACCAACCCCGATCGGCGCTCCTAAACAAGAAACATCAAGATGTGGCAATAGTTCAGACCGCTTGCAAGACATCCCGAAGCGAAAACTGACTGGAGACAGGGAATGGAGTTCCTTCCAAGACCATAACAGTCAGGTAGAGGAACCCGTCAATAGCTCCTGTACAGCCCAACCAGTTGACCCAAGACTTCAACCTCATCGCTGCGATACCATTGATCGGGCAGCGAAGGATTCGATGCCTGCAGGAGAATGCCTCCGCCGCTCCTTCGCATGCGCTTTAGCGTGGCCTCGACACCCCGAACAAGCGCAACCACTATCGAACCGAATTCCGCTGTGGGTTGGCGCCGAATGATCACGATGTCTTCGTCAAGTATGCCAGCTTCGATCATGGATTCGCCCATGACACGCAGGGCAAAATGCTCGCCTCCCGGTGTCACGATTTCGGCTGGCACCGAAATGGTTCCGACAACGTCATGAATTGCCTCGGCAGGCGATCCGGCGGCAATGCTGCCCATCAGCTCCAGTTCCACAGTTTCCGGTTGCGCGAATCCAGCAGCCGTGGCTGTCGTCTTCTCGCCATCCACCCGATGTGAGTTTTCGGTGTCCTGCAACGAAGGCGGCAGCCGAAGGATGTCGATGGCACGTGCATGATACTTGATCCTGCGCAAATAGCCGCGCTCTTCCAAGGAAACGATCAAGTGGTGAATCGCGGACTTCGATCTCTTGCCCAGAAGCGCTCGCAACTCGTCATAGGATGGCGCCACGTCGTGCTCATCGACATATCGCTTGATTGCCGCAAGCGCTTCAAGTTGCTTTCTCGTTAGCACGGGCCTCATTTCCTGTTCCAAACCGATGCATGCCTGATTGGCAGGCCTTGGTGCCTAGCAATTGGAACATTTATTGTACAAAGCCTTGGAATCCAATGAAGTTCATGGTTTCACCGGGATCTCGCGCTGGGTCATGCGGTGGCCGCACGGCCAATGCGTTGGCTGAAGACATTACAGACAGAAGTGAACTGTCCTGTCTCCTGAACACACGAATGCTCGATTTGCCATCGGTCACAGAGACTCTGGCTCGCATGTAGTGTTCCCGCGGACCGTTGGCCCCCAACGATTTTTCAAGTTGGGCATGCCCCATTCGAAGGCCGCCATTCTCCCTGCCGAGCATTGCGGCTACAGCTGGCACAAGGAAAACATACCCGCAAACGAGCGCCGAAACCGGGTTTCCGGGCAAACCAACATGGGGGGTTGAACGCAATCTGCCGGCCATGAGAGGTTTGCCAGGACGCATGGCAATCTTGTGAAACGATCGCTCGTAACCAAATTCAAAGGCCATCGACTCAATCAGGTCGTAGTCGCCAACCGATGCCCCGCCAATCGTGACCACCAGGTCAGCCGTTGCGGCCATTTCCAGAACATTTCGTATCGAAGACTTTCTGTCGCGGGCAATTGGCATCAGCCGAGCAATTGCACCTGCTTGTTCAACTATCGCCTTAAGCCCGTAAATGTTCGAAGCCACCAGCTTTCCCGGGCTCAAGTCGTCGCCCGGATAGACAAGCTCGTCGCCATTGGGAATGATTGCAACATCCGGACGGCGCCGGACGGGCACCGATGCAAAATTCATCGCAGCCGCCAAGGATATTGACGCAGGATCCAGCTTCCGCGGGGCTGTCAGTTCAAATCCAGGCTTGAAGTCGCAACCTGCCTCCCGAATGAAGCGACTTGCCTCAAGCTCCGCTCCCAAGGTTACGGTCGTGCCTTCCTGGCAAACCTGCTCCTGAATGACCACACGGTCGGTTCCCTGGGGCAGGGCGGCCCCGGTGAACACCCGCACCGTCGTTCCGGCTTCCAGACTCGGGCCAGCGTATGTGCTTCCCGCCGGCACTTCTCCAACCAGTTGGAGAAGTGCTCCCGGCAACGCATCGGCGCCTCTAACCGCATACCCATCCATCGACGAAATCGCGCTCTGTGGATGGCTGTGCGTAGCCACGATGTTCCGTGCCAACACACGCCAGGTGGCATCCTTCAACGGCACATTCTCGGCTTCGGTGACTTCCAGCAGCGCGAGAATGCGTTGCCTGGCTTCCGCTACAGAAATCACCTGTAGTCCACCGTTCCGGATTTCCCGCCGTGCTTGTACAGCAGGCGAACTGACTCGATGCGCATTCCCCGTTCTACTGACTTCAGCATGTCGTACACAGTCAGGGCAGCGACCGAAACGGCAGTGAGAGCCTCCATTTCCACTCCGGTTCGACCCACGGACGTCACGGTTGCCGTGATTTCTAGGCGAGAGGTTTCCTCGGACACCGAAAAATCAATTTCAATGCTAGTGATTGGTATGGGATGGCAAAGCGGAATGAGCTCAGAGGTTTTCTTGGCAGCCATGATGCCGGCCAGTCGGGCAACGCCAAGAACGTCGCCCTTGCGTGAACTTTGCGAAGTCACTCGCGCAAGCGTGTCGGGACGCATTTCAACCGAGCCTCCGGCTATCGCCGTGCGCGCGGTTCTGCCTTTGGCCGACACATCAACCATTCTTGCATCCCCCGACCCGGAGAAATGCGTCAAGTCGTTCGACCGTTCAGTCATGCCGGAAGCGGACTCCTGATCAACCTTCGTGTCGCTCCCTCAACGTCCGCCTCTCGCATCAGACTCTCTCCAACCAGGAAGCACCTCACTCCGGCGGCTGCAAGTTCGGAAAGGTTCTTCGAGGAAAACAGCCCTGATTCGGACACCACAGTGTAGTCCGCTGGAACCTGTGGCAGGAGTTGGAGCGTTGTCGCCAAACTGACCTCAAACGTGCGAAGATTCCGGTTGTTGATGCCAAGCAAACGAGACCTGAGGCTCGAGGCCCGCTCGAGTTCGGATTCGTCATGGACTTCGATCAGGACGTCCATTCCGAGTTCCAGAGCTGCCGCCTCGATTTCGGCTGCCTGGTCGTTGCTCAATATCGCCACAATGATCAAAATGCAGTCCGCGCCCAATGCTCTTGCTTCAAGGACCTGCAATGGGTCAATCATGAAGTCCTTGCGCAGCACCGGAAGCGTGCAGTTGTCGCGGGCGACTGTGAGAAACTCTCCGCTGCCGCGGAAACTCGGTTTGTCGGTGAGAACGGAAAGACAGGCGGCGCCTCCCGCGGCATAGGCCCGAGCGAGTCCTGCTGGGTCGAAATCGGCTCGAATCAAACCCCGCGAGGGACTTGCCTTCTTGAGTTCCGCTATCAGGCCATACCCATTCCTGGATTGGCGCTTGAGAGCGGAAGCAAATCCGCGAGGGGCACCAGCGGAGGCTGCACGCTCCTCGAGGCCAGCGTGACCAAAGCGCGTTCGGAGTTGTGCGACTTCACTCCGCTTGTAGGCCACGATGTTCGCAAGCACCGACATCGCTATGCAGCTTGCTGTGTGAACTTTGCGAGCGCCTCCAGCCGTGCCTGGGCCGTGCCGCTGTCTATCGCCTCGCGGGCAAGTTCGACACCTTCGTCGAGTCCGGCACAACGATTGCCGACAAGCAAAGCGCAGGCCGTGTTCAGGAGCACTGCATCCCGGTATGCTCCCTTCCTTCCTGCCAACAATGAACGCAGTGCAACAGCATTTTCGGCTGGAGTGCCTCCCTTGATGCGGTCCAAGGGATGGGTAGGCAGTCCGGCTTCTTCAGGATGAAGCTCGATCGTGTCCACGTTGCCTCCCCGCAGCCGCGCCACATGGGTGATTCCACAGATCGACACTTCGTCCGTGCCGTCCTCTCCATGCACCACCCAAGCGCTGGCACAGCCGAGATTTCCGAGCGTTTCGGCCATTGGCCTCAGCAGGGATCTTGAAAAGGCGCCGGTCAGCTGTTGCAACACGTGCGCTGGGTTGGTCAGCGGGCCGAGAATGTTGAATATCGTTCTGGTGCCGAGTTGCATGCGAACAGGCATGACATGGCGCATGGCCGGATGATGGACAGGAGCCATCATGAAACCAATGCCAACTGTCCTGATCGCCGCCTCCACCACTTCAGGGCCAACCATTACGTTCAGCCCCAATTCCGTGAGCACATCGGCGGCTCCGGACTTCGACGACAGGTTCCGGTTTCCATGCTTGGCAACCGGAATGCCGCAGGCCGCCACGACCAATGCCGTAGCCGTGGAAATGTTGAGCGTGCCCATGCCATCTCCGCCCGTTCCCACGACATCGATGGCATTGTCCGGCGCGGCAACCCTCCTGCATTTCTGGCGCATTACCCGGGCGGCGGCGGAGTATTCCTTCACCGATTCCCCTCGTGTCCGCATTGCCATGAGGAGCCCGGCAATCTGAGCCTCCGAGGCTTCGCCGTTCATTATGATGTTGAAGGCGGTTTCCGCCTGCGAAGCGCTAAGCGAGCCTTCCGCGGCCAGGCCGATCAGGGTCTTGATGTCGTCAGTCATTGAAATTGCCCTTGGTTTCCAGAAAAGCCTTTAGGATCCGATGTCCATTCGGCGTGGCTATGCTCTCCGGATGAAACTGCACTCCAAACATTGGCAGTTCCCTATGGCGAATTCCCATAACCACGCCGTTTTCCAGCCACGCGTTCACTTCAAGCTGGTCCGGCAGCGTGCTTCGCACAACTTCAAGCGAATGATACCGCGTGGCGGTGAAGGGCGAAGCCAGTCCTGCGAACAGTCCGGTGCCGTCATGGCACACTTGCGCGGTCTTGCCATGCACGATTTCGTGGCACTGCCCGACCGTGGCGCCGAGGACATGGCCGATGACCTGATGTCCCAGGCAAACTCCCAGCAAGGGAATGCGGCTGCTGGCGGCTGCCAGCGTCAGTTCGAGGCATATTCCCGTCTGTTCCGGGCCGCAGGGACCAGGTGAAAGCACAATGCCCTCGGGCTTCAGAGCCAGCGCTTCCGAAACCGATATGGCATTGTTGCGGTAAACTTCGACCTTCGCTCCGAGCTCCCCCAGATACTGGGCAAGATTGAAGGTGAAGCTGTCGAAATTGTCGATAAGCAGATACATCAGTTCGCCGCCCAGTTAATGCGAAAGCCGAAATGCGCTCGACCGCCAAGGTGTCAAGTTCAGTTGAGTTCCCGGAAACGGTCTTCCTATTGCGAGCAGTCCGAAAAGAGCGCTGCATCACGGGCTGCCGAGCGCAGGGCCTGAGACTTGTTCATGGTCTCTGTCCACTCGGATTCCGGATCGCTGTCGTGAACAATTCCACCGCCGGCCTGGAAATACAGGTATCCATCCTTAATGACCGCGGTGCGCAGGGCAATGCACATGTCCATGTCGCCGTCCACTGAAAAGTACCCAACTCCGCCTGCGTAGACACCGCGCTTGGTGGGTTCCAGCTCGTCGACGATTTCCATGGCACGCACTTTCGGCGCGCCGGACACCGTGCCGGCAGGAAGGCCGGAAAGCAAGGCCGACAAGGCGTCGTGTTCTTCGGACAGCTCGCCAACCACGTTGGATGCAATGTGCATGACGTGCGAATAGCGCTCGATGACAAACTGCTCGGTCGGCCGAACGGTACCCGTCCGCGAGACACGACCGACATCGTTTCGGCCCAGGTCCAGCAGCATGAGATGCTCGGAGCGTTCCTTTTCGTCGGCCAGCAACTCCCTTGCCAAGGCGGCATCATCACGCGAATTCCGGCCGCGCGGCCGGGTGCCGGCAATCGGGCGAATGGTGATTTCCCGGTCGAACACCCGCACCAGGATTTCCGGGCTCGCTCCGATGACCTGGAACTGGGCGAAGTCGAAGTAAAACATGAATGGAGAGGGATTTGTGCGCCTCAGAGCCCTGTAGAACGAAAAGGACGGCAGCTTGAACTCCTTCCTCCATCGTTGGCTCAGCACAACCTGAAAGATGTCACCCGCGGAAATGTACTCCTTTGCGCGTTGCACCGAAGCCAG
>JAPOOS010000092.1 GCA_026713305.1 Paracoccaceae bacterium
TGCCGTCCAGCGGAACGACGTTGTTGCGCAGACACGACCGGTCTTCGCCCATAAAGTTGGTGACCTCCTCGTTGAGAACGTCGTAGCCGCAAACGATACTCTGAGCGCGTAGGGCCACCAGTGCAAAATGGGGCGGTGCTTGTTGCACTCTCGTACTCGATGGTCGGTGCGGGAGGAAATTCGCTTGATGATTCTTAAGCGCCAGGTTGCCATCGGAGCTGATGGTTCCACCGTTAAGGTCGGCTACTTCGCTTCTCTTGCCATGAAGTTGCAGGGAGAGCCTGTCTCGCCTTTGGAGTCTACAAGAGGCATGTCTCCTTGGCTTGGAAACGCAATGGTTTCTGTTTTCTCTGCAACCGGAATCCGTCCCCTTCGAGCAACCTCCTGTGAATTCTATAGGTCAAGGGAGCAGCAAGCTGCACGGGACGCCAATGCCGGATGAGGATCTTCCAATTGTGGGCTTGGTTGATGAAATGCCAAAGGCCTCCTCCTCGCTCAGAAGGACAACGCTTGCTTGGCAGAAGGGTCTCGTTTCCGCTTGGACGGAAACCCGCAAACACAGGCAACAAGCCTCTGTTCAACCCGAGAGACATTTGCAAGGTTTCAGTCAGCAGTCGTTGACGTGTTTGCCGCAAATGCTGAACCGGCGATTGCTCATGAACCGCGGACATTGGCAATTGGCGAACAACCGAGCGGAAAACAGGACGACCTGCCATGGTTCAATGTGCAAAGATCCAATCATCATTGCTGTAGCGCATTGGCCAGCGGCGTGCCGCATCCCAAGTGTTTGTTTGGTTCCCTTTGGCCATGAAACTGGATGAATTCGCGCTTTCTCAAGCTGCGCCATTCGGCGTGGGGAGTTCACCACAAACTGCTACTGGACGGATACCTACTTGATGCTCCCGTCCAACAATCTGTTCTGCAGCATCGCTGCCTGCTTGAAGTTGCTGTGCAACGACGCTTGCATCCAGCCGTTGCTTCTTCAACTCCAAAGGTGCCACCCATCCCTTTCATTCTGCCCTTCGGCAACCAACAAGAAGCTGTGTCGCGTCAGGAATTGGTCACGCGGAGATCCTGGCTCGTCACATTCCAAAATCACATTCGGTGTGGGTGCCTCTTCAATGTGACTTTGCAATCTGGCCTTGTTATGCGATGCCCCTTGCGACAATTCTTCAAGACGAAGTCGCAAGCACGTTTAACCAAACTCACTCTCTCTTGCCCTCGACTCTACTGGCAATGGATGCCCACTCGTTGTGCAACGCCGTTGCGACGTCATCGAAATCAGAAGGATACAGTCCCGACTCATCAATTCGAATCTCGCGCACAAAGGAGCCTTTGGGCCTGCGCCTCTTTGCAAATTGCCAAACTCCCACCTGTTTCGGATCAAGTGCAGGACGATCCTCGGCACTCTGGCCGTTGACCTTTGGGAGCTTCGAACGTTGCACGATGTTGGCAAGTTCCTCCAGCAGCCACTCACTGTGGGTCGTTACAATGAGTCTAACTCCAGACAGAACCAATTCAGCCAGCAAGCGCGTGAACTCGATCTGCATGGCCGGGTGCAGATGCGCCTCTGGCTCCTCGACTATCAGGACGTTGCCTGGCGAAACCAAATGCCGAATGTAGAGAACAACCGGAGCAAGGTCAGAAACCATGGAAGAAGCGTTCAAGAGGGACCGGCTGCGCTTCTTCCAACCACGCGGAATGTACGAGAACTGCAGGCAGTTTGTCGCCTCCGCCCCGTCAACTCTAACGTTCCCGTCGAGTATGCCTTTCTCGATCTTCGAGCTGAGGTCCGGCATGCCTGTGGCTGGACGACGTCTCCTGTTGTCGGCAATCTCGATCAACTGTTTCAGGAAATCTGCGTAAACTCCCGAAAGCATTGGTGTTTGCGCAGTCGGGCGCAGGCCGCCTGCCATTGGTGCGTGTCCAATTTGCGCGCTGACAACCGCACTGAGAGCTTTAAGTACGCCCGTGCGGGCCGCTGGAAGATAGAACGCAGGCTGATGCAGAGGGCCGACAATGTGCGGCGTTGCTTCGTCAACCTGTAAGTTCAGAATTAGCCAGTCCACTAGAATTTTCGCGCGAGCTTGTTCCTTGCCTTTCTTCAAGAATTGTCGAAACAGTTTCTCTTCATCAGTAACGCTCGAGGGCACAATGCCCTGTGGGATGCTTACCGCGAGTTCGCAGGACTCTGGGTTGAATGTCAGCGTGCTTGTGCACGCTTGCGTTTCATGCGTGCCACGCCTCTTCAGGCGTACATGAGATTTGGCTGCATTTCTGTGGATCAACGACGCAATCGACTCAACGCCGAAACAACGGCAAATTTCATGAGCAATTGCGTCTTGTCTCGAAGCAAAGCATTTCTCCAGCGCTTGGATTGGCAGTGTTGGAGTATCGCCGCTTTCCTTACGCTGCCCATCAACGGCAACAGAGTGCCACTCTGCCATTTCCTCAGCAATGGCTTGTATCTTCGGATCAATTCGACCTCCAAGACCAAATGACTTGAACATGTGGTACAAAGAAGGCTGCGATGAACGCCAGCTTTCCGAGTAGTCGGAAAACGACCGGTGGAGGGCATATATCAGCATGGCCAAGCAAGACTTGCCGGTGTTGCCTGGTCCTACAAAGACCGTCAATGGGCGCAGTTCAACGGTTGCCTCCAGGATCGGACCAAAGTTCTCAACGCAAATTTCCAGATCGTCAAGAGTCCTGGATGTGGATCCAGCACATTGAGAAGGAGTTCGTTTCATCTTGCTCAACCAAATGTGGAATTGATGCCGGCACAAGCCTGATTTGCACCCAACAGGACAGCATGTCTGCATATTCTCCAGCCATTCCAGCTTTGGCTCAACCGCAAGAGCCGCTGCAACAGCATTTCTGACTTTTCCGTGAAGCCAGTAGTGTTGCTTCTTCTTTGCCCAAGATCCGTTCACAAGTCCATTTCTACTGTTCCCGAGAGTGGCTCTTCAGACAATCTGCTGCCACAAAAGCGCCATCGCACGCCGCCGCGGTCCCGACCAACCCGCACTTGCCTGTCTGGACGGGCGGCCCGATCAGGCGGTTGCCCGCCGGATGGGGTTGGTTGACTTCTGAAGACTCATCGCCACCGACTTGAAAGTCAGCTCGCTCCCCGCCTTCATATTGTCGATGTAAAGGGCTTGGTTGAACAAGAGACTCCACTTGAGTGTGTCGAAGATCCGCTCAAGGACTATGCGCTTGCCCGACACAAAGCGGCTGAAACGCCTCTTGCTCTCCCTGAAGGCTCGCGGGCATGTTTGAGTCGCTAGAGTGACTGGAAGTTGTGCTACACCGTTGTTGACAAGATCCAACAAATTGTGGACCTTGATGTGCTCCCTCTCAATGGTCGCCCTTCAAATGCTCCTTGGCTGGTCAACAGAACGGCCAATTATTGTTAGCGCATTTTCTACGTCAATCTCAGTGGTAAAACGGCCGAGACTCAGCCGAATTGACGAGTCCGCTTGGGCACGGGTTAGGCGCATAGAGCGAAGAACATGCGAACTTTGCGTGGTTGTGGCGTCGCACGCCGAGCCCTTGGCAACTTCAATGCCTTCCCAAGCATCAATCAGTGCATCCGATTGATGGCCGGGAAACCGGATACTTAGACAGCCA
>JAPOOS010000091.1 GCA_026713305.1 Paracoccaceae bacterium
ACCAGCCCGTCATGGGCAGGGCACACATTGTCCGGGGTTTCAGCCTTCACTGTGTCGTAGTCTAGATCAACATGCATGTTTGTAAGGTAGGCCTGACGGGGAGCAACCCTTGCTATCCATCGCAACGACTTCGCCAGGTGGACATGACTAGGGTGCGGCCGTCGTCTCAATGCGTCGACAATCCAGCAGTCGATTCCCCGCAGCGCCTCCCACGACGAATCGTACATTTCGGAAACGTCGGGCAGGTAGGCAAGGTCTCCGACACGCAGTCCGACGCAGTCGGTTTCGCCATGCATGACCGGGAAGGCCTTGATGTCAAGCGTGCCGCCTTCTCCCGCTATGCGAACCTCGTCCTCATAGAGGTGAAGATCCAGTATTGGCGGGTAGGAGCTTCCCTGCGGCTGCTTGAACGCGTAGCCAAATCGCCGTTGCAGGGCGGCAGCGGTGGCAGGATCCGCCCAGACCGGCACACGAGATCCCCGTATGTGGTAGACCATTCTCAAATCGTCCAGCCCGTTGACATGGTCGGCATGACTGTGTGTGTAGATGACGGCATCCAAGTGTCCCACGTCGGCGTCAAGAAGCTGTTCGCGCATGTCCGGCGAAGTGTCCACAAGCGCTACGGTTTGCGCGTCACCGTCGATCTTCTGAATCAGAAGTGAACATCGTCGCCGTCGATTTCGAATGTTGTCCGGATTGCACTCTCCCCAATTTCGTCCAAGCCTTGGCACGCCGCCGGACGATCCGCATCCCAAGACGGTGAATTTCAGGCGGCGTGTCACGGCGAGGGAATTCCATGGACTCGCGTGAACAGGCGCAGGAAGTTGCCTGTGCTTTGCGCAGCGAAGGCCGCGTAGTCCATCCCCGCAATCCGGGCCCCTGCCTGAACCACGTGGCGGACAAGGGCAGGTTCGTTTCTCTTGCCACGACTTGGTTCCGGAGCCAGGTAGGGTGCGTCTGTTTCCACCAGAACGCGATTTGCGGGAACCTCCGAAAAGACTTCGCGCAGGCTGCCCGCATTCTTAAAGGTAACGATGCCTGACATCGATAGGTAGCAGCCCAGGTCGACCGCAAGCCGAGCCAACTGCGCGCCTGAAGAGTAGCAGTGCATGACGCACTTGAAGGGGCCCTTGTCAAATTCCTCGCGGAGCGTCTTCATCATGGCCTCGTCGGCAGCGCGGGAATGGACAATCAAGGGCAGCTGAGACTGTCTGGCGGCTTCAATGTGAACGCGGAACAGGTCAAGCTGCGCCCTTGCGGTCTTCGACGTGTAATGAAAGTCCAGGCCGCTCTCGCCTATGCCCGCCATTTTGGGATGAGTCGCCAAGCTCAACAGTTCATCCACCGAACAGTCCGCTTCCTCGGCTGCATAATGCGGATGCACCCCTGCTGCAAAGTATATTTCCTCATGCGCCTCGGCAATCTCGATCGTTCTGTCAACCGATCCTGGTCGTGTGCAGATTGTCAGCATTCGTTGCACTCCGACCTGCCGCGCACGGTCGACCAAGGCATCGAGGTCATCCGAAAACTGGGGAAAGTCCAGATGACAGTGGCTGTCGATGATTGCCGGCGGCTTCTGCATCATGAGCCGCTCCCGGCCAGTCGGCCCGTTCTGTGCAAAATCCGATCAAAGCTGCCGAAGATCGTCGAGAAGTTGTCGATGTTGACCTTGCGAGCCCAAAAACTGTTGCGGGAGAGCTCGGAAAAGGTCCTTGCCCATGCGTCGGCATTTTGACCGGCCCTTGCCAAGTGGACAAGCGTCTCGAATTCGCCGGGAACGACTTCCGTTTCCGGTTTCAAACCCGTCGCCGTTCTGACGGTTCTGCGAATCAGGGCAAGAAGCAGAAAACACAGCAGGTCCGCGAATCTGTTGCCGTCGGCGCCCTCTCCCTTGAGGGCAAGTTGGGCGAGCTCGACGTGGGTGCAGTCCGGGAAGCGCGAAAGCGCTGTCACCAACTGCGAATAGATCTTCATGCCTGCTCCATGGTGTATGCGCATGGCTTCGCCAACCGAGCCTTCCGACAACTGTGCGAGAGCGTGGGCATCCATCTGGTTCAGTTCCAGCTGTGCGCAGAGCAGCTTGGCGACGTCTCCTGCGGCAATCGGGAGGCACCGCACCATTCTGCAACGGCTGGCAATGGTTGCGGGCACGAGCGCGCGGGAATTGCAGACAAGCAGCAGAAGGGAGCCGGCAGGGGGTTCCTCAAGGAGTTTGAGGAGCGCGTTCAACGCGTTCTTGTTCATTTCGTCGACACTGTCGATGATTGCGACCCTGGGCAGCTGATGTGCCGACGAGTAGGAAAAGAATCGTTTGAGCTCCCGCACGCTGGCAACGGACACGAAGGATTCAACGCGCCCGGACTTTGGGTCGGCGTTTCGCCGCACCAAGGTTACGGAGCGCTCCGTCAAATTCAGCAAGTGTCGGATGCTCGGATGGTCGGCATCCACCTGAAGGGACTTGGCAGGAGGCCCATTTCGCCTGGCAGCGGGGTCGGACTTCACTCGCATGAACTTCGCAATTCTCCAGGCCAGCGTTGCCTTGCCCACGCCACGAGGGCCGACGATCAACCAGCCATGGTGCAGGCGCCTGCGATTGTAGGCCTCCAAAAACTGCCGTTCAGCCTCAGCTTGCCCCAACAAAGTGGAAGTGTATCTCGGATGCAGCGCACCTGGCACGCGGTCGGCTTCGACAAGCTCATTCCCGTCCATTCAACACCTTCAAGCAAGCTTCAAGAATCTCCTGCACGGTTTCCTCGACGGTGGCACGGGAATTGTCGACCAGACGGCAACGATCTGCGTGGGTGACCGCAAGGTCCGCAAAGGCAGCAACTATCTTCTGCATGCATTCCTTGCCCAGCCCTTCAAGGCGCCAGTCTCCCTTGCTCCTTGAACGCGCCCTCTCAACGGCAATCGATGGTGGAACGTCAATGATGAAGGTGAGATCCGGCTCGATCTCAATCATTTCTCGGTGAAGCCAGGCAATCGTTTCCTGCAGTCGTGGAGATCCCAGACCCTGATAAACCCTTGTGGAGTCTGCGAATCGATCGCAAACTACAGTCTTGCCAGCCTTGAGCGCAGGAGCAATTGTCTTGTCCACATGGTCCCGTCTGGCGGCATGAAACAGCAGGATTTCCGTTTCGGTCGCCCAGCCGAAGCGCTTGCCGTCCAGCATGAGCTCTCGAATGGCCTCGCCTCCCGCCGATCCTCCGGGTTCGCGTGTCAGGACAACTTCGTGGCCCTTTGCCCGCAATCGCCTGCTCAGCTCTCTGGCCAGGGTGGACTTTCCCGAACCGTCAATGCCCTCGAAGGTAATGAAGGTGCCTGGAAAGCTCATTGCATTGGCGTGAGAGCAGGCGGAAAGTACTTCTGCCAGAGCGATTTCAGGCGATAAATCGACGCTGTCACCAATCCTCCACGATCGACATCGCTGCTTGCCCGCAGGGGCAGACTCACAGCTTGATCAAATCCCGGCACTTCCAACACCAGCTCGCCAATCTTCTGGCCCTCGGTGACCGGCGCTTCCACATACGGCTCGATTGTGACATTTGCCGTCAACCGCTCATTGCTTGCAAACGGAACCGGGAACCTCAGGTCACGGTCGATCGTTGCGCCTACTGTGCCTTGGCTGCCCATCCATACCGGAACTTCAAGCACAGTCTCGCCCTTGGCGAGCGGAGTCACCGTTCTGAACTGTTTCCTGTACCAATCAACCACTTTCTCCGCGGCCTGCGCCCGTGCGCTGGAAGAATCCAGGCCAAGCAGCACAAAGGAGACCCGGGAACCGTCCTGTATCGCCGAACCGGCGATTCCATATCCGGAGTCGCGCGTGTATCCGGTTTTCAGTCCGTCGGCGCCTTCGACCGAATTCTTGAGAAGCGGATTGCGGTTGAATCGGTTGGCCGGGGCCCTTCCATCGAATTCAAACTCCGTTTCTGCAAAATATGCGTATTGCTCAGGGAAATCGTTGATCAACCGTGTCGTCAACAGGACCAGATCGCGTGCGCTCATCAGGTGATCTGGCTCAGGCAGTCCGGTGGAATTGAGAAGCGACGTTGACGTCATTCCCAGTTCCCGAGCCCTTGCCGTCATATCTCTGGCAAAGCCCCCTTCAGTGCCGTCTGCCGACAGCGCTTCGGCCAGAACGACACAGGCGTCATTGCCCGACAGCACCACGACTCCCCGAATCAGATCCTCGACTGTGGGGCGATCGCGGGTGTCGAGAAACATCGTTGAGCCACCCTTGCTCTTGGCAGCGCTGGAAACCTGCAGCTTCTCGTCAAGCGACAGGCGACCATCTTCAAGCGCCTCAAACACCATGTACAGCGTCATGAGCTTTGAAAGGGATGCCGGCGGCAGCGGCTGATCGGCGTTGTGCTCGAAAAGTATCAGACCGGAGTTGTGATCCTGGACCAACGCCGAAATCGCGCCAGTCTGAATTGCCCTGCCTGTTCCTGCAGACAGCAGAAAGATCGCTGCAAAAGCCAAAACCGTGCGCAATCTCATTTGGCATCTCCTCAAGTCGCTTGAACCCTTGACGGCCCCATCGGGGAATTCATGATTAACACAGCGCTGCAGGGTTTTGTACTTGCTATTGTCCACGTTGAAAGCCACCACCTCGCTGGGGACTGCGAATTTCCTCCTGCGACATCGGGCGAACTGGAACGTCTCGTCTGTCTTGACCGGACTTTGCAAGTCTTGCCATGTTCCTCAACAGCCGGGATGGCCCTGTACTGGCCATTCTGAGCCTGTTGGTGCAGCAGTTTTGCTTAATCGCAACGAAAAAATTGCCTTCGGGACCATAGTAGATGATGTAGCTGACTTAAGCAGATCACGTCCCAGCAGAACGATCATGCTGTTCCTGAAAGTGGAGAGATTGGCTCCCAGGCCAGCTTCAACCGTCACAATGATTGTCGGCGCGACAATCTTTCCAGGAAACTTGAGAGCAGGCTGATGGGCATGGGTGACGGATGTCAATGTGGCCACACCAGCCGTTGGAAGTTCAGCCCTTTACGCAGCGCTTGTTTCGACACATGTCGCGGTCGCGCCCGTACCAATCATAACATATCCGTTGATACCATCGGGCGGCTGTTTTCCGCGCTCCGGAAAAGTCTGCAGCACTTCGTAAGCCAAAGTGAGTGTTGTCGGAATGATGGGACCAAGACCTGCCAAACTGTCTGGCGTTGGAATTGGGTCACCATTCTGTTTCCTGCCTTCGGCTCCTACGTTCAGGATTGGAAAGGCAGTCCCAACGCCAACAAAGGCACCGTAAATGTTGGCGTGTCTTCGCCCGACAATCGAACAAGGAATGGATCAGTTCCGAACCGTCGGAAACCCTCTCCAACGGCTTGATTCATTGTCGAGAAATCCCCGACGAGCTTTCGCCCCTTGATGAGAAGGTGCCGATTTGTGTGTTTATGGAGGAATTCATCCTTGTTCGTTTCGTAGAACTCAATTTCTGTACCCAACAGGTGTTCCTGCTGCTTGTTCATGGCATGCCTCCCTATTGTCGTCTGCATGGCGCAAGGGCGCCAACCCATTGGTTCAATGATTGCTTCCGGCTGCGGAGATTGCAGAGCATCTGGTGGTCGTCTTCAATGGTCTTGCCACCCTCTGCCCAAGGGGTGATGTGCCACCCTTCCATCTCTGACATGTCGAATGGCACCGTGCAGATCATGCATTTACTTTACTGTTTCTCGTATACCTTCAGCTTCAGGGTTCTTTAGCGAAGGCCCTGACATTGAGAAATATCCCTTCGCGGGTCAAAGAATAGGAGCAGGTCTGGTGCAGTTCAATCAGTGTGCCGCCGATTGGCCACATGGTGCGCCCTGCGACTGGCTTGGCGATGTTCAACGCCATGATTCGGTCCGGCTTCGGGCCGCTGACAACAGTTGCGATTTTCGGCGAACCGTCGAGAGAGTCATCCTTCTCCTGCCGCACTGCGTTGTGAACACAGTCTGCAAAGGCATCGAATGCCTTCTCGAGCATGGCGACAAGCATGACTTGGGCGATTGGAACGGGCGGAAGGACATGTAACGGAAGCGCTGCCTCCCGAAGGGATGTTGGCCGGAATCAAGGGGAACAGGCGAGGTTGAACAGCTTCCGTTGCCACCACAATGGCGGTGATTTGTGACCGTGCCTTGCGGAACGGTCACGAAACGAAGACAAGTGCCCCGATGGTGCCTGAAAGCAAAGGGGGGGGTGGAAACCAGCCGAAGCAGATAGTCGGCTTCCAGGGAAGCGAGGGGCAAAACCCTGATATGTCATGCTGTTTTGGCCCATCTCGATCTCACCGATATGACCGGCTGGAAACGCGTGCGGCTCGCTTCGACGATGGAACACTCTGACATCCGTGGGTTGATTGCCACGTGTCATGTCTACGTCGCCGAGCTGCCTCGATCTCTCCGTGCGGGTCAACTGACCGAATCGACTCGTTCCTTTGAGCGCCTCCGAGGGTTCTCATCACCTGCCACCCGCGCGCCCTGCCAGTCAATTGTACGGTTCTTCCTTCCAATTTGGATTGCGCTTTCGCCCTGCGCCTTCGTCTCAGGCGGTGGACTTGCTGCCATGGAGGACATTCGCCACCTTGCAGAGCGGCTCGGACAGATGGCTCAAACGATAGCACTGGTGCATCCAGGCCTTCCACGTGACTGCATCAAGCGAGTGCGCGCAACACCCGTCGGCAGGCAGCTTCGCTGCCGGGTGGCATCCAACCATGTCTGGCTGGGCGGCTTCGCCGCTGCCTCATCAGTGCCTGATCATGTCCTTTGGGCGTCGCTTCGGACACCGAAATTGCACGCGAAGCAACCGGAATGACCTGCTGCCGACAAACCAATGTCACAGTTTTGCCGCGTTGCGTGTGCCTTGGGCAGGCAATCTGGTGCGCGACCGATACCCTGCATCCTTGGATTCGGCAGTTTTGCCAAGTTGAGGTTGCAACCGTCGCCTTGGCACCTATCCTTCCCTCTTGCCGGAGGAGTGGCAGAGTGGTCGAATGCATCGGTCTTGAAAACCGACGTGGGGGTAAAACTCCACCGTGGGTTCGAATCCCACCTCCTCCGCCAATCAACCGACTGCCGCCATCGCCCCACGACCGAATTCTTGGGGTTTCCCGCGGTGCCAGGGCAGACTCTTGAAGCAGGTCGAAGTGAAGGTCGGTACTTTGCAGCCGCACCGTGTCGCCCGCACTGCAATTGCCCAAGCTCAAATCGATGTGCTGTCGGAAACGTCCAGCCAACTTGCAATTTCCGCTGTTTGCTGAATTCATGATCCGCAATCTGAATGGACCGGCCAAACAAAAGTCATAGAGACTGATCGGCCTGCCAGCGGTCGACGAGCGACGGAGACAAGCCCATGAGAATCGGATTCATTGGCCTGGGAAATGTAGGCGGCAAGCTTGCAGGCAGTTTGTTGCGCCACGGCTTCAGCCTCAGGGTCTTCGACATAGACGCCGATGTCATGACTGAGTTTGCCGGGCGTGGCGCCACGGCATGCAGGTCGCCAGCCGAGCTTGGCCAGGGCAGCGACGTGATCATCACCTGTCTTCCCTCCCCGGAAATCTCGACTTCGGCTGCGCTGGCGGAAGACGGATTCATGGATGCGATGGGGCAGGGCAAGGTCTGGTGCGAAATGAGCACCACCGACGAGCGTGAGGTCAAGCGACTTGGGAGGTTGGTCGAAGAGCGAGGCGGGCACGCCGCGGACTGTCCGGTTTCGGGAGGATGTCACCGGGCCGCCACTGGCAACATTTCAATCTTCGCAGGGAGCAGCCGCGAGGTTTTCGAACTGCTTCTGCCGATGCTCAGCCGCATGGGAAGGCGCATTTTGCACACCGGACCGCTAGGCTCCGCCACCGTGCTGAAGGTTCTCACAAACTACTTGGCAAGCGCCAACCTGCTCAGCATATGCGAGGCATTGGCGACCGCCAAGCTGGCGGGCATGGATCTTTCCACGACCTACGAGGCCATTCGGATTTCGTCCGGCAATTCCTTTGTCCACGAAACCGAGGGGCAGGTCATTCTGAATGGCAGCCGCAACATCAACTTCACGATGGACTTGGTGCTGAAGGACATCCGGCTGTTTGGCGAGATCGCAAAGCGAGCCGGCATCGAGCTGGAATTGCTGCCGCTGATGATCGACATATTTGACGATGCACATCAACGACTTGGCGGTGGAGAGTGGTCTCCGAACGTGATCAGGCGACTCGAGGAAAGGGCAGGGATGCAGGTTACGGCTCCGGGCTTCCCAGATGAAATTGTCGATGACGAGCCAGAGAGGCGCGGCTGCGAGGTTGTGCCTCGAAACAGAAACGCTTCCAGGGCGGGCATGCCCTGATCGGGCAGCCGCTCCTGGAGCGGCTGCTACTTCGGAGATTCAGAGTCACTAAGGTCATCAAACCAAGGCCATGGCACGCTTCACTGAGCGGTGTCGACGTTGAAGGGAATTTGTCTTCAATATGGACAAGTCCAGTTTTGGCTGTTAGGGAAAGCTTCCGAGACACACGTCATCCATTACCTGTCAAGCTGATTAGCGGGAATATCCATGAAAAAGACTCGAACAGTGATTGCTGCCGTCTGGGCCACAGTGTTCTTCATTGCGTCGGCCGCCGGGGCAGTGTCACAAACATACAACTTCAAGCTTCACCACCTGTTGAGCGCCAAGGCGCCGGCACATACACATATGTTGGACCCGTGGGCGCGTCAGGTTGAAGAAAACTCCGGCGGAAGGGTCAGCATCGAGATCTTTCCGGCAATGACACTTGGCGGGACACCCCCGGAACTGATCAGTCAGGCGCGCGACGGCGTTGTCGACTTGGTGTGGACGGTCAATGGCTACACGCCAGGGCTGTTCCCGCGGACGGAAGTGATGGAGCTTCCGAATGTCTATGTCAACGACCCGGTTGCGGCCAACTTGGCTTTGTTCGACATGTTCGAATCGGACCTCGAACAGGAATACGAGGGCGTCGAGGTGATGTTTCTCCACGTGCATGCCGGGCAGGGAATTCACATGCGGGACAAGTTGGTCCGCTCACCGGACGATTTCGTCGGCACGACGCTGCGCATACCCACTCGCACCGGCGCATGGATCATAGAAGCGCTTGGCTCGACACCCCGTCAAATGCCTGTGCCCGACTTGCCGGGAGCCTTGCAGAAGGGCACTGTCGACGGCGCCTTCATACCGTGGGAGATCATTCCGCCATTGAGGATTCAGGAGCAAACCGAATACCAGATCGAAGGCGCGGACATGGCAAGGTTCGGCACGACGACCTTCCAGGTGTCGATGAACAAGGCCAGATGGGACAGTCTTCCCGAAGACATCCAGAAAGCCTTCAAGGACGCCTCGGGACGGGAATGGTGGGCCGAGGTTGGCCGAATATGGCGAGCGACCGACGATTTCGGCATCAATCTGGCCGTCGAAGCCGGAAATGAGCACGTCGTCCTGACCGAGGAGGAAACTGCGGCCATGTTCCAGGCGCTTGAGCCAGTGGTGGAACGGTGGATTGCCGAAGTAACCGAAAAGGGCATTGACGGCGACGGATTGGTTGCCAGGGCGCGTGAACTGGTCAGTGCCAATGCAAATTGACCGCCGCCACAACTGACAACGATTTGCGCAGGACGGGTTTCGAAGCCCGCCTGCGCACGGCCATCACGGTCTGGGCCATTCTGGGAGGATTCTTTCTCCTCGCAGTCGTTCTGGTCAACACCTTGTCTGTGGTTCTGCAATTCTTCTGGAAGCCAATTTCGGGAGATTTGGAGCTTACCGAGCTCGGCGTGGCAATCGCCGCGTTCATGTTTCTTCCCTACTGCCAGTTGATCGGCGCAAATGTCACCGCTGACATCTTCACCTCGAAGGCGCCGCCATATGTGGTTGCCCTGCTCAAGCTGGTTGCAGCCTTCGTAGCGCTGGCATTCGCCACACTGCTGCTGTGGAGCATGTATGGCGGCATGATGAGTCGCCTTCAATACGGCAACACGACAGCCATCCTCCAAGTGCCGATTTGGTGGGCCTATGTTCCGGGCGTGATGTCCTGGGTGCTGCTGATCGTGGCATCGATCATTTCCATTCTGGACATCTTGAGGGAACTGCGTGTGGTCTGGACAAGTTGATGGACCCAATATTCATCGGGCTGCTGGGCTTGGCGGCTCTTCTCCTTCTCATCGTGATTCGCATGCCGATTGCCTACGCCATGATACTGGTTGGGGGCATTGGAGTCGCAATCCTGAACGGCCCGCCACTCGTTCTGAACCAGTTGAAGTCACTGGTCTTCGGCCAGTTCTCGATCTACAGCCTGTCAATCGTTCCCATGTTTGTCCTCATGGGCTCGCTGGCCACGCGCTCGGGAATGTCTCGGGCGCTGTTTCGTGCCGCCAACGCATGGCTGGGATGGATGAGGGGCGGCACCGCAATGGCAGTCATCGCCGCCTGTGCCGGATTTGGCGCTGTTTGCGGATCGTCGCTCGCCACCGCCAGCACAATGGGCCGGGTTGCACTGCCTGAATTCAGAAGGAACCGCTATTCAGGAGCTCTCTCGACTGGGTCGGTTGCGGCCGGAGGAGTCCTCGGAATTCTGATTCCGCCATCCGTTGTCCTCACCATCTACGCCATCCTCGTCGAGGCGAACATCGTGACGATGTTTCTTGCCGCCATGGTTCCCGGACTTCTGGCGGTCATTTTCTTCCTGCTCACCGTGGTCGCCTACGTCGGAATTCGGCCGGATGCAGGTCCAAAGGGAACGCGGCCGGATCTTCGAGAGTTCATGCTTGCCTCGCTTGGCGCTCTGCCGGTGCTGTTGATCTTTGCGGTCGTGCTGGGGGGCATTTACGCCGGCCTGTACAATCCAACACCTGCGGCTGCGATAGGAGTTTTTCTGGTTTGGGCAGCCGGCACGGTGTCGCGCAAGCTTGGCTTCCGGGACCTGATCGAGTCGATCAAGGAAACCGCGGCGACCACGGGCATGATCTATCTCATACTGCTTGGCGCCGAACTCATGAAGATCTTCATGGCGCGGGTCAGGCTGCCTCAGGTGGCCGCCGAAGCCGTGATCGCCTCGGGCATCACGCCGTTGATGGTCATAGTGCTGCTGCTGATAGTTCTGATTGTTCTGGGCTGCCTCATGGACAGCCTGTCAATGATTCTGCTTGTGGTTCCGTTCTTTTGGCCGATTCTCGTGGACATCAATGGCGGGCTCTATCAGGGCGCCGAAGGGTCTGGCTTCGGGATGAGCACCGAAGACTTGAAGATATGGTTCGGAATTCTCGCCCTGATTGTGGTTGAACTGGGTCTGATCACGCCTCCGGTTGGGCTCAACGTTTTCGTGATATCGGCAATGGCCAAGGATGTGCCCATGATCGAGACGTTCAAGGGAGTGATGCCATTTTTCGTGGCCGAATTGATACGAGTTGCGGTTCTGGTGGCCTTTCCGGCCATCATCCTGTTTCTTCCCGCAATCCATTCGGGCTAGCCGGGACATGGCACGCAATCGAACTTCCATTGACACGAGCTTGCCTGACCTGACCGCCGGTGGGGCGATACTCGCCAGACTTCAAGAAATTGGGATCAAGCACGTGTTCGTCAACTCGGGCACGGATTTTCCACCGATAATCGAGGGAGCGGCGGCAGCGGCTGCCCACGGGCAGGAACTCCCTTCCATTGTGGTTGCGCCACACGAGCATGTCGCCATGGGAATGGCCTACGGCTACCACAAGATGTCGGGACGGACACCTGTAGCAATGCTGCACACCAATGTTGGCCTTGCGAACGCAGCCACCGGCATAATCAATGCGGCTTGCGAGAACATACCGCTTGTCGTCATGTCGGGCCGAACGCCGGCAACTGAAAGGGGGCGATTCGGCGCTCGTACAGTGCCAATTGGGTGGGGCCAGGAAATGCGCGATCAGGCTGCGCTTGTGCGCGAGTCCTGCAAGTGGGACTACGAGCTGCGCTACCCCGAGCAGATATGCGAACTTGTCGATCGCGCATATGCAATTGCGAATTCAACGCCAAGGGGACCCGTGTACCTCGCGCTTCCGAGGGAAGCGCTTTGCGAGCCGGTTGCCCGTGACGAACTCGGCGCCAAGCTGCGATTCGCTCCGGCAACCGCCTCTCCTGTGCCCAGCGAACTGAGGCTGGCGGCACACTGGATCGTGGCGGCCGACAATCCGCTGGTGATTGCTCAACGAGGCGCAGGTTCCAACAGAGGCTTTCGAACACTCGAAAAGATGGTTGAAGACTGGGCCATTCCAGTGTGCTCCTGGTGGGCCACGGCATTGCCCTTGTCGACGGAACACATGTGCTATTGCGGCTCCAATCCCTCTCCGTTGCTTGAGCGGGCCGATCTGGTAATCGTCCTGAATTCATTGGCGCCCTGGTGTCCGGACGAACATGGCGTGCATTCAGAGGCAAGGTTCATCCACATCGGGCCGGACCCGATATTCGCGAGGTTCCCGGTACGCAATTTCAGGGCCGACCTGGCGCTGGTTGGCGAGACCGAGGATATCCTTGCCAAGTTGGAGAGCGAACTCGCCGCCGTTGGCAACTGGGACACCGCACTCGTCGAAGAGCGCAGACAGGCTGTAGGGAGCCTCGCCGACAGGATTCGACGGCGGCGACGTGCGGGCGCAGAAATTGGTCTGTCGGGCAGACTGACGAAGCGGGGCGTTTCCCTGGCTTTGGGCAAGGCGCTGAAGGGGATGAAATCAACGGTGTTTTCGGAACTCGGCGTTGAATTGGATGTGTTGGGCCGCCGTGAGCACAATTCCTGGTTTCAGGAACCGCACGCCGGCGGTCTTGGCTGGTCCTTTCCCGCGGCGCTGGGCGCGCGCCTTGCCGACCCGAAGAGACTGTACGTGGCGGCGATGGGGGACGGTTCCTACATGTTCTCCAATCCCGTCGCAGCCCATCAGGTTTCCGAGGCCTGCGGCATTCCGTTGCTGGTCGTCGTTCTCAACAATCGGGAGTGGGGCGCAGTTCGCAAGTCGGTTCGCGAGCTCTATCCGGACGGCTATGCGGCCCGTGCGAACAGCATGCCGATGACCGGTTTGGAACCTTCTCCGGACTTTTCAGCAATTGCGCGGGCTTGTGGCGCGCGGGCGTTCAAGGTCAAGGAGGCGGAGCATCTTGAGGAAACGCTGACCGCAGCAGTCGAATGGGTCGTGAAGTCAGGCAGCCAGACATTTGTGGAGGTCATTGTCGACCGGGATTGAACGCCGCAGCCATGAAGTCCTGAAATTGGAAGGCGCTTTGCGGTGCAGACACCGCGGCAGGAGGAATGCGGGAACAAGGCGGACTTTCGGGGCTTTGGATGAATTCGCCTGAGGTGTTCAGGACGTCAATAGGGCAGTCCGGCATAGTTTTCGGCAAACATTCCCTGTGCACCGGGCGCTCGACGCAAGTGAAGAAACTCGGCGCTTCGCAGCTGGCTTTCAAAGCCGTCGCTTTGAGGGTCGAGGTGCAGCATTCGTGTCATCCACCAGCTGAACCGCATTGCAAGCCAGACCCTGTCCAGCGCTTTCCGCGAGTACGAATCCAAACCCTGCAGGTCACCATGATGAAAGTACTGGACGAGGGCATTTGAGGCATAGTGCACGTCGGACACCGCCAGATTCAGCCCCTTGGCTCCTGTAGGCGGAACAATGTGGCCGGCATCGCCGCATAGGAGAAGCCTTCCGAATCGCAGTGTCCCGCATACGAATGCGCGCAGATTGGCTATGGACTTTTCGATGGATGGGCCGGTCTGCAGTCGGTCCGCAAAGCGCCCGGGCAGCCTTCGGCGAAACTCTTTCCAAAATGCCTGGTCGCTCCAGTCCTTCGGGTCGTGCTGCCGAGGCACCTGTATGTAATATCGCGACAGCTGCTGCGAGCGCATCGAGGCAAGCGCGAAGCCGCGACTGCTGCGACTGTAGACAAGTTCGTGGTGAACGGGCGGGGCTTCCGCCAGAATGCCCAGCCATCCATACGGAAGGCGACGCTCGAATTCCGTCCTGTGGCTTGTTGGAACGAAGCGCCTGCCGACGCCATGATATCCATCGCACGCGACGATGAAGTCGGCATCCAACCTGCATGCTCCCGTCCTTGTCCTGTAAAGCAGGTGCGGTTGCGTTGTTTCAACATTGCCTATCTCGACGACCGGACATTCATGGCGAATGTCCGCGCAGTCCCTGTCCAGCGCTTCGTAAAGGTCGCGTGTGATTTCCGTCTGGCCATAGACTGTCACGGGGCGGCCCGACAGTTCCCGGAAGTCAATTCTGAAGTCAGTGTTGTCATCTCCCAGGCACACGCCGCCATGTTCGATGCGCTCCCGGTCCAGCCGTTGGGCGACGCCTGCATCGCGCAGTTCATGGACTGTGCCCGATTCCAGAACACCGGCCCGAACTCTTGAGAGCACATGCTGTCGGGTGTGCTTTTCGAGCAGTACGGTGGATATGCCATGGCGCATCAGCTTGCGGCAGAGAAGGAGTCCGGCCGGCCCGCCACCAATGATTGCGACTTGGGTTTTCAAGCTGGCGCCCGATCACCGCACCAACGCGGAATGCATCGACAACTCACCGTCGGTTGCCGCTGGAATGTGCGTTTTGCTTTGGCTGTCGGTCAGCGCTTCCATTTGATCGAGCATCCCATCGACGGAGTTTGCCGCTCGGGACCGCGACCGGTGGCGACAATTTGGGACATGGCCTCGATCAGTTCGCGTTTCGTTCGGCTGTCAGCGTGATTCTTGCCGGCCGAGTCCAGTCGACCCCTGTACTGCAGGCCCAGCGCACTGTCGTATCCAAAAAAGTCAGGAGTGCACACAGCGCCGTACGCCCTTGCCACGCGCTGGCTTTCATCGTGCAGGTAGGGAAACGAAAATCCGGCGTTCTTCGCAAACCTGACCATGTTGTCGAACGAATCTTGTGGATAGTTGTAGGCATCGTTTGAGCAAATTGCCGCAACGCCAACTCCTTCCTTTTGCAACAGCCTTGCATCGTCAACGATGCGATCCAATACCGACACAACGTACGGGCAATGGTTGCATATGAACATGATCAACGTGCCGTTCTTGCCTCGGACATCGCTCAGCCGAACGCGCGATCCATCAGTCGCAGGCAAGTCAAAGTCGGGCGCAGCCTGCCCAAAGTCGCAAATGGGTGTGTTCGTCAAGACCATTTAACTTTCCCTCAAAGAGTCCTTGGAATTCCAGCGGGCACGCAGTGTGCCGGCAATGAGTGGAGAATACAGCTAAGCCGTGAAACGGGAAAGCGCTGCGCGGCGGATCGCATTCATGTTTTTTCGGTACTCGGCGACCCCCGATGTTGAACCGTCTCCGAGAATGGCTGTTCCGGCAACCAGCACATTGGCGCCTGCGTCAAAGACCTCGGCTGAGTTGTTGGCCGTGATGCCGCCATCAACCTCGATGTAGACGTTTCGGTTTGCCAGCATTTCCTTGACCTGCCTGATTTTGTTCAATTGCGAGCGGATGAAGCCTTGTCCTCCGGCGCCAGGGTTGACAGTCATTATGCATACCAGATCAACGAGGTTCAGGTACTCCGCAATCATGGCGGCGCTTGTGCCTGGGTTGACGGCAATGCCAACCATCTTGCCGAGTTCCCGGATGCGCTGGCACGTACGGAACATATGTGGTCCCGCCTCTATGTGGACAGTGATGACGTCGGCTCCGGCATCGGCAAAGCTCTCCACCATTCGTTCAGCCGGACTGACCATCAAATGAACATCCACAATGCAGTCAACGTGCTTTCTTAGTGACGAGCACATCTTTGGCCCAAATGTAATGTCAGGCACAAAGTGTCCATCCATGACGTCAACGTGAATCCAATCACAGCCGGCGTCCACCAGCGCCCTGCATTCCTCGCCCAGCCTCGAAAAGTCCGCACTCAGGATGGAAGGTGCAATGTAGACCTGTTGATCGCTCGCGGTTGCGCGTGTGCCCAGGCTTTCGTTCACCATGTGTTCAGTTCCTGCACCAATATTCTCCCCGCGCCGCGCAGTTGGTGGATTGGAAATTCTCGTCACGAGAGCCTGCGCAAAGGCGAAACATGTTCAGCCAAACTGCATGCAGAGAAGCTGTTCCGGCCATTGGCTCCTATTCTGCGGCGTCGCCAAACATGCATCCCGCCCGGCAATGGCTTGGCCAGACCCATGCATGGGATGGCGCCCATTTCTGCATTGCGCTGCCCGGCCGTGGCGAAGGCAGCGCCAAGTCGAATCGGCAGAAGGCTTGCAAGTGCATCATCACAATTGCCGTCACCCAACCGAAGCGACGGCCGCTTACCGAGCGCCTTCGGGGCACGGCCTCAGGGAGGCCAACCCTCGTTGGCAACACCACCATGAAGGTCCACACAGCCAAGCAGACGCTTTGGAAGCGGTCAAGCCCTATCGAACCATTCGGTTTTCAATCAACTCCGACACCACTTCCGGATCGGCAAGCGTGGAGGTGTCGCCAAGAGCGCCGAAATCGTTCTCCGCTATCTTGCGCAGAATTCTGCGCATTATCTTGCCTGATCTGGTCTTCGGCAATCCTGGCGCCCATTGGATGAGGTCAGGCTTGGCGATCGGGCCGATTTCCTTGCGAACCCATTGCGACAGAGTGGCCCTCATTTCCTCGCTGTAGTCGCATCCGGCATTCAGGGTCACAAATGCATATATGCCCTGTCCCTTGATGTCGTGCGGGTATCCGACAACGGCTGATTCGGCAACATCCGGATGCGCAACGAGGGCGCTTTCGATTTCCGCGGTGCCCATGCGATGCCCGGAGACATTCAGCACGTCGTCGACCCTGCCAGTTATCCAGTAATACCCGTCGGCATCTCGCCGGCAGCCATCGCCGGTGAAGTAGTAGCCCTGATATTGCTGAAAATAGGTTTCCATGAACCTCTGGTGATCGCCGTAGACCGTTCGCATCTGGCCGGGCCAGCTCCTGGATATGCAGAGCACCCCTTCAGCTTCGGTTTCCTTGAGTTCCTCGCCTGTGAGCGGATCAAGAATCGCCGGTTCAATGCCGAAGAAGGGTTTCGTTGCGGATCCAGGCTTGGTTGGAACAGCGCCGGGGAGCGGTGTGATCAAATGGCCTCCCGTCTCCGTCTGCCACCAAGTGTCAACAATGGCACATCGCTTCTTCCCGACAACCTCGTTGTACCACGTCCACGCCGCAGGATTGATCGGCTCGCCGACGGTTCCAAGGACCTTCAGGGACGACAAGCTGCAGCCTTCAACCCACTTGTCGCCAAGGCCCATGAGGGCCCGTATGGCCGTTGGCGCCGTGTAGAACTGGTTCACGCCATGCTTGTCGCAAATCTTCCAGAACCGGGAGGCGTCCGGATAGGTTGGCACGCCTTCAAACATCAGCGTTGTGGCGCCGTTGGCAAGCGGACCGTACACGATGTAGCTGTGTCCGGTTACCCATCCGACATCGGCCGTGCACCAGTATGTGTCTCCTTCATGGTAGTCGAACACCCACTCATGAGTGACGGCAGCATAGAGCAGGTAGCCTGCCGAAGTATGAACGACACCCTTCGGCTTGCCGGTGGAGCCAGAAGTGTAGAGGATGAAAAGCGGGTCTTCGGCAGCCATTTCCTCGGGATGACAGGTGGAAGCCACTTCGGTCACGGCTGCATTGTAGTCGACATCGCGTCCTTCCTGCCAAGCGACCTCGCCGCCGGTCCGCCTGACGACCAACAGCTTGACCGAGTCGTCGCAGTTCTCCAATGCCTTGTCGGCATTGGCCTTCAGCGGCGTCCTGCGGCCTCCCCGGGGTGCCTCGTCGGCTGTGATGACCACTTTGGCGCCGCAATCGGCCACTCGGTTCGCCAATGCGTCGGCGCTGAAGCCGGCAAAGACCACTGAATGAACTGCCCCGATGCGTGCGCATGCTAGCATGGCGTACGCGGCCTGCGGGATCATGGGCAGGTAGATGATCACCCGGTCTCCCTTGGCAACATTCAGCAGCTTGAGCACGTTCGCCATTCGGCAAACTTCCGCATGAAGTTGCCGATACGTTATTTCCTGTGCTCCCTCTTCGGGATCGTCGGGTTCCCAAAGTATGGCTGTTTGATCGCCCCGTGTCTCCAAATGCCGGTCGATGCAATTCTCCGACACGTTCAATCGACCGTCCTCGAACCACCTTATCGAGACATCTGGATAGTGAAAGTTGACGTTGCATGCCGCGCTGAATGGATGTCTCCACTCAAGGCGCGTCGCTAGCTCCGCCCAAAAGCTTGCCGAATCCGATTCGGCCTGCTCCTGGAGCCTTTTGTACGCTTGAGCCCCAATGTGGGCTCCTGACGCCAGTTGTGCTGGGGGTTCAAACATTTCGTCGTTGTGCTCGGTCATATTTGCAGTTCCCGCCTTTCGGAATACTCAGTGACAGATTCCAAACCTTATGGTTCATCTAGTACAATTCAAACTTGCAAACAATGAATCACACCGGGAAGTGGGGCGACAGGCAGCTGAACTCGAGCGGGCAGGGCAACTGCATTGATCGCCGCGTTTGCAAGACTCCGGAACGGCCAAGATGTTTGAATTGGGCACCGGCCTGTTGCCAGTCCAAGTGTCCGCTGTCGGTTGCAGGCCCGACCTTGATGACAGATCTCGATCAGGCATGTAGGAGGCAAGTTCTGGTTGGCGGAACTGAAACATCTGGAAAACTGAACTGCACGCAAAGCGGAATCCCTGCTCCATGAACCCGAACCATCCAGCCCGGTCTGCCCAAGTCGACCTGATCGGCGATCAGGCAGTCCTGGTTACGTTTGCCAGCCGCTACGACAAACGCGCAAACCAGGCGGTGCACAGGTTCGACCAAGCGGTCGGAACGTCGGGATTGCAGGGAGTGCTGGAAACTGTTCCGGGAATTTGCTCACTGATGATCACGGTCGATGTCGAATGTGTCGATCCTGAACAGATGGCCGCCAGCTGCGCGCGGTTGCTGCAAGACGAACGTTGGTGGCAGGCCACCGTTCCCCTAGCGGAACGAACTGTCCTGATACCGGCTGTGTATGGAGGCAGACTCGGGCCGGACTTGGAGAAGCTCGCCAGGCTTGCCGGCTGCAGCCAGGAACTGCTGGTCGAACTCCACACTCTTTCGACCCTGGATGTACTCTGCCTGGGATTTGCGCCTGGCACAACATACCTGGCGGAATTGCCGTCTGAGTACGATGTACCCAGAAAGACAACACATTCCGCGCCAGTGCCAGCCGGTGCAGTGCTCGTTGCGAATCGTCAGACGGTATTCACAGCGACAAGCATTCCGACCGGTTGGTGGCACATTGCCACCTCGCCTGTTGTCGGCTTCCGACCGGAATCAGACAAGCCCTTTCTGTTTTCCGCCGGCGATCGAGTGCGCTTCCATCCACTTCAAGAAGAGCAGTTCGACTGTTTCGATTCCAGTTCGGTTTGGGAAGAAGGTGAGTCGTAACGGCCTGCAAGTCCTGGAGTTGAGTCCTGGGACAACGATTCAGGATGAAGGACGCCCAGGGTATCAGCGAAGCGGTGTCACCAGGGGTGGAGCCATGGACCGGTACGCGCTGGCTGAGGGCCAAGCGCTTCTGGGAAACGGCCGGGCAGCGGCTGCCTTGGAATTCGCGGGCATGGGCGGCAGGTTCCGTTGCAATTCAACGCTGGCGATTTCAACTTCCGGCGCCGAAATGCCGCTGAAGGTTGACGGAAAGCGCAGGAAGTGGCGAACGTCATTGTTGCTTGAAGCCGGACAGGAACTGGTGGTCGGCCATTGCCTGTCGGGAGTGTACGGCTACCTTCATATGCAGGGCGGGATCGACTGCGCACCTGTTCTCGGGTCGAGATCATCCCACATCATGGCCGGGATTGGATGGATTCCAAGGGCCGATGAATGTCTCTGTCCGCGTGCGGCAGGTGCGTCAGGCATGGGCAAGAGTCTCCCGACTCCGGCCTATTTTGGAGAAAGGAAGGTGCGGATACTGCGAGGTCCACAGACGAAACTGTTTTCGCCGCATGACGTGGCCGCGCTGACCGAAACCACATTCTCCATTAGTTGGTCAAGAAACCGTATTGGCGCCAGGTTGGATTCGGAGGGCCATCCGATATCTGCGGATGTCGGTGTGAAGCTCGTTTCGGCGCCCATCGTGGCCGGCGACTTGCAAGTTTCAGCCAACGGGAAGATTACGGCTCTGCTGGCCGACTGCCAGCCGATGGGAGGCTATCCCCGGATTGCGACGATCGTGAGCGCCGATCTTCACAAGTTCGTCCAGCTGCAAAGCGGCGCGGAATTCAAGCTGGCATGGTCAACGCTGGATGAGGCGCTGGAAGCCCGACGGTCGCTGAGGGCCGAGATCCTTCGATTGGCTCAACGCGCCGGCCCTGCGCAGCCGCAGTCGCTGTCGTCGGAAAGTCTGTTGTGCCATTCACTGATCAGCGGCGTGGTCAAGGGAGACGAGGATGAGATCGATTGACATCAATGCAGACATGGGGGAAATCCCCGAAGCTTGGTCGAAGGGCCCGGACAAGGACCTGTTGCAGATTGTGACCTCCGCCAACATTGCCTGCGGGTTTCATGCGGGCGATCCCGATTCGATGCATCGCACCATCGAACTGTGCGGCCGGAATGGCGTGGGCATCGGCGCGCATCCCTCGTTCAACGACAGGAAGAATTTTGGTCGAATTGTTCCCGAAGCGTATGATGTCGAAAGGGTCAAGCTGGATGTGATCTACCAGATCGGCGCGTTTTCGGCGCTCGCAATCGCGGCTGGACGTCGGATGCATCACGTCAAGTTGCACGGCGCACTTGCCAACCTTGCCTCTCGCAACATCGATGTAGCCCGCAGAATGTTCGGTGCGATTTCGACTGCATTCCCGCAATTGCCCGTGCTGACCATCGCCAACACAGCTCAGCAGCAAGCGGCATCCGAAGCGGGACTGCCGTTTGTCTCCGAGATTTTTGCCGACCGTGCCTATTCCGATGATGGAACACTGGTTGATCGAACCCGCAAGGGAGCGGTGCTGCACGAACCGGCCGAGTGCGCCGACCGAGTTCTGCGGGTGGTGGAATGTGGATACATGATGTCGATTGACGGAAATCCGGTTCAACTTCGCGCCGAATCTGTCTGCGTTCACGGCGATACGCCGCAGGCGATTGCCATTGCCTCCTGCGTGCGCAACCGCTTGGAGCGAGCGGGAATTTCGGTCGGGCGGTTTCAAGAGGCAGTTGCCGCCTAGGTCAACCCCGATTCTGGACAAGCAGGAGGTTGTCTTTGTTGGGAGGGATTCCAATTCCCCAAAGAACATGATTCGATGGGGAAAACCAAAAAAAAGATCCCTCCCATGAATGAAATGTCCATCACAGCTCTGTTCGTTTGTCTCGGCGACCTTGCCATCACCTGATCCCCTGCGAGCGCAGCGCTTCCGCCAGGGAAAGCCGTCGCTCGGTGAATGCATGTTCATCATGGCTCTCTTCCATTGCTCTCCTTACAGCAACTTCAAGCGCTTTTGGAAACACGGCGTCAAAGGCGTCCATCGCGGCCATTTCCGCGACCTGCCCTCCCACGGCCGCTTCGTCAGTCTCAAGCTGCACATGGTGGTCAACAGCAAGGGACAGTTCATGGCCATGCGCACAACGCCCGGCAACACTGACGACCGCACACAGGTGGAAGCTCTGACGCAAGGCCTCAACAACCAATTCGAAAGTCACATTTCCCTGCTCCATGCACACTCGCGCCAGAACAGTATTCTCTTTTTGCTTGACCCTGGCACAGGCAATTTCGGCGCACCAAGCATCGGCATGCCGCCAGTTGCGTCCACGCCAGTGAACTCGCCAATGTGCTCTCGCAGTCCTTGGACAGCCGGCGGCACCGGCCTAGTCAGCCAAAGGTCGGTTCGACAATCCAACGCTTCGGCAGCGCGGTGATGCCCTCCTGACTGTCTTCAGCTTGTCCTCAATGCCATGCTTACGAAGTGCCGAGTCCAGCTTGGAGCCGCTGCAGCCGCCATCGGCAAATGTCCGAAGCAGCGTCGGGACCGCCTCCAAGACATCCAGGACAAAGGGCACTGCACCGTCGCGGTCCTGTCTGTATCCACGGCAATGTGGCGCTTGCGGCCGTTGACATTCTTGCCGGCGTCATAGCCTCGCGGACCACCACTTTTCGTCGTCTTCACGCTCTGGCTGTCGGATGATCGCAGCCGTCGGCTCCGGCGCACGGCCGGCCGCAATCCGTGCCAAGCGACGAAGCGCATGAAGAAAGCCATCCA
>JAPOOS010000090.1 GCA_026713305.1 Paracoccaceae bacterium
ACGGCCTCAGCCGCGTTTGGAGATATGGTCCTTGCCTTCATAAACATTACATACACAATGTAATATGGTTTAACAATGCAAATGTACTGCATTAGATTCTTGAAGTGATTTCGCAGTCCGCTCCTGGACACGGGCTGCCAATTCGGAACCCTTGAGGCCGGGAGACATACAGGCGACGCGGCTACGGATCAGCGCCATGTCGGCTCAAGGCCACACAGGCCAATTGGCGCTTCGGTCAGTGAGTATTTTCCTCGACCTCTTTCCCGCGGACTTTTGCGGAGACTGTCAATTGCATGTCTCGCCTGCATTGGTCACAGCCTCAAATGAAACACCACTGACAAGCGGTTGACAGTGGACAGCATGTACGGATGGCGTTGACAAACTTTCAAAATTCGATGGTGCGGGAACGGTCCATGCGCCCCTGTCTGGGAATGAACCATTACGATCTCCCGCTCCACATCGGCCAAATCGCAAGAGATGGCGTCAAACGACGCGGCTTGAAGAACTTCCTACAAGGATGACTTCCGGGACAATTTCACAGGTTGGAAGAAACAGACATGGACGATCAAATTGGTCTGGAATCAAAGTTTGATCACAAATCACCGCAATGCCGATCAATCGAACGCCCTTCGACAGGCCAGCCGTGCACAGCGATTTTGCATTCGCTTCAGCTCGGACAACGCGTTTGTGGCGGATCAGGAGGTCGAGGAGTTGCGCTGGAGCAAATCGCGAAGGCGGTTCATCCTTGCGACCCACAATTCGAACATACTGGCATTGGGGAATGCCGAATGGATCGACGTGTGCTCCGCAAGTGACGGCAATCCAGACATTCCCAACCATTCATGAGGTTCAATGGACCTTCCCAAAATTCCTGGCCATAAAGGGGGTTTTGCTGGCTTCAGCCGTTCTGAGACGCTGCACCCGTCACGTTTGTTCACCTTTGTTTGTTTGATCCTTAACGCTGTCACCGGCAAATTGCATTCACATTTGCATTGTTGGCAATCGTGCCAATGTATGTCTCCCAATACTGGCTCCCAAACTTGGTATGCACAGGAGCAAAGACGATATGAGCTCAAGAACACAACAACAGGAAGTCGATGAAAACTATGAGGCGTTCAAAACCTTGTTGCCTAAACTGATGAACACCGACGCCAACAGGTTTGCCCTAATGCATAACCGGAAAGTTTTGGCGTGCTTTGACACTGGCAGAGATGCGACGCTGGCTGGCCGAACACTGCTACGTGGAAAACTCTTTTCTGTTCAGCAAGTTACCAACAGAGCCGTAGATCTAGGCCATTTCTCATATTTCGGTACTGTCGGGGCAGTTTAATTGTTCCAGGGGCTTGGTGTTGCAGGTGATGTTTATCGCAAACGATGCTTTGAAACCGGTCCCCACAAACTACCACTTGTGCGATGCGCTTGTTGATACAGGGGCCTCTGAGACGTCGGTGGCCAAGTTGGTTGCCCACAAACTCAATCTACAGCCAAGCGGCAAGCGGGACATGCAAACCGCTGGCAGCCTAATTTCTGCTCTTGTAGCCCGGCTCGAAGTTCGCTCAAATCAGGTCCATAAGCAAGTCCAATAGGTGTTGCAAACATCTGATCACAAACCTGATGTAGCAATCAAGCCGGATTGGTATTGCTGAAGGGGGGAGCAAACATGCTTGAGTACAAGACGGGCAACATTCTTGCCGAGGATGCAGAAGCCCTCGTCAATGCGGTCAATTGCGTGGGCGTCATGGGACGCGGCGTTGCGCTACAGTTCAAGAGTGCTTTCCCTACCAATTTCCAAGCCTATGAGCATGCCTGCAAACGGGAGGAGGTCCGCCCTGGCCGGATGTTCGTCTTTGAAACGGGCCAGATGATCAACCCCCGCTACATTGTCAATTTCCCCACCAAGCGGCACTGGCGCGACAAGAGCCGGATGGAAGACATCGAATCCGGTCTTTTTGATCTTCGACGTGTCATCCAGGAAAGAAATATTGGGTCGATTGCCGTCCCACCACTTGGAAGCGGCCTTGGCGGCCTTGATTGGCATGAAGTACGTTCGCGGATTGAGGAAGCGCTGCGCGATTTCGATGACGTAAGCGTCATAGTTTTCGAACCTCTCGACGCGCCCGCGCCGCAAAAGATGGAGCGCTGGCACATCGTTCCGAACATGACCCCCAGGTAGAGCGGCACTGGTTGGGCTCATGCATCGCTACCTTGGCGGCTTGCTGGATCCCTTCGTCACGCTCCTTGAAGTTCACAAACCGATGCATTTGATGAAGGCATGCGGAGAAGGCTCATTGGAGCGGCTACGGATGTCCAAGGGACCATTTGGCCCGTATGCCAAGAACCTTTCCCACGTTCTTCGCGAAGTCGATGGATGTTTTGTCTCGTGGTACCGGGATGCTGGCGATGCTCCGGACAAGCAACTCGAACTGATGCCTGGCGCGATCCGCGATGCCAAAGAGTTCCTTGGCGCGCATCAGGATGTCCAAGCAAGACTTGATCGGGTGGCAGAGCTTGTTGAAGGATTCGAGACACCGTTCGGGCTTGAACTTCTCAGCACTGTGCACTGGGTGATTGGGAATGAACACCCCCGTACAATGGATGATCTTGTGACACGCATTTACGCTTGGAACAGCCGAAAGGAGCAATTCTCACCGAGGCAGATCAAGCTGGCAGTGGACGTGTTGACGAAAA
>JAPOOS010000089.1 GCA_026713305.1 Paracoccaceae bacterium
CAAGAATTCCAAGAGTGCACAGTTGTTTACGCTCGCCCACGAACTGGGGCACATTTGGCTCGGCAAATCCGCACTGTCGAACACTGAAAAGTTGCCTAAGAAAGGCAGTAGGGATGAGGAAGTTTGGTGCAACGCTGTGGCAACTGAGTTTCTGGTGCCAATGGAAACATTTCGATCCATGCTGCGACAAGACGAACCTCTGGCGGAGGCTATGACTCGATTGGCTCGCACCTTCAACGTCACCACGTCTGTCATCTTGCGTCGCCTACTTGATGCTGAGTGGCTGACTCAAGAGCGCTATGAATCCGCCTGCGCCCAAGAGAGAAATGAAGTGCGGGAGGTGTTCAAGTCAAGCAACTCTGATGGAACTTCTTTCCTGTACCGCTTGACGGTCGCCCGAGTTGGAAAGCGATTCACGCGCGAGCTGATTGTGAGCACGCTTGAAGGGCAGACTCTCTTTCGGGATGCTTTCCGAATGCTGGGAATTGTAAGGTCCGAGGCATTCAACAAGCTCGGTCGGGAGATCGGCGTGATGAAATGACAATCAACCTCGTCGCCATCGCCCTTCCACAAACCCGCTCAAGTCTGTACGTGAGCGCATTCCGGAAATCGCCGAAGCAAGTGTTGCAGGAACAATGGTTCAATTTGAAGAATGCGACTCAACTGCTCGAACGATACAACATTTGACAACCCGACCGAGACGGTGGGTTGCGCCGACAGCCGCCCGAGAGAGCAGCTCCATCTTCGGCAGCAATTGACCCTGGCCGACTGACAACTGGCAAAACGCGACGGCGAACTGTTCCACCTGCCGCTGCAACTCCTCTAACTTGGCCTGCAATCGCTTCCGGTTCACCTGCATCCGACCAGAGCACATCACCTTGCGCTTCAATGCATTGGCACGCACCTGCGCAATGAATAGACGCCCGTCGCATGGCCGTAGATCAACACATTCACCATCATCGCAGAGTGGTAGGGAAACGCGGCGGCCAACACCTTCGCAGGGTGAGTGCAAATGGCAATCACGCTCAGTCCATGGCCAAAGCAATCTTCGGCAGCCACTTCCGCGTGTACAGCGGATGCAGGATCGACTGATCCGGTTTGAGGGGACGATTCGTCCTTCCCCTGACCTCCTGTCTCGCACGGGTTCAAACCACTGCGCGACCACCGCACCAATGAGTCGACCCTCGCCAAGGTTGTGTGCGGGTTGCCAGCTGCGGAATGAACAAGAACGAAGAAGGCAATGCCTGCATCACGCACACACGCAATTTTGCGGGCCACCTGCAGCGCAAGCTCCCAATTGCCACGGCGACTTGATCGCGGATGTCCTCACAAACATTCCTTGCCTGGATTCTCTGGACCGCTTGCTCAATTCCCAAGCTTTGCACCCGCGCTCGAAGAAGCCATGGCATGGCCAAGGCACTGTCCCAACACACGAACAACATCAACTTGCTTCACGGGCTGCCCCACCTCGCTCAGGACGCCGACAACACCCGCATCTTGTTCCGAGCTGTTCCCGACCGCCGTGCAGATCGCCGTCAATTCAATTCGCAACTTTTCTTTGCTACTGGGAAGAAATAACTGGGCAAACAACACCAAATCGCGGTGTTCGACTGAGTGGTGGCTGGAACAACGAACCGGCAAATGCTCTTGCGATGCTCGAAAAGCCCCGCTGTAGGAGGTACCAAGTGAAATTCACACACTACAGACTGGGATACGTCAGAGCCGGCGCAATCGTAGTGGTCACTCTCAGAGGAAGCGCTGCAAATGTGCGTCTCATGGATCAGTCGAACTTCAACAGCTACAAGTCGGGGCGCAGTCACAACTACTACGGAGGACTGATCAAGAGTTCGCCGGTCCGGCTTAGGGTGCCGCGATCGGGTACATGGCATGTCACTGTGGACTTGATAGGCTTGCGAGGGTCGGTGCGGTCCAGCATCCGCGTCATCCAATAGAGGCTCTGTCTCACTGGCGCCGACAAGCTTGACTTCGTTTGGATGCAATGTGGCATGCAGGCAAATGGTCGTAGGTGTCGATTGACCCACGGGGCGGACCGCAATCCCTTTCTTGGAATCGATTTGGGAAAGCGCCTTGCTGACATCTCGACAGCGTACGAATTGTCCGCTGCCGGATGCACATCAATTCAAGCTCACTGTACCACTGGTAAGAGCTACTTGGCGCTTCCTTTCTCCACAAGGCGCAGGCCGAGATCTCGAAGGGCCTCATTGGTCGGTTTGGTCGGCGCTCCCAGCATCAGGTCTTCCGCACGCTGGTTGAGCGGGAAGAGCGTTACCTCACGGATGTTCTCCATGTCCGCAAGCAACATGATCATGCGTTCTATCCCGGGAGCAATGCCGGCA
>JAPOOS010000088.1 GCA_026713305.1 Paracoccaceae bacterium
CGACAAGAGCATCCCGCTGCTCTTCACGCCGCGAATCGCCGTCTGCTTGAGCAGGAGGCCTGTGCCGGGAACGCGTGCGCCAACCGGCGCAAACACGCCGATCATCCCAGTTCGGGCATTCGGCGCTCCGCAAACGACCTGAACTCGTTCGGTTGCCTCCTCGGCGTTGGGCGAGAACAGTTCGAGATCGCAGACGCGCAGCTTGTCGGCGTTGGGATGTCGCCAGGCATTCGCCACGCGACAGGTCGCAAACACGCCGAACTCCTCGTCCGGATCGTTGATGGACTCAACCTCCAGCCCGAGATCGGTCAGGGCATCGCCGATTTGCTGCAGGCTTGCGTTGGTATCCAGATGATCGCGCAACCAGCCGAAGGTGAATTTCATCGAACTCTTCCAACTCCCGATACAATCCTGTCCAGATATGCGATGGCAGGGTCGAATTAAAGAGCCTGCGTCCCGAGTGGGCAGTTTCACCCACGCCGCCTTGCGCTTTCAATCGTCCGGATTGACGTGTTTCGAGCCTCAATGCCATCTTCGTTCAGTCCGTGTGCGCGGTGAAGTCCCAGCAGGTTTGGCGTGGCCAGCGCCGGAGACTCGGCGCACTTTCCCTGGCCGAAATTGCCGCGGCGACGATTGCGCCAGTCGGAGACAGTCCTGGAAGGGAGTGTCAGAACACCGCGCCCTCGCGGCAGTGTCGGGAATATGCCGAAACACCTGTCCCCGTCGGTTCCGGCAGGATTGCCTTCGAGAAGCCGCGTTCCCGATGGCGGGACATGGGCAACCTTCACTCTCGGTTGACTGCAGGAAGCCTGCCTGCGTCGGATCTCGATGCAACTTTCGGCGAAGGCCAGCCGGCGCCGCTGTGCGATGGGACTGCACTGCAACCCCGCTCATTTCGTCCATGCGGCATCGCCGCTTCACAGCTGCAAGCCACGGGAAGAGGTTGGCGCGACCCATCGCGGCCTCAATTCACTCCAGGCTGATCTCCCGCCTGCGGTCGAATTCAGTTGCGGACAACGAGGCCGGACGCGGCAGCCTGAACTGCACAAATGTCACAGCGGGTCAAACACATCCGACTGCACCCCAGTTCCAGTTGGCAATTCCTTGAAGCGGCCTTGTCGAAGACGTTCCTGTCCGGGGTGCACCATCCACGCCCGGAGCGTGCAAGGCGCTTGCGGCGACCTTGGTTGCGGTTTGGCAAATATAGTTTCATAGCTGTTCGCCGCACGCCGCAACCCGGCTTTCGATACCTACGACAGTGGAGCACGCCAAAATTGCCATGAAGCGATCCCGCAGCCTCAAAATCGTCGCCACGCTTGGACCGGCTTCCTCCAGTCTGAAGATGATCCGGCGAATGTTCAATGCCGGCGTCGACGTGTTTCGACTGAACATGAGCCATGGCGATCATGACACAGTTAGAAAGCTTCATTCCCACATCCGAACGGTGGAGGAGGAGGCAGGCAGGCCCATCGGCATCCTCGTGGACCTGCAGGGTCCAAAGCTCCGCTGCGGCAGTTTCGCGAATTCGCAGGAAACGCTGCTCGACGGCCAGCAGTTCCGGATCGATCTTGATCCGGCGGACGGCGACTCGACGCGGGTGCACGTGCCGCACAAGGAAATCTTCCAGGTTCTTGAACCTGGCCTGCAGCTGCTGGTCAACGACGGCAAGATTCGCCTGCGCGTGATCCAGTGCGGGAGCGATTTCGCCGACTGCGAAGTTGTCGAGGGCGGCGAGATATCCAGTCACAAGGGCATCAATCTGCCCGATGCGATCATTCCTCTGGCAGCCCTTTCGGAAAAGGACACCGCCGATCTTGAGTTTGCGTGCGAACTGGGAGTCGACTGGCTCGCCCTTTCATTCGTTCAACAAAGCCAGGACGTCGAGATCGCCCGCTTTCTGACACGCGGTCGGGTGGCGATCATGACAAAGATCGAAAAGCCCGCGGCGGTCGCGCGGTTTTCCGAAATTCTCGAAGTGTCCGACGGCATCATGATTGCCCGCGGAGACCTTGGAGTGGAACTCCCAATTCACACCGTGCCGCCAATTCAGAAGCGATTGGTCCGCCGTTGCCGCACAACCGCCAAGCCTGTGATTGTCGCGACGCAGATGCTGGAAAGCATGATTGAGACTTCGACACCGACACGCGCTGAAGTGTCGGATGTTGCGGCGGCAATTTACGAGGGCGCTGACGCCGTCATGCTGTCGGCTGAATCCGCTGTCGGACGCTATCCCGTGGAATCCGTGGCGACCATGGACAATGTCGCAATATCGGCGGAATCCGACCCCACATACCGCGAGATCATGGACGCTTCCCGCGGCAGCAAGCTCGTCACGGTTGCCGATGCCATAGCGGCGGCAGCGCGCGAGATTGCGGAAACGACCGACGTAAAGGCGATTTGCTGCTTTACGCACACCGGCACCACTGCGCAGTTGGCTGCGCGGGAGAAGCCGCGTGTCCCCATCGTCGTCCTAACCCCCTTCAAGAAAATTTCCAGGCGCCTGAGCCTGCAGTGGGGCGCGCATTGCGTGACGACACAGGCTGTTCTCAGCTTCGACGAGGCGGTCAAGATTGCGACCAGCGTCGCCTGCTCCCAAAAGTTCGGCTCCATGGGCGACCAGATAATCATCACGGCCGGAGTCCCGTTCAATGTCTCTGGCTCGACCAACATTGTGCAGGTTGCAAAGATAGGAGTGTCCTGAAGTCGGGATCCGAACCGATGCCGAATGCGGGAACTCGAGCCGGTCAATCGAGTCTGCGGCCGCGTTCGCTGCGGGCTGTTGCTCCGGTGAAGTTGCACCGGCCGGCAAGCATCCGCTCAAGGCTCTTTCCGGAGGATCGCTGCAATCCATGATCCCGGCAGGCATGCCGAATCGGCGATCCGCCCGGCATGGTCGATGCCGCTGCCCGAGCAAGAACCGCCCGCAACTGGGCAAGGCGCCGGCAAAGGCATGCAGCGTTCAGGCTTTCAACGCGCTTCGCGGGGACGGATTGAGGTCCTGGGACAAATTCGCCTGAATTGGCGCTTGCAAAATCCCGGCTGCGCCATAATATGCACCGCCCGAGAGCATCATCCTGAATTGCAACCGCCGTCTTTCCGACGCAGCCGGCCGTATGAGGCATGCCGGGCTGCGCTCGCTTTCCCGGCTCATGGAGTTTGAAATGCCCAAGCTAAAAACAAAGTCAAGCGCCAAGAAACGTTTCAAGGTGACGGCCAAGGGCCGCATCAAGGTGCAGCAAACTGGCAAGCGCCACGGCATGATCAAGCGATCCAACAAGTTCATTCGCAACGCGCGTGGCACCACGACGCTGTCGAAGCAGGACGAAAGGATCGTCAAGAAATACATGCCCTATTCACGGTAGGAACGAATCATGGCACGAGTAAGGAGAGGCACGGTAACCCGCGCCCGGCACAAGAAAGTCATCAAGGCGGCGAAGGGATACCGGGGAAGGCGCAAGAACACTTTCCGGGTGGCCAGGCAGGCTGTCGACCGCGCAAGACAATACGCAACCCGGGACCGCAAGATGCGCAAGCGCAACTTCAGGGCCCTGTGGATACAGCGAATCAACGCCGCCGTGCGCGAACGCGACGACAACCTGAACTATTCCAGGTTCATGCACGGCCTCAAGCAGCAAAACGTGCACCTGGACAGAAAGGTGCTTGCCGACATCGCCGTCAGGGATCCGGAAGCGTTTGACGACCTGGTCGCCCTCGTGCTTTCTCCTCCGAAGGAGCCGCAGGGCAAGGCGCCGCCGGTTTCCGCCTGAACGACAACCGATCGGGCCAATGTGCCTGATCGGCGATCAACAGCCTTCAATCATGTGGAAATGTCAATGAGCGACATCGACCGGTTGCGGAGCGATCACTTGCGGGCGGTTTCGGAAGCTCGGGACGAGGCGGCGCTGGAACAGGCCCGCCTTCAAGCCTTGGGCCGCAAGGGAGAGATATCGAAACACTTGCGTGCGCTTGGCGGCATGGATCCCGGCGAGCGCAAGCTGCGGGCTCCGGCGCTCAACCGGCTCAAGTCCGATCTGCAAGGGGCGATCGCCCTGCGCAAACGGCAATTGATCGAACAGGCCTTGGACGCGCAGATCGAAAGCGAAGTCGTCGACGTGACCTTGCCCGGCCGGCCGCGGCGGCAGGGATCGGTTCACCCGGTGAGCCAAACCATTGAGGAAGTGTCGGCCATATTCGCCGACATGGGCTTCGGAATTGCCGAAGGACCGGACATCGAAACTGACTGGCACAACTTCGACGCGCTCAACATCCCCCCGGACCATCCTGCCCGCCAGGAACACGACACATTCTTCGTTCGCAGCTTCAAGGGGAGGCAAGAGCGCCCAAATGTCCTGCGGACACACATGTCACCGGTTCAAATCAGGGCGCTGACAGCGCAGGGCGCGCCGATTCGCGTGATTGCGCCAGGCCGCGTCTACCGCTGCGACTACGACCAGACACACACGCCGATGTTCCATCAGGTGGAGGGACTGGCAATCGACAGGGATGTCACCATGGCCAATCTCAAATGGGTGCTGGAGGAATTCTGCCGCGCCTTCTTCGAGGTCGAACAGGCCGAACTGCGCTTTCGCGCATCGCATTTCCCGTTCACGGAGCCATCGGCCGAGGTTGATCTTCGGTGTTCGTGGAAGGAGGGCAAGCTGACGGTCGGCGAAGGCGACGACTGGATGGAGATACTCGGCAGCGGCATGGTTCACCCGAACGTCCTGGAGGCTTGCGGCATCGACACCGACGTCCACCAGGGATTTGCCTTCGGAATCGGAATCGATCGCCTGGCGATGCTGAAATACGGCATTCCGGATCTGCGTGATTTCTTCGACTCGAACTTGGAGTGGCTGGAACACTATGGCTTTTTGCCTCTGGACGTGCCGGCTCTGCACAGCGGCTTGAGCCGATGAGCCGCATTCGTTGACACCGTTTCCGCAATTTGGGACCACGACAAATGGATGAACGCACACGGACCGAGATCGAAGCTGCCGTGTACAGGCGGCTGCGCGATCACCTCCAAAAGCGGACCGATGTCCAGAACATCGACATGATGAATCAGTCGGGCTTTTGCCGCAACTGCCTAAGCCGCTGGTATGCAGAGGCAGCCGAGACCCACGGCATTTCCCTCGACAAGCCGGCCTCGCGGGCCATCGTCTACGGCATGCCGTTCGACGAATGGAAGGATCTCCACCAACTTGAGGCGACCGAGGAACAGCGGCGGAAGTTTGCCGAGAGTCAGGAACACTCGCATTAGAACCGTTCTGATGAAACGCGGCCTTGCCGGCGGCGGCCCGACCGCCGCAAGCCGGAGCAGCGCCAGGGATTGAGTCCGTTGGCGGATTGCACTCCCGAAGCCGAGTGGCTGGAGCAGGTTGCGCGCCAGCAGGGCATCGGTGAACCGACACTCTTGCTCTGCCGTCCGCGATTCCGCATCGACGAGAAAGTGCTTCGGCGGCAGGCCAGCCAGCCCGAAGCCATCATGCCGCCGTCCGCCTATTTGGAACGATGCGTCTCGGAATCCCGCATCTCCACGGGTCGGGCCAAGATGGCTTGTCACCAATCTCTCTTCAGGCGTCTTGCAGACGCGGGCCTTGAGGTCGATCCGGCAATTCTCGTGGCGATTTGGGGAATTGAATCCGGGTTCGGGACATTCATGGGCGGATTCAATGCAATCGAGGCTCTGTCCACGCTCAGTTGTCGAGCTTTGGGAAGACAACGGTTCTTCGTCGACAATCTTGTGGCGGCGCTGGAAATTGTGGAACGAGGCATTGCCAGCGCCGAGGGCTTGCTGGGGTCGTGGGCGGGAGCAATGGGTCATACCCAGTTCATGCCGAGAAGCTTCCTCAATTACGGCATTTCCCTGACCGAAGGCCCGCCGGACATCTGGAGCGCCGACCCTTCCGACGCGATCGCCTCGGCTGCAAACTTCCTTGTGGCTGCCGGCTGGAAGGCAGGGGAACCTGTGCTTTCGGAGGCGGTCCTGCCTTCAAACTTCGATTTGTCGGTCAATTTCGGCAACGAAAGGCGCCGCTTGTCGGAATGGGAGAATGCCGGCGTGTCCTTTCTTGACGTCGATGCCGGGCTCCTTGCCGAAATGGCTTCCAGACTGATTCTCCCGGCTGGAGCCGGCGGACCGGCGCTGGCGGCATTCGAGAACTTCGACGCAATCGGCAACTACAATCGTTCACTCAACTATCAGCTCGCTGTAGCGCTGCTTGCCAGGGCAGTGGATGGCCGTGGCGACATCCAGGCAAGCTGGCCAGAGGCCCATCACTATCTGTCGCGCAGCGAGACCGTCGAACTGCAGCGGTTTCTGCATCAAGAAGGGCACGACACCGGTGGCATCGACGGCCTAGTCGGGCCTGCGACTCGAGCCGCCGTGCAAAGTGTGCAAGTCAGGGAAGGCTGGCCTGCAGATGGGTTTCCTGATCGGCGCCTGCTGCTTTGTCTGCGGCAGCGACATGACGTGCCGTCACAGAGCGACGAATGAAGGGCGCTGCCCCACGTGGCTTGACGCACAATCCCCACCTGGTGACCATCTGGATGGACTCGGCCATGTTCGGCCCGGCAAGAATCGACGAAATTGCTTCCTGTTGCGTCCGCGGCCGACAGTTCCGGAACTTGCTGCCACAAAGCGACGTTGGTGCGGTCCTGTAGCGAGCGCTGGCAAGTCACTGGACGGCGTGGGTTCCGGCACAAATCCCCTGCATGGAGGAACACTCCCGATGGGCTGCCTCTCATCAGCCGCCTGCCTTGACGAACGCTTCGGTTCAGCAAACGAATTCCGGACAGGGGATTGTCGAGGCGGCAAGCGATCGGAGCGCCGCCGAGGGTTGCAGGGCTGCACCGGTCTATCCGTTCCATGATTCCATGATCGCTCGTGGCA
>JAPOOS010000086.1 GCA_026713305.1 Paracoccaceae bacterium
CAATGTCTTGGAGCCTTCGTGGAAAGTCTAATGACCATCAATGGAGGATACCATGCCTTGGACCGAGGATACCCGGAAAATGTACAAGTCCGTCGAAGGCCGCAGCCAGTCCGAATTGACCGATGCGGAGTGGAAGGTCATTAAACCTCTCCTTCCCAAGCAAGGGACATGGGGGATCCCTGCATCGTAGGCCTTCGCATGGTTTTCGACGTTATCATGTACTTGTAGGGCCGAACTTGCGGGAAACCGCATTCAGGGCGGGTTCTACGGCCCAGGACACGCCGAAACGGCTGGCGTCTTTGAACAGTCTGGCATCGTTGGTTCCTTTGGCGCAAAGCGCTAGGAGCCAAGGAAAACAATCCTCGCTTGCTCCGGCAAGCGGGGCATTGTCGCCACGAGAGGATGCAGTTCTCACGACTGTCCGAATTCAGACAACGCGCTTGTCATCTTGCCCGTTTCCCACTTCGGAGACTTCGGGCTAGGCACATTGCAGTCTTGCAAGCCCGGGCAATCTTCTGCTGTCTTTTCCCGAACAGCATGTGTGTGTCAGCAATCAGTTTGGGGCCGGATTGAACGACCTTGGCTGCCTGATTCGTGAGCAGGCGGACATGATGCGGCAACGCTCGGCCGAGCGGTCGCCAGTCAGCATTGGCGGACACGTGCCGTAGCCTGCTGGATGCGCAGTGTAAGCCTGACGCCGTCAAGTCGACAAATCGCGTAAAGCTGAAGTCACGCGCCCGCAGAGGACAGTGCCCAGTGTAGCGCTGCCTCAACAGGCCAGAATTGCCGGTTGCGGGGCAGGAATCCCGTTGGTATGCATAAATTGAACTGGAAAGGAGATCTTTATGACCACACGACTGACAATTGTTCTGGCGGCAGCTCTGGCGCTCGCAGGATGCGGCGGCGGCGGCGGGGAGCAGGGCCCTGGCATACAACCAGCCAACGTCGTACAGACGCTGACAGGATCAGGATCTCCCAGTGAAACAATTGCCGACCAGAGGGCAAGGAGTGCCGAGCTCTATGCACGGACCGATTCCTTTATCGTGTCGACAACGCATGGAGAAACAAGCAGCCCGAGTTTGCCCAAGTTCCGCGTCAACGCAGAGTGTTCAGGAACTACCTGTAGGTTTTACATACCGCAGACTGAATATGAGGTCAGTCAGGACTTGGATGACATTGTGGCTGTTGATGCCAAGTCGTCCCAAGCCGTGCTTAGCAAGCATGGCATCACCACGAATTATCACCAGTTGGATGCAAATGCCGCATACGGCTCCGTGATGAACCACAGTGCATTCACCGTTCAGACCGGTCGTGGCGCAATTGGCAATGTCACGCTATGGAGCCGTGGTTCAATCGCTGCCGGCGACCTGACGGGAACTCGTCCAAGCGGCTCAGCGGCTTGGCGCGGGGTCATGGTCGGAGTTCCCACTGACGCATCCGGACGCACCGACTTCCTGCAAGGTGACGCCGAGCTGACCTACGAGTTCTCGGGCTCGCTCGACGCAACGTTCAGCCAAATAAAGAACATTACCAGGAACCAAGTCCACTCCGAGCAGACAGTCCGATTTAGCGATGTTTCAGTCGCGTCGGACGGGACATATGAGGCCGGACTTGCGGGAAACCGCATTCAGGGCGGGTTCTACGGCCCAGGACACACCGAAACGGCTGGCGTCTTTGAACAGTCTGGTATCGTTGGTTCCTTTGGTGCAAGAAAGCGCTAGGCGCCAAGGAGGACAAGCCTCGCTTGCTCCGGCAAGCGGGGCATTGTCGCCACTAGAGGATGCAGTTCTCACGACTGTCCGAATTCAGACAACGTTTTTGTCATCTCGCCCGTTTCCCACTTCGGAGATTTCGGGCTAGGCACATTGCAGCCTTGCACGCCCGGGCAATCTTCCGCTGACTTTTTCCGAACAGCATGTGTGTGTCGGAAATCAGTGTTGGAGGCGGCATGAGCGAACTTGTCTGCCTGTTTCGTGAGCAAGCCGACAGGATGCGGCAACGCTCGGCCGCGCGGTCGCCAGACAGCATTGGCGGACATGTGTCGTCGCCTGCTGGATGCGCAGAGCGAGCCTGACACCGTCATGTCGAGAAATTTCGCAAAGCCGAAGCCACGCGCCCGCAGAGGACAGTGCCCTGTGCAGCGCTGCCTCAACAAGACAGAATTGCCGTCCATCTTACAAACTGGCCACTGTGTGCCGTTTTTCTGTTGTCCGGCCGGAACTGATCTGTAGCGCAGTCCAATTGCAACGGCTGGCAGGCAAACTCCGGAGATGCCTCATGTGCATTCGTCGCCGGAAAGCCAGAAGTAGTTGAACTCCTGCCGAGATTGATGCGTGAAGGCCGAATTGCCTACCCCTGGCGACTTTGATGTTGACCGCCCGAAGCACGTTTGGCGCGCCTTCTTCTCTTGGGGTAGGGCCGCTTCTTGTGATGGCCAGGTCGCGCTGACTTGTGCCGGGGTCTGCGCTTGAGAGCTTGGCGCCGCTTGTCGAGCCTCTTTATCTCCGCTGGCGGCAATTCCCACGTGTGGCGTTCAAGTTCACTGTCAATCAGCTTTTCGACCGCGCCAAGCGCCTGCAACTCGCTCTTGGCGCAAATGGTTATGGAAACTCCCTTGTTGCCGGCGCGGCCGGTTCTTCCGATTCGATGAATGTAGTCTTCCGGGTTGACCGGCACGTCGAAGTTGATCACGTGCGATACCCTTGGAATGTCCAATCCCCGAGAGGCAACGTCCGATGCAGCCAGCAGCTTGAACCCGCCACTTCGAAACCGTTCCATCACGGAAGTGCGCAAGGGTTGGTTCATGTCCCCGTGAATCGCCTCGCAATTGAACTTGTGAAACTTGAGAGATTTCTGAACGATGTCCACGTGAATCTTGCGATTGCAAAAGATGATCGCATTGGTGATTTCGCTGTCGTGCTTCTTCAGTACGTGTCTCAGCGTCGCTCTCTTGTGGTCAAACGCCTCGGCAAGATTCTTGGCGCCGACGATGTAGGCGCACTGCTCAATCTTGGCTGAAACGGTGGCACGCGGGCTGACTTCGACAACAAGCGGATTGTGCAAAAAGGTGCGTCCCAGGCGTTCGATTTCCGGGTCCATGGTTGCCGAAAACAGCATTGACTGTCGGGTGAACGGTGTAAACTGAACGATCTTTTCGACCTGCGGCATGAAGCCTTCCTCAAGCATCCGGTCGGCCTCGTCCAGCACCAGGATCCTTATGCCGTGCAGCATGACGTTTTGGCGTTCCAGATGGTCGATCATCCGGCCCGGCGTGGCAATGATGATGTCCACACCGCGCTGAAGATTGCTTTCCTGTTCCTGGTAACGCGTTCCACCGACCAGAAGCACCGACGTCTGGTTTATTTCCTTGGTAAGCCTGTCGAAGTATTCGTACACCTGCAGGGCGAGCTCCCGTGTCGGGATGAGCACCAACGCCCGCGGCATGCGTGCTTTGGTCGTGCCGTACTGGAGCGCGTTGATGGCTGGAATGAGAAAGGCGGCCGTCTTTCCTGTACCGGTCCTGGCGATGCCAAGGATGTCACGTCCTTGGATTGCCTTGTCTATGGTAGCCTCCTGAATGGGAGTCATGTCGGTGTAGCCGGATGCTGCTATCGCCGATGCCAGCGCCGGGGCGATTTCTAGTTCGGAAAACTTCATAGGGCCGATTCAGGCCTGTTGCTGTGGGCGTGATGGTCAAGTTTGCGCATGCTTGGATATTTTGCTCTTGTCTAATGGGAGTCCTGGCCGCCGGACGCGGCGGCAGGGATCTGTTTCTGAGGCGGTTGCGGTCCCAAAAACCTCGCGCGCGATTTGTCTGTCGGGCCACAGAGGCTTGGGTCACCGCAACTACTCAGTGCGACTGGACATTTCCCGGTAGCTCGTAAAATGTCCCGTGCATTTTGCAGCGGAACTGCGGAATGCGTTTCATCGGTGTCCAGATCAATGATTGGGACATCATACTTCAGTAACGCTGAACAAACAACTTGTAGCTGGCGCTGACAGAGTTGCACTCATTGGCGCGGTCTATATAGCGCATGAACTCTGAATTCACCCAGGAGGACAACATGGATCTTGGAATAGCTGGAAAACGGGCGATTGTTTGCGCCTCCTCCAAAGGGCTCGGTCTTGGATGCGCCGAGGCTTTGGCAGAGGCTGGAGTCAACCTTGTCATGTCGGCACGAGGTGAGGAAAGTCTTGCCGCCTCGGCAGAGCGAATTCGCAGCAGTCACAGCGTCGAGGTCGTTGAAGTGGCAGCGGACGTGGTCACGGACGAAGGTCGCGAGCGCATTGTGCAGGCGTGTCCCGCCGCCGACATTCTGGTTACGAATGCGGGCGGTCCGCCGCCCGGGCATTGGTCCAATTGGGGGCGGCAGGATTTCATCGCCGCTTTGGACGCCAACATGCTCGCTCCAATCGACTTCATGAAACGCCTGCTTCCAGGCATGATCGACCGTCGATGGGGCAGGGTTGTCAACATCACGTCACAGTCGGTGCGGGCTCCAATCGCTGTATTGGGCCTCTCCAACAGCGCACGGTCAGGATTGACGGGATATGTCGCGGGCACATCCCGTCAAGTGGCGCCCCACGGTGTGACTATCAACAACTTGCTGCCCGGAATACATCAAACGGACCGAGCGGTTTCGCTGGACAGCGGGGCTGCCAGGAGCAGAGGAATAACCCAGGAGCAGGCGACGCAGGAAAGAATGAGTGCCATACCGGCCAGGCGATACGGCACGGTGGAGGAATTCGGCGCCGCATGCGCGTTTCTGTGCTCGCAGTACGCTGGGTACATCGTCGGACAGAACATCCTGCTTGACGGGGGCGCCACAAACCTGACGATGTAGTTCTGCTGTTGCTTCATGCGTCGAAATTGGCTAGTCGCCTTAACACAGCATTTTGCTAGGGTATTATTTTTGTCTGGCAGATTAGAGTAGATGAGGCCGAGACTTGAACTGCAAGGCATAACGCGCCGCATTGGCAGCCGAACCATCCTTGACGATGTTTCCCTGACAGTCCAGCCAGGTGAGTTGACCTGTCTGCTGGGTCCTTCCGGTTGCGGAAAGACAACGACGCTGCGAATCACCGCTGGTGTCGACAGGCAGGACGCCGGGGCGGTAGTCATCGACGGCGTGACAGTGTCCGGGGGACGAACTCACAAGGAGCCCGAAACCCGCGAGGTGGGACTGCTCTTCCAGGACTTTGCACTCTTTCCACACCTGACCGTGGCTGACAACATAGCGTTCGGCCTCATCGGACGAGGCACCGACCGCAAGCTGCGAATCGAAGAGCTGCTCGAGAAAGTCGATTTGTGCGCATTGCGCGACAAGTATCCACATGAGCTTTCAGGTGGGGAACAACAGCGCGTGGCCTTGGCAAGGGCCCTCGCACCTCGTCCGCGCATCATGCTGATGGACGAACCCTTCTCCAACCTTGACGAGCGGCTGCGCGGTCAGGTGCGGGACGAGACGCTGACGCTACTGCGCGAGGAAGGGTCGGCAACCCTGCTGGTTACGCACAAGCCTCAGGAAGCAATGCGCATTGCCGACACCATAGTGCTGATGCGAGAAGGCCGGATTGTCCAGACTGGCACGCCCTTCGATCTTTATCACGATCCGGTGGACCGAAAGACCGCCGAGTTCTTTTCAGATCTCAACGTCATACACGGCGTTGTCAGGAATTCCCGCGTGGACACGCCTTTCGGAACATTCGACGCTTCCGAAATGGTTGACGGCATCGATGTTGAAGTCACGATCAGGCCACAGTACGTGCGCATGGACTTTGACCGAGGCGGAGAGGGACCGGCGCCAACCGAGGTCGATGGCGCTGCTGCCTGCGGGGTCGTCGAGAGAGCAACCTACATGGGCGACAACAGCTTGGTGGAATTCCGCATGGTCCACGACAACTCGCCGATGAAGGTTACCGTGCCGTCGATTTTCCTGCCGCCGCCGGGCGCCCGCCTTTGGCTGAGTTTGCGACGCAGCAGGTGCCGCCTATTTCCATGCGTGGTTCAAAGCGCGCTGGGCAGCGCCCAAGGAACATCGACCGACCAAGGACAGGCACGCAACAGTCGGGCGAGGTCGACATCCCTGAACTGAGCCCGCCAGCCGCAATGGCAGGCGAGAAGCCCCGCGCCCCATGCTTTGCTGCCGGGGCAGGGAAGGGGAGGCTTGATCTCTTCCTCTGGCTTTGAAAGAAACTCCCGCAGGCGGCGAGTCGCTGCAAGATTGCGTCCTCGGCGAAACTCACGGTTGAATTTCCGCCGTTGTGGCCCAATGTAGGTTGGGTGCAATTCGCTTTGTCTTGAGTACAGTCGAGATTTGAAATACAGGTGCGCACAAATCCGCGCCTGCAGGGCAGTTTGGAAATCGGGAGAATTCAATGCTCAACAATATCGGGTTGCCGGGACTGTTGTTGATCACGGTCGTGGTGCTGGTGCTTTTCGGGCGAGGCAAGATCGCGTCGTTGATGGGCGAGGTCGGGAAGGGCATATCGTCCTTCAAACGCGGCGTCTCGGAGGGAAAGAGGGAACTTGACGATCTCAAGGCCGAACAGGCCCGCGACGTTACTCCCGAGGAACAAGAGACCAAGACCAGCATCTAACAGCTTTAGACTTCGGAATCCTGCCAATGTTTGACCTCGGTTGGGGCGAACTTCTCATAATCGGCGTAATCGCGCTGATTGTGGTTGGCCCCAAGGATCTGCCTGGCATGTTTCGGACGATAGGCAGGTTTACGGGCAAGATGCGTGGCTTGGCACGCGAGTTCCAGCGGGCCATGGACAGGGCCGCGGATGAAACCGGAGTTGGCGACATTGCCAAGGACTTGAAGAAGACTGTCTCCTCGAAGAACCTTGGACTGAACGTTGTCAACGAAATGACCGATCGCGTGTCCAGCACCTGGAAGGCTGCGGATCCCGACGAGAAACCAACCGGAGACAAGTCTGAATCGACTGAATCCACGGCAAGTGCGGCAAAGGCAACGCCTGCAACGGCAAGCGGTCCAGCTGTGGAAAGCCCTTTGACCGGCGTGTCGCCGAGGGAAGAGCCGAAGACTTCCGACGGCAATTCGAAGGCATCCGATACCGGTTGACCGGTAGTCCTTTAGCGGAAGGCGCAAATGTCTGAAGATATCGATGCCACAAAAGCGCCGCTAATCGAGCATTTGACCGAGCTGCGGACGCGTCTGATCCGCAGCGTGCTTGCCTTCATCGTTGGAATGGTGATTTGCTTCACCGTCTGGGAGCCAATATTCCACTTCTTGACAGATCCGATTTGTCAGGCGCTTGACGATCGCGAACAGCAGTGCGGACTGATTTTGATCAAGTTGCAGGAAGGGTTCTTTGTCGCCGTCAGAATCTCGGTGATGGGCGGGCTGATGCTGAGCTTCCCCTACATTGCGTTTCAGCTCTGGCGGTTTGTGGCGCCAGGACTGTACAAGACGGAAAAACGGGCGTTTCTGCCGTTCATGATCGCCTCTCCCTTCATGTTCATGCTGGGAGCCGCGTTCGCATTTTTCGTGGTCATACCTCTGGCCTTCAACTTTTTCCTAGGTTTTCAGCAGGAGGCGGGCTTCCTTGACGGCGCGGTGGAAAGCGCGCCAGTCGCATCTCAGGAAGCGCCGACTGCTAGTGGTTCGGATTCCGCGCAGCAAGGCGCGGACACTGGAACCGGCAATGCGGTCGTTTCCGGAGCGCCCCCAACCGTTCCGGAGGAGTCTGCAGGTGACGTCGCTGCCGGCGATGATTCGAGCTTTGGATGGCTTTCGCTGCCCGGCGGCTCGTTGCCGGCAGCGGGCGTTACCTTTCAGGGGTCCGTTGCCGAATACCTCACGCTGACCATCAAGTTCATTCTGGCGTTCGGCCTGTGCTTTCAGTTGCCGGTTCTGCTGACGCTCATGGGAAAGGCGGGATTGGTAACCGCCAGCGGTCTGGCAAGGGTGCGGAAGTACGCCGTCGTTGGAATCCTTGTGTTGGCAGCCGTCGTGACACCCCCGGACGTCATTACCCAGGTCATTCTATTTGTCGTGGTTTATGGTCTTTACGAGATTTCGATTTGGCTTGTGCGCAGGGTTGAGGCCCGTCTCAAGGCGAGGTTGAAGGAACAGGGGCTCGACTTCGAAAGCGACGAGTCCGAAGAAGGCAGCGGCAAGAAGGATGACGGCAAGGTCAGTGCATAGGCCGCAGTCCCGTCAGATTTGAGCAAGCGAGTCCAGTTGGAGCACAGTCACGAATTGCGCCGTATAGCGAATGCGCTGGATCGCATTGCTTCTCCGCCCATGGAGCAGGCTGACTTTGGCCAAGCCAGCGCCTTTGTCTGGCGGGTTTCTCCCGACTGCCTGCATCCCGTTTTCAAGGTCAATCGGGTCGAACTGTCCCTCCTGGTGGGCATTGATCGAGCGCGTGACACGCTGTTGAGCAACACAAGAAACTTTGCCGACGGACATCCGGCAAACAACGCCTTGCTGTGGGGTGCGAGAGGCATGGGGAAGTCTTCCCTCGTAAAGTCAGTCCACCACGCAGAGTCGGCCCGGCAACCGGACCTGAAGCTGATAGAGATCCATCGCGAAGACATACCAACGCTTGATCGCCTGCTGGACATGGTTCGCTCGGCATCCGAACGATTCATTCTGTTCTGCGATGATTTGTCCTTTTCCCAGGACGAGCACCACTACAAGTGCTTGAAGTCAGTTCTCGACGGCGGAATCGAAGGCCGCCCGGACAATGTGGTTGTGTATGCAACCTCCAATCGCCGTCATTTGATGCCACGCGACATGATTGAGAACGAGCGGTCCACGGCCATCAACCCTTCCGAGTCAGTTGAGGAAAAGGTTTCCCTTTCCGACCGGTTTGGGTTGTGGCTGGGATTTCATCCGTGCAGCCAAGCGCAGTACCTGGAAATGGTGCGCCGCTATTGCGAGGCCTTCCAGTTTCCGGCCGACGAGCAAACGCTGTCGGCCAGGGCAATAGAATGGCAGCAGACTAGAGGCGCCAGGTCCGGGAGAGTTGCCTGGCAGTACATCACACATCTCGGCGGCAAATTCGGATTGCCATGCACGGTCGCGGCCGACAAGGGGCAAGTGCAGTCGAATCCGGTGACAGCTCTCGATTGAATCGCGTTGCAGGATGCATGAGGCCTGCAAGCCAGTTCCGGTCCAGAGCGTGCCGACGAGGGCAGGGTGGAGAAACCGCCTGCCGGCGATGTCTTTCAAGGTCGATCCGGAACGGAAGCAAGCCGGAGCCGGCAGAGGGTTGGTTCGGCGTGCGGCTGCGGTGATTCAGCAATCGGCGGAAAGGCAACGGGTCGCGGGGTGTCCGAGTTGCGCATTGCCCGCCTCCTCTGTTTGGAAGCGGCACCCGTCACTCGAGAATTCGTCAGCCCTGGACCGGAATGTGCGTGCCCGAATTGGTCGGCATCGACATGCCACCCTTCCGCCAATGCCATGCTGGGCTTCGGCTGGCCATGTTGGAATGCAGGCCTGAACAACAGCTGCACAAGCGTGTTGGTCAGGGCGGCACAATGCTTCCAGAACCAAGATGTTCGCTGGCAATCCAGCCGTTCCTCGATTGCTGCGCTGTCCCCGCTTGGGCCGCATGGCTGATGCAGCGTCCCGCCTATTGTTGTTGATCGGGATTCACCGGGAAGCCGGATCTTAGGTGCAGGTCACGTTGGGGAAACGGGATTTCGATCTCATGCTCCTTGAAGGAATTCCACACGTGATGCAGAACGGCGCTGATCACGTTTGCCCTGCCGTTGGCAGGGTCACCGATCCAGATGCGGATTTCAAGATCGACCGAGTTGTCGCCAAACCCCCTGAGCAGACAACGCGGCTCAGGCGATTCCAGCACTCTTTCGACGGCCCTTGCCGCTTTCTTGCAAAGATCCGTGGCAAGATTGAGGTCTGTGTCGTAGGAAACCCCGACCGGAATTCTGAGGCGAACAATGCGGTCGGTGTGGGACCAGTTCTCGACCCGCTGGGTTATCAGGTCCTCGTTCGGGATGAGGTATTCTATCCCGTCCCGCGTGCGAACGGATGCGTAGCGCGCGCCCAGCGAATCGACCCAGCCGTATGTGCCGCCAACGGCGATGACGTCGTTGGGCTTGATGGACTTGTCCAGGAGCAGCAACAGGCCGCTGACCAGGTTTGATATCACCTTCTGGAGGCCGAATCCGATGCCGATTCCAAGTGCGCCGCCAAACACCGTCAGTGCAGTGAAGTCAATTCCCAGAGAACTAATGCCAATCAAGCAGGCAATCGTGATCAGCGAAATCTTGATGACCATGGTCCCCAGCACCTGCATGGAGGGGGTCAACGTATCCAGCCGCTTGAGGTATCGCTCAATGGCGTTGGACACTGCCACTGCAGCCCAAAGCAACACCGCCAACACCACGGCGCCTTGGAGAACGGACAACAGGGAGATGCGAACGGCGCCGAATGACAATGCAACGCTGTCCAGGACGCCCGCCACAGTCCGGAACCAGCCCAGTGCGACTATTGCGGCAACTGTCCAGGCAGACCAGGTAATGAATCTGCTGATCATGCGGTTCCGGATGACGCTGGACGCCACATCGATCACGACCCAGGCGCCGGACAGACTGGCGGCGGACATCACGATGTTGGTTTCGATCTCCTCAACCCCTGACACGACCGTGGCCACAATCAGCAACAAGAGAAGAGCGATTAGAGGTGTCAGGTGCGACGCGAATTGATGGACGATCTCTTGCCAAACGACACCCTTTGCCTTGGCAGCAGTCGATGCTGTAATCGCACGACGCATCCGGGGGCCGATGAAAACTGCCACTAGATAGACCAGCGCAATCAGTCCAGCCTGCAAGGCATTGTCAAAATTGAGGACTTGCGTGTTGAACCAGTTGACAAGCTCCGCCTGAATCACCTGAAGGTTGAGCCATTCTGGAATTTCGGTCATCTAATCTGCCTCGTGGAATTGAACCCTGATTGCTTCATGCTGCTGGCTGGCCGCCCGGCAAACGGCGACGTTGCCAGCCAGTTACCGAAACGCTGTTGCCGGCATGGCATTGCCCTTGTGTTTCTCAAGCTCAAGTGGCCGCACGTTGCCTGTCCAGGAACGCCTTCGACCAGGCCAAGAGCGTTCTTGGGTTCTCTCGTTGCACGAAAGCAGGCATAGCCCGTTGGAACACGGGCGAACGGAAGTGCATTTGCCCAGCCGGTGCAGGCAGGCAGGAATGAGATGACCAGCGTGTGCGACAGGATTCGAGCCCGCAGTGAAGCTGTGCCTCAATTGAGGCAATGCAACAGCCTTGGAAGGGAATTGTCCTCTCGCATGCATGTCGTTGCCGAACTTTCTCCAACTTGACCGCTCCTCTTAGCCGCGCCCCAGATATGGCATTTGCGACGCCATGATGGTCAGGAACGGTATGTTCGTGTCCAAAGGGAGACTTGCAATGTATGCCACTGCATCTCCACAGTGTGCCACACCGAATACAGGTTCGGCCATGACCGTCCCAGAGGGCTGCACTACGCCGGACCTGAACCGCACGGTTAGGTCAGTTTCCGCGTTTCCAATGTCAATCTGGGAACAGGCAATGTCGAATGGTCTGCCGTCCAGACCGAGACTCCTGGTCAGGCCAGTGATGGCATGCTTTGTTGTGGTGTAGGGAACCGTGAGCGGACGTGGCACATGAGCGGACACTGAGCCGTTGTTTATGATGCGGCCACCACGAGGGTTCTGTGACTTCATGATGCCAAATGCCTGTCTCGAGCAAAGGAAGGCGCCAGTTACATTGGTCGCAAGGCACCGATTCCACTCGTCGACGGGCAATTCGTCGATTGTCACCGGGGTCGTTCCAATGCCTGCATTGTTGAAAAGCACGTCCAGGCGGCCACAATGTGCAAGCACTGCCTGAAATGCATCGGCAACGGCACGGTCGTCGGCGACGTCAAGGGGCAGAACCAGCACGTCGCTTCGACTCGCTTGGCTGGCAGTTTCTACAAGCGGTTGGGAGCGGCGCCCCATAACGGCCAACCGAAATCCTGCGCGGTCGAGGGCCAGAGCCGCGGCCCGCCCAATTCCCGAACCGGCGCCGGTGACGACTGCAGTCTTGACTGTCATGCGATGAGTACCCTGTCTGGAATGCCTGTCCGGCGAGAACGATTTGCGTTCAACGGGTGCGCCGAGACTGCTGCTGCAATAGCTTCAATCGATGAAGGTTTACAGTGAAACTCTGCATGGATGCCTTGACTGCAACTCGACTGTGAACGGCGAACGACGTTGAACAGGATCTTCCGCACCGTTCAGCTTCCCGACTGCCTTCCCTTCCGCAGTGCGCCAAATGAATTCATTATCGAAGGTGATTGCGGGTACTGGCCGGCTTGGAAGCGGTGCCCAATTTCGATGCCGCTGTCCTGGAGCCAATGCTCCCAGCCCTTGCCGGAAGCGATTCTTGACCGCTGCAGGTTGGCGTGGCTTCGCCGCAGATTGAGCGCTGCCTCGACATTGGCATTGACGGAAAACTGGGACAATCTGCGTTCGAACGCGTGGTCACGGCTTCCGGAAAGTCGCTCAAACGCCTGAATCATCCTGATGTGCCACCCCATTGCGGCCGAATCTTCGTTCAGCGTCAGGTCGCTGACGCTGGAGGGAGGTAGTCGCTTGGATTGACGCTGGAGAGTCCCAGGCGAATCTGGAAGAACAGCCAGCCCGGCTCCGTTCCGAGACGGCCAATCTCCTGTCCGCGGGTCACCTCCTGTTTCTCGCGGACGGTCCTGTCGCTGACATTTTGGTAGACACTGTACATATTTCCGCCATGGAGTATGAAGATTATCACGTTGTTGCCGACCATGTCGCTGATCAAGGCAACCTTTCCGTCTGCGATGGCTCTTATGGCCGTGCCGGCTTCGCCTGATATTCTGAGTCCCTCGTGCCGTTCGTCGCCTTCGACTGAATATCCCTTGGTCACCGAACCAGCCATTGGGAACACGTACTCGGAACTGGTTGTCCCTGTAGTCGAATTGTCGGTTGCCGGCGCCATTTCCTTGGGTTCAATCGAGGCAAGTCCGGGGGCGGGTTCGGCCTCGGTCGCCGGCTGCTCCGTCGCTGGCGCAGCCACAACCGTTGCATCGGCACCAGCCTCTTCACCAGTTTGCTCGGGCAGATCGGACTTCTTGATCATCGGAACCTTGAGCAAGTCTCCTGCCGAGACCGAAAAACTGGCATCCAAGTCGTTCCACTCGGCCAATGTTCGCACCGAGACGCCGTACATCCGGGCTATTTCGTAGGCGTTTTCGCCCTTGCGGACTCGATGACGCGTAAAGTCGGGCTGTTGAAAAGGCTGAGGTTGAGGGCTGTCCACGGACTCGACCGAACCATCGGCGACTTGCACAGCATCGACCGAAGCCACAATGGTCTCGGTGCTGGATTGCAGCTCCGCCGGCACCAGGACGATGGTGCCCGCCGGCGGAGTGTCATCGACCTGCATGCGATTGTGCTGGGCGAGTGCGACCGGATCAACTTCAACGCGCCCGGCCACCGCTCTGAGGCTTTCGCCTTCCATCACCTCGACATACAGTATGCCGTCTCTCTCGATCCTGGTTCCAACTGTCGGTTTTGTGGAAGTTTGTCGCTCATCGGCCGGAGGAAGGTTGGCATTGGGGATTGTGGTGACATCCCTCCGCATGTCGGGCGAAACACATGCCGACACCAGAAACAGCAGGCAGAATGCAGCAAGCGTTCCAGCAGTGAATGCGATTCGGCGGGATGCCAACTCAGATGACGCTCGAACAGCGGTCAAGCCAGTTCTTTGCAGTGATTTTGCTTCAGACATCGCGAATTCCCTCGACCAGTGGCACAAAGCGCACGGAACAAATCTCCTTGTATTCCAATTCGTTGCTGGACTTGCGCACAGTGACCAGTCGCTGTTCCCATTCGGTTGTAGCAACCGGCAGCACCATGATGCCGCCGTCCTTCAACTGAGCCAGCAGTTCGCGGGGCACTTCTGTCGACGCGGCGGTGATTATGATCCTGTCAAATGGCGCCGCTTCGGCGAGCCCCAGCGCGCCATCGCGAAACAGGAACGAGATGTTTTGACGGTGGTATTTCGAGGTGATCAGTTCCCGGGCCCGCGCAAAGAGCGAACGCACTCGCTCCGTCGTGTACACGTGCCGAGCCAGCTGCGACAGAATCACAGTCTGGAATCCACTTCCCGTGCCAACCTCGAAAACCCGATGGTTGGACCTGACGTCCAGCAACTGCGTCATGAGACCCACGATGGTCGGCTGGCTTATGGTTTGCCCGCATCCGATGGAGATCGGCATGTCTCGGTATGCACAGTCTCTGAATGAACTGGAAACGAAGTCCCTCCGGTCCACGGCGGACATTGCCGCCATGACGCGTTCATCGGTTATACCCTTTTCCCGGAGTTCCTGCAGCAGCTGTTCCACTCAGCACAACTCCCGTTTCCGAAATCTTTCACGCATGTTCTCCATGGTTTCGTAGGCTGTCATGTCGGCGCGCATTGGAGTTATCGATATCTGGTCGGCCATGTTTGCGTTCACGTCGGTGCCCGGTGTTGCGGTGCAGGTCTGAAGCCCACCGGCTATTGACAGGAAACGACGCCTTGCTCGAGTCAACAATGGTTCGATCGAATAGTTGGAATTGCGACGAAAACCCTGACTCACGACACTTGCTCCAGCCACCTCGTCGGCTGGACATGGCGGAAAATTCACGTTGACAAACAACCTGTAGTCCTGCTCGTCCCACGGTGTGCAGTCTATCAATTTGCGCAGCAAAATCAATCCATGCGTGCGCGTTGCCTCAAAGGGGTCGTCGAGGAGCCGATTCTTCAGGCCAATGTACTGCGAGTAGGCAATGGACCTGACACCCTGCAGCGCGCCCTCCATCGCCGCGCCCACAGTCCCGGAGTAGGCAGCGTTCTGGCCTGAATTGTTGCCGCGGTTGACGCCTGAGAGCACTAGATCTGGCGGCTTGGCCATGAGGTGGCGCAGGGCGACGATCACACAGTCGCCCGGAGTTCCTTGCACCATGAATCTTCTCTGCCCCACTTGCTGCACCTGCAGGACGTTTTGAAACGTGATGGCGTGCCCAACGCCAGACTGTTCCTGCTCGGGCGCCACGGTCCAGACTGTGCCGTCTGGACCGGCGAACTGGCGGGCGAGAGATTCCATGATCTCCAGCCCGGGAGCGTGTATCCCGTCATCGTTGGTTACGAGAATGCGCATCGGAATGTGCTGGGCCGACAAGGGATATCGTTTGAATTCACAAGACGGGCGGGCGCTTCACGCCAGTTCGCCCGAGGCGGAGATCGATGTTGCGCCATCGACATAGGGTTCAAGCGCCTTGGGAATGTCGACTCCTCCGTCCTGCCTTTGCCCGTTCTCAAGAACCGCAATCAATGTTCTGCCCACGGCGAGACCGGAACCATTGAGCGTGTGCACGAATTCCACCGCCCGGGAAGCGCGCCTGCGCAACCTGGCGTTCATCCGCCGTGCCTGAAAGTCGCCGCAGTTGGAAACCGAACTGATCTCACGGTGCTTGCCCTGGCCGGGCAGCCAGACTTCGAGATCGTACGTCTTGCGGGCGCCAAAGCCCATGTCGCCGGTGCAGAGCACCACCGTTCTGTAGGGAAGGCCGAGTGCTTCCAGTATGCCCTCCGCGCAGCCCCGCATTCTTTCCAGTTCCTCGATGCTGGCCTCCGGGGCCGTCACTGACACCATTTCCACCTTTTCGAACTGATGCTGGCGCAGCATTCCTGCCGTGTCCTTGCCAGCCGCTCCCGCCTCTGATCGAAAGCACTGTGTATGCGCGCAGAAGCGCCACGGCAAGCAATGCTCGTCGACGATCGTGTCGCCTGCGATGTTCGTCAGCGTGACCTCGGCAGTGGGAATGAGCCACTGCCCGCCCTCGGTGCGATAGGAATCTTCCGCGAACTTGGGGAGCTGGCCGGTTCCCCGCATGGCATTCCCCCGCACGAGCACCGGTGTCCACATCTCCAGCAGACCGTTTTCACGGGTTTGCGTGTCGATCATGAATTGCCCGAGGGCACGATGAAGCCGGGCCACGGCGCCGCTCATCAGCACAAACCGCGAACCGGACATCCTGGCGGCAGTCTTGAAGTCCATTCCGCTCGCCACGCCGGGAATTTCGAAGTGTTCTCTGGGTTCGAAGGAGAATTCCCGGGGCTCGCCCCAGGTCCTGACGACGAGGTTGTCGTCTTCGCTTGATCCGTCCGGAACATCCTTGAAGGCGCGATTTGGGATGGTGAGCAGCAGCTGCCGCAGCGCATCGTCGGCCTCCGAGGCTTCCCTGTCCAGCACCGTCATGGTCTCCCTGGCTTCGGAAACCTTCCTGCGCAGCACATCGAACTTGGCCATGTCGCCCTCGGCCTTTGCCCTCCCGATTTTCCGGGACGCTGCCTTTTGCTCGGCTCTAAGTTTCTCGGCCCGGGCGATTCTCCTTCGCCGGCGCCGATCAAGTTCGAGAATCCTTTCTGCGACAGGAGAGTCCCCGCGTCTTTTCAGCGCATCGTCGAACGCTTCGGGAAATTGGCGAATAAAGCGGATGTCATGCATGGGCGGCAGATGTCGTTAAGGATTGCGGCGGCAATTCGCAACAAGTTCTCAATGAGGGCGAATGCCAAAGCTCAAAGGGAATTTAATATCGGCATTTCCCAATGCAACCGCCACACATTCGGAAGCCATCTCGCCCGAACATGCAAATGCAGGTCTTTGTGCAACAGTTCCTTGATGATCCGGTCGGCGCGCAGCGGATGGTCCAAGGCATGAGCTGCCCTTGAAAGGGAAGGCGTCCGCCACGGGCGGCATTCAACGAGAGCGGCGGGAGCTCTTGCCGGACCGGCAAGCAGCTTCAGGCGATCCCTCGCGTCAGGAAGCCAATCCCAGGCGCAAGTTTCCACGAAAGGGATGAGGATCTGCATTTCGCAATCACGGCCAGCCAAGTGGCTGCCTTGGCCATTGATTCTCGAAAGTCGGAGCCGGGTCGGTGCATTCCGAAAAAAACTGGCATCGGTTCGTTGACGCCCATTGACAGGGCCGGCAATTTCGGAACAATCTGCAACGATGCCCGTGACCGGCGGCGATTCTGCAAGTCTGCCTGGAAAGCCTTTGGCTTGGTGCGCAGGGCACGATGCACTTGCGTCGTGCTGTGCACAGAGCTTGAATGCCTTGCATGTGGTCAAAGCGCGTTATAGTGCGCGTTGCGTTGCGCTGTCTGCCGACAGAAATTTCCCGAGGATGTTCAATGTTCATTACTCCAGCCTATGCCCAGTCCGGTGGAGGATCGCTGGGTTTGGTAAACCTGGTTCCACTGCTGCTGATATTTGTGATCATGTATTTTTTGCTGATTCGTCCGCAGCAAAAGAAGGTCAAGCAACACAGGGTGATGGTCAGCAACCTGCGGCGTGGCGACTGGGTCATTACACAAGGTGGAATTGTCGGACGAATCACTCGCGTCAAGGATGACAACGAGGTCGAGATCGAAATCGACAGCGAGCAGCAGGTGCGTGTCCGACTCGTGCGCAGCATGGTGACCAGCGTGATCGAAAAGGCAGGCCAGAGCGAATAGCCGCGCAGGCAACCACCGGATCACAAACGTCATGATCAGACTTCCATACTGGCAAAGAGTTGCAGTTCTTCTTCTGTGTGCAGCGGGAATCGGCCTTGCGATGCCGAACCTGTTTTACACGAGGGTTGAGCAGTCGAACGACGCGATGGCAATCCTTGATCGGGGCAGTCAACCGACCCCCGAGTTGACGACGCAACTTGCCGGCTGGCCTGGCTGGTTGCCACGACGCTTGGTGAACTTGGGATTGGACCTGCGGGGCGGCGCCCATCTTTTGGCCGAGGTTCAACTGGCGGATGTCCATGCCTCCCGCATGGACGCATTGTGGCCAGAGGTTCGCGACACTCTGGGTGAAATTCGTGCCGAGACCGGCGGCGTCAGGCGCCAACAGTCGGCAGCTGACGAGTTGCGCGTGCGAATTGCCAATCCTGAAGCCATTGATCAGGCGCTCAAAGCAGTGGAACAGCTGGCGCGTCCCATAGTCAGCCTCGGAGGGCTTGGCAGCAGCGATCTGGAAGTCATCGTTGAAGGCAGTGAACTGGTCATTCGGTTGACGGAAGAGGAACAAGCGGCAACCGACAACCGAACCATGATGCAGTCGCTGGAGATCATTCGCCGGCGAGTGGACGAGGTCGGAACAAGGGAACCCAGCATCCAGCGACAGGGGGCGGACAGGATCATCATTCAGGTTCCCGGAATCGGTTCTGCGGCCGAGCTCAAGGAACTGATTGGAACGACAGCCAAGCTGACCTTCCACCATGTGCAGCGCACGGCCTCCAGCCGTGGGTTGCAGCAGCCGCAGACCGTCACCTATCCGGCCATGGACGAACCAGGATTGTTCTATGTGCTGGACCGCACGCCCGTGGTCACAGGCGAGGAACTGACCGATGCAAGGCCGGATTTCGACGAGAACGGCCGGCCAGCCGTCAGTTTCAGATTCAATCCCTCCGGCGCCAGGAGTTTCGGCGACTACACTGCCGCGAATGTCGGTCTGCCATTCGCAATTGTCCTCGACAGCGAAGTCATTTCCGCGCCCGTAATTCAAAGTCACATTCCCGGTGGGTCGGGCATCATCACCGGCAGTTTCACCGTCCAGGAATCCAACAATCTGGCCGTGCTGCTTAGGGCCGGCGCATTGCCCGCTGGAATGGTGTTTCTCGAGGAAAGGACTGTGGGCCCGGAGTTGGGCCAGGATTCGATTGACGCCGGCAGATGGGCATGCGCGGTTGCTCTCCTGGCCGTGTTGTTGTTCATGGCTGGCAGCTACGGCCTGTTTGGCGTGTTCTCCAACATCGCCCTGCTCGTGAACCTGTTCATGATTTTCGGTGTTCTGTCGCTGGTAGGGGCAACGCTGACCTTGCCCGGCATTGCCGGAATTGTGTTGACGATCGGCATGGCGGTGGATGCCAACGTGCTAATATTCGAACGCATACGCGAAGAGGTTCGGACGGCGCGAGGACCGGCCAGGGCCATAGAGTTGGGATATGAACGAGCCCTGTCGGCAATCCTTGACGCGAACGTCACGACGCTGCTGGCGGCAATCATTCTGTTCGTCATTGGCTCCGGACCGGTGCGGGGTTTTGCGGTGACGCTCGGAATTGGAATCGTCACGAGCATGTTCACGGCCATCTTCGTCACAAGGCTCATGATAGTTGTCTGGTTTGACCGGCGTCGGCCCAAGCGGCTTGTCTTGTGAGGGCGCCCATGCGAATTCGACTCGTCCCTGAGCAAACCGACTGGCCCTTCCTTGCACACAGCCGCACGGTGTTTCTCGGCTCCATTGCAGCCATGGTCGTGTCGCTTCTGGCGTTGGTGGTAATTGGACTGAACTATGGCATCGATTTCCGGGGCGGTACCTCGATACGGACTCAATCTATGGTTCCGGTTGATGTGGGCGCATACCGGCAGGCAGTCGCTCCGCTTGATCTTGGGGACGTTTCGATAACCGAAGTCTTTGATCCGACCTTCGCTGCAGACCAACATGTAGCTGTTGTAAGAATCGCTGTGCAGAAGGGCGACGAGGCCATCGCAGTCCAACGGGTAAGGGAAGTCCAGGACGCGCTCCGCGTCATCGACCCGGCGATGACCTTTCCCTTGGTCGAGAGCGTCGGACCCAAAGTGTCAGGCGAGTTGGTCAAAAAGGCGATCTACGCGGTTCTGGCTGCCATTGGCGTGGTGTTGTTTTACATTTGGGTGAGATTCGAGTGGCAGTTCTCCCTTGGAGCGGTTGCTGCGCTCGTCCACGACGTGGTCCTAACTATTGGTGTGTTTTGCATACTGCAGATCAAGTTCGATCTTGCGATCATCGCGGCGCTCCTGACCATTGTGGGGTATTCACTGAATGACACTGTTGTCGTGTTCGATAGAGTCCGTGAAAACCTTCGAAAGTACAAGAAACCGGCTCTGAAGGATGTGTTGAACAGGTCGCTCAACGACACGCTGTCTCGCACTGTCATGACGTCCGTAACGACGTTCCTGGCGCTCTTGGCCTTGTTCGTCTTCGGAGGGGACGTAATTCGAGGGTTTGTCTTTGCCATGATGTGGGGAGTTGTCGTTGGCACCTATTCCTCGATCTTTGTAGCTTCCTTCGTGCTCTTGACCTTGGGCGTAAAGAGAGATTGGTCCAAGCCGGACGACAAGAGTGGAACAAAGTTCATGACGAAGTGAACCCATGACGGACATCATCGGCAGCGTTGCGTCGGAGATGTCGTTGTGGTTGTTGGTTGGCGCAATGACGGCCGGCGTCGTACGCGGGTTTTCAGGATTTGGAACCGCGATGATCTACCTTCCGGTTGCCGGGACTCAAATGTCGCCGGTTGCCGCGCTGACCACGCTCGCAGTGATGGACCTTGTGGGTCCGCTCATGCTGGCTCCCCGGATTGTCAGGAACGCAGACGTGGGCGATGTCATGCGCCTGTCGGCAGGCGCGCTTGCAATGCTGCCCCTTGGCGTGTTCTTGCTTCTCCTAATGGCCGCGGAAGTCTTTCGGTACGCAGTGTCGTCGATTACGCTTGTGTTGTTGGCATTGCTGATAAGCGGCATCCGATACGAAGGAAGTCTGTCGCGGCCCTTGGTGTACGGCGCCGGTGGCATCGGAGGCTTGTTTGCCGGATCCGTGGGCCTTCCAGGTCCGCCCGTGATAATGCTGTACCTTGCAAGTTCGCTTCCGGTCGTTGCCGTGCGCGCCAACCTCTTCATTTACTTGATCGTGGCCGACATCATGCTGCTTGGCGTGTTGGCATTCAACGGCCAGCTGCATGTTGCACACGTTGCGCTGGGTTTGGCCATTGCGCTTCCATTTGTCGCCGCAATGGGGATTGGCTCATTGATTTTCAGGCCCGAAAAGGAGCGCGTTTATCGCTTTGTCGCATATGGGATCATTGCCACATCGGCAGTCCTGGGGCTGCCAGTGTTGAATTGAGCTGCTGTTCACTTGTCGCAGTACGCACCGACATGCACATTTCATCAAGAGCCGCCGGGGGCGGGAGCGAATGGAGGATGTGACGCAGGCCACATCACCCCACCGCTTTCCACCAGTTTTGACGGTGTGCCGCCCCTTTGGATAGCGTGCTCTGTCGAAACTGGATTCCTTACGTTGTCCCGGCTTTTCCGAAGCCATCCAATTTGCCATGCCGGAAGATTGCAAGACCGGGCATGATTGTGCCTGTTCACCTGAGGTGGTGGCGAATTGTGCCGTGAAGATTGACCGTGGAGCTAGGGTTCGATGCTGTTGCCTGTGGGTGCAGCGTGCCGGTCATTGCGGGAATTGGGTCCACATCGTTGTAGGCGGGCCTGTTCCTGGTTCAGCTTGTGCGTTGCATCGTAGGCGCGCCAATTCGAATGGCCGCCGGAGAATCATCTTGGCGCCTATAGGCACTGTTCCGGCATCAACTGCCTTGCCAGACTGTCCAGGCGACGGAACAGGCGGGACTGCCTGATCTGCCTTGAGCGACCTGGTTGGCTGCGCAGCAGACTGTCCGCTGCCGTCCCCAAGAATGCGTCGGCTTCGGTCTCAAGCTCCACGCAGAACGCCGCGATCTCGCAATGCAGATTGTTTTCGGGGTCGAATTGCGGGATGGGCACCCGTCGCCAA
>JAPOOS010000196.1 GCA_026713305.1 Paracoccaceae bacterium
CGATTGTGGCACGCATCATCGACGCATACGCTGAAGGGCCGGATGTCGACGGCCGTTGAACTGGCGGTGCATGTGCGGTCGAATTGCTGGCACGGCACGGATGTCGAACGGCTGGCCAGTCTTGCGGCACGGTCAACACTGGACGCCGTGGGAGATCCAGGAATCGTCTACCAGATTTCGGTGCTGGCCTGCGACGACGACGAGATTGCCGAACTCAATCGAAGCCACAGAAGCCGTCCGGAGGCAACCGACATATTGTCATGGCCTCATGCAGAGTCGGGATGTCCGAACAGGACGCTCGTTGGGGAACCGAAAATCCGCAAGAAGTTTCTTGGCGATCTGGCGATTGCATGGACATACTGCAGACTGGATGCCGACCGCACTGGGCGGCATTTGGACGATCATGTGAAGCGTCTGGTTGTGCATGGGGTGCTTCATCTCCTCGGCCATGACCATGACGACAGCAACAGCGCCGAAAAAATGAAGGAGGTCGAGACAAAGATTCTTGATTCCATGGGAATTGATCATCAATATACATCCCGACCGGGCGAACGTGCCCGGATATTCAACTGGAAAGGGCAATGAGCACCAACGAAGGCGGATCTCCTAGCGCAGCGCACCGCGCGCACGCTCCTGACAGCAAGTCACCGCAACAAGCCAGTGGAACCATTCACGGCATACTCAGCATGATTCGGGCAGCGCCGCCGGCGGTGCAATCAAGCGACGAAAGCAGTGAGTCCGACGAAGATCCACCGTTATGGGGCAGCAGGACTCGAAAGCCACTGCCGCCCGAAGCAAATCCGGTAGATGTGAACGAGGTAGTTGTTCCGAAGGCAGGCATTGTCGCCGTGCCCAGCACCGTCACGCTTGACGAGCTCGTGTCAACCTACAGGAAAACCGGTCGGACGCGGCTGCCGGTGTTCGAGCACACGCTTGATCAACCTCTTGGATTCGTTCACCTGAAGGATGTCGCTCTGCGATACGGCTTCAACGGCAAGACCGACAGCTTCGACGTAACCGAATCAATGCGTCCGTTGATGTATGTCCCGCCATCCATGCCGATCAGCGACCTGCTGAGGCGCATGCAAAGGGAACGCTGCCACATGGCGCTCGTCATTGACGAGTATGGCGGAGTCGACGGTTTGGTCACAATTGAAGACCTGCTTGAACATCATGTCGGCGAAATTCACGACGAACATGACAGTCTGGAAGACGACAACACGGACATCCGCCAGCTTGATCCGAATTCGTACCTGGTTCCGGCAAGGATTCCGATTTCCGATGTCGCCGAATTGATTGGAAGCAACCTTGCGGACGGCGATGAGGATGACGAAGTGGATTCCCTGGGAGGATGGATTTCCAAGATCATCAACCGCATACCCAAACCGGGTGAAGTCTTCGATTTCGCCAAGGCCGGGATAAAGGTTCGGGTGATCAAGGCCAACGCTCGGAGAATCGACCTTGTGCAGATCACTCGTCTCGGATCTCCACACCACTCCTGACACCGACGCTGCAATCCACAAGGCGTCTCGCGACTGGGCTGCCTCGACAGCCCACGACGAGCGACAAGTGAGGCGGAGCGCAGCTGGTTGTTGGCAATGACTGCATCGAGTCTCCCACAAAGCCCCATCGTCGACGGAGCTGCAACGAAATGCCTGGCGTAGCCAGGGTGCTGGATCGCCTCCAAGGACAGGGGGCGGCCTGCGCACTGGCGGCGGGGGCCGGCCTTGCGGCTGGGCTCGGGCACCCGCCGTACTCTCTGCCGGCGCTGTTTCTTCTGGGGCTGGGAGTCGGTGCGCTGCTCCTTTGCACGCGGCAAGGCTGGGTCCATGCTGGGACGCTTGGTCTCTGTTTTGGCGCGGGACACTTCGGGCTCACGCTGTCCTGGCTTGTCGAGCCGTTTCTAGTGTTCCGGGATTCAGTATGGCTGGCGCCGATAGTCGCTGGCCTGATGATCGTCGGCATGTCGCTGTTTTGGATGATTGCCTTCGCGCTTGCATGGATTGTCGGTGCAAGCAGGCTGGAGAAATGTCTGGCGCTGGCGTTGTTCCTGACCCTGTCCGGAATGTTGCGCGAACACGCGTTTTCTGGATTTCCGTGGGCGCTTCCAGCATATGTCTGGAGCGAATCGCCGATTGCGCAGGTCGCTTCGGCAACAGGTTCCCATGGCCTGACTTTGTTGACGGCTCTGGTGGCTGTTCTGCCGGTGGCTTTCGGCCGCTCAGCTCGAGGATGGACCTTGGCGCTTGCGTTGCTGGCGACCATGGCTGGACTTGGACAGATTCGGCAATCCACCCAGTTGGTCCTTCCGCGGGACCAACCTGTTGTCAGGCTCGTGCAACCCAACATTCCGCAACACCTCAAGTGGTCTCCGGAGCACGCGGCGGAATTCCTTCAAAGAATGTATCGCTTGAGCGTTCAACCAGGTGATCGTTCGTTGAGCCAGATCATTTGGCCCGAAACGGCCATTACCTTCGAGGCCTACAAGCACGAGGAGGTGACCCAGTTCAAATGGCTTTCGGATGCCGTTGGCAACATTCCAATGATTGTCGGAATACCAAGCTGGCGGGGTGACCGGCCATTCAACAGCATGCTGTTCATCGATTCCTCGGGGAAGGTGTCGGACGTCTACGACAAGCGACACCTCGTGCCGTTCGGCGAGTACGTGCCGTTCTATGGGTTGCTTGCACGATTCGGGATTTCAGCGGTTGCGAGAGTCGAGCGGTTCGGATTCACCGCCGGCGCAGATGACGGCCATGTTTATGTCGGCCCGCTGGGCAGAATGACGCCAGTCATCTGCTACGAAATGGTTTTCCCACGCGAGGTCAGGATGCGCCCGCGTCCGGACGTCATCGTTCAAATTACAAATGACGCGTGGTTTGGCGAGTTTTCGGGACCGCAGCAGCACTTCGCCCAGTCCAGGATGCGTTCCATCGAACTTGGATTGCCGCTGCTGCGCGTTGCCAACACAGGAATTTCAGCGGCAACCGACGCTCATGGGCGGGTCCTGTCCTCTCTGGATGTCGGAGAGCAGGGTTTCCTCGACGTGAGCGTTCCTCCTCCCTTGCCGCCGACCATCTATGCGCGGTTCGGGGAATTGCCGGCGCTGCTTCTGCTTGCTGCCTCTGCAGCGCTGCTTGTTCGCCGCCGACTCGTCCATCGGGTTTGAACAGGACAACATCGGCTGCTAAATCCATGCATCCATAGGATATCGTACGATTGCATTCGCCTGTTGCTTTGGAGAAACTTCCATGTCGAGCCGAGAGTATCTCTTCACGTCGGAATCCGTGTCGCGCGGGCACCCCGACAAGGTGTGCGACCAGATTTCGGATGCGGTCCTGGATGCCTTCCTGGAAGGAAGTTCCAGTGCAAGAGTTGCCTGCGAGACCTTGGCCACAACAAACCGCGTTATCGTGGCCGGCGAGTTTCGAGGCGCCGAATCCGTGCGTGCGTCAATCGAATCGATTGTCCGCAACTGTGTTCGCGGCATTGGATATGAGCAGGAGGGATTCCACTGGGAGAAGCTTGCCGTATCCAACTTCATGCACGCCCAGTCCGAGAACATTGCCGCCGGAGTGGACGCGGCCAAGGGACAGAGCGAAGGGGCGGGCGATCAGGGCCTGATGTTTGGCTATGCGGTTGACGAGACCAGGGAGTTCATGCCGGCGCCCATATTGTTGGCTCATCGGATGCTGCAGAAGCTGGACGATTTGCGGAACAGCAAACGCGTTGAGTGGCTTGGACCAGATGCCAAGTCGCAACTGACATACCTCTATCGCGGTCGCAAACCAGTTCGAATAACCAACATTGTCCTTTCGACGCAGCATCTGGACGAAAGTCTGACTTCGGCTGACATTGAACGTTCGCTGCGGCCGATTCTCGAGGAGGAAGTGCTGGAGCCCGCGGACTGGCGGCCCAATGGCATCAACTGGTTGGTAAACCCAACCGGAAAGTTTGTAATTGGCGGCCCGGACGGTGACTGCGGCCTGACGGGCCGAAAGATCATTGTCGACACCTATGGGGGCGCCGCGCCCCACGGCGGCGGAGCATTTTCCGGCAAGGATCCGACCAAGGTGGATCGTTCGGCTGCGTATGCCGCAAGGTATTTGGCCAAGAACGTTGTGGCGGCGGGACTTGCCGCGAGATGTTGCATCCAGGTTTCGTACGCAATTGGGAAGTCCGAACCAACCTCCTTCTACGTGAATACATATGGAACCGAGACGGTGGCTGTTGAGCGCATTGAGCGGCGATTGCGCAGACTGATGGATCTGACGCCGAGAGGCATCAAGCAGCATCTTGGACTTCACAGGCCGATTTTCGAACGAACGGCCGCCTACGGGCATTTTGGACGTGAACCGCAGGAGGATGGCGGATTCAGCTGGGAAAGAACCGACTTGATCGACGAGCTTGCCGAACTGAAGTGAATGCGAAGCAGAGCGTGCAGTCCTTCAATTTCGGCAGCTGCAACCCACGACGCCGTACCGAGTTGCGGAGAGCGTTGAAGCCTCCAACATGCGCGATGCACAATGGCCATGCTGCACTCGGTTTGCTTCAGGAACAGCCTTGTCCAGCTTGTGCATGTGCACGCGCACACGGATTGAGCCTGGCGACCAGGGACGCAGGGCGCTTGACAACTCTTGCCAATGCGGCGGTGGTCAGATCGAGAGCCCAGAAGTGCAACAGGCAGTGACACGGAAGGGCCGGTAGCGATTGTCTGGTTTTTTCGCCGATGTCGGCAAACATGAACGGGAAGACGGAAAGCCGTTCCGAAATTTCTATGGAAAGCGGGTGGGGCGCCGCCTGCGTCCCGGCCAGCGCACGTGCCTGAAGGAAGATCTTCCAGGACTGAATCCGCTCGCAACCCTGTCAGCAGAAGACGGCGAGACGGCTTGCCTGGACCTGACAGCCTTGTTCGGCGGAAACTGCGCGGTGTGGCTCGAGATTGGATTTGGTTCGGGAGAGCATCTGATGCATCAGGCTGCCCTCAATCCGAACGTTGGGATAATTGGCAGCGAGCCCTACTTGAACGGCGTTGCTTCATTGCTGCGGAAGCTGCGGTTGCAGCCAATGGAAAATGTAAGGGTAGTGCCGGAGGATGTCAGGCGCCTCTTCGATGTTCTTGCGCCCGGTTCGGTTGAACGCGTGTTCCTGCTCTATCCTGATCCCTGGCCCAAGAAGCGACATCACCGGCGAAGATTTGCAAACCCCGAGTACCTGCAACCGCTTGCCCGAATCATGAAGCCGCAGGCTGAGCTGCGCATTGCAACAGACATAGCGGATTACGCCCGGCAGGCAGTTGAGCAGCTGCACCAAATGCCGGAGTTTGCCTGGCGGGTGCAGTCACCTGCCGACTGGCGACAGCCATGGAGCGATTGGCGCAGCACAAGGTACGAACGAAAGGCGCTCAAGGCAGGACGCAGACCATTCTACCTGACGTTTGAGCGCAGTCGATAGCCATCTGCACGCCTGTCAGGGGGCAGAGGTGATGGCAGCTCCGACCTCGGTCACTTTGTCGACGAATTCAGGGAAGCTCGTGGCAATGGGGGAAGCATCGTCCACGCCCACCGGATTGTTGGCGGCAAGACCGAGACAGAGAAAGCTCATGGCAATTCGGTGATCCAGGTAACTGGCGCAAATGGCGTCGCCATGAACCGAACCCGGGCCCTTGCCATGGACTGCAAGACCGTCGCTGTATTCCGTGACCTCAACGCCACAGGTTCGCAAGCCTTCGACCATTGCCGTGATCCTGTCCGATTCCTTGACACGCAGCTCGCTGGCGCCGCGCATCACGGTTGTGCCTTCGGCAACTGAAGCAACCACGGACAGTACTGGATACTCGTCAATCATGGATGGAGCACGCTCGGACGGAACTTCCACGCCCTTAAGGCAAGATCCACGCACGCGCAGGTCGGCGACTCGTTCTCCGCCTTCGAGCCGCTCGTTGAGGCATTCGATCCTTGTGCCCATCTCACGCAGTGTGGCAAAAATCCCGGCTCTTGTCGGGTTGATGCCAATCCCGGGAAGCACGACATCCGAGTCGCTCGTAATGGCAGCCGCCGCCGCGAGGAATGCAGCCGAGGAAGGATCACCCGGCACGGCGACGCGCTGCCCGACCAGCTCCGCGTGGCCTTCGACAAAGATTGCCTTGCCCTGAGCCAGTTCTTCAATGCGTATAGAGGCGCCGAATGCACCAAGCATCCGTTCGGTGTGGTCCCTGGTGGCCACAGGTTCGACAACACAGGTCTCGCCTGGCGCGGAGAGTCCGGCCAGCATCACTGCAGTCTTGACTTGGGCAGACGGCACCGGAAGCTCGTAGACCAGCGGAACGGCATTGGACGCGCCGCGGACCGTCAATGGCAGACGGCCACCATCTCTGGCCTGAATCCGCGCTCCGAACCGCTGCATGGGATCAATCACTCTCTGCATCGGACGGGACCGCAAAGATCGATCTCCGGTGAAGGTGGCAACTATGGGGACAGTGGAAACCGCCCCGATCAGCAGTCGAGCGCCGGTTCCGGAATTCCCGCAGTCGATGACATTGTCAGGTTCATGAAATCCGCCCGTGCCAACGCCCCAGACACGCCACTCGCCTCCTTTGGATCTTTCGACCGAGGCGCCCAAGAGGCGCGTGGCTGCAATGGTGGAGAGTACATCCTCGGCCTCCAGCAGTCCCGTTACCCTGGTTTCGCCAACAGCCATTGCGCCCAACAGGATTGCGCGATGCGAAATCGACTTGTCTCCAGGAATCGACACCGTTCCAGTGAGGCCTGACGAAGGCTTGGCCACCAAGCGGACCTTGGGATGGATGTCTGTTCTTTCGACCACGTTGACCTGCCTTGCCATTGTGCATTTCGCCACTGAAGGAGTTTGCGGTTGAACTCTAGACTGTCATGGACCAAGTGCAAGCTGCTTGCGCTGCAGTCTGCGTAGTCGTGGAAGCAGATGTCCGCGAATGCAATTCATCGGCGAAGGGCGTGGCGGCAGTCTATTGGAGCGCTCTTGTCGCCACTCGCCTTTGGACGTTCTCGGAGCGCCTGCAAATGGGCAAAATGTGGCTGCCATTTGATGGCGGGGACCGTTAGATCATTGCACGCGTTCACGGCCCACAATACAAAGCCGAATCCACACTCGCCGAAAGCTGACAGCCAGACTGTCCTGTCGTTGCAGAATCCGGCTTCCAGGTTGCAGGCGTGCAACAGTGCAAGGAAAGGCTGACTTGACTGCCGGAGGACGGAATCTGCGCCCGGTGTCGGCATCATGAAGAACAAACGAGACTATGACGCACTTTACCGTAGCCATTGACGGCCCTGCCGCTGCCGGCAAGGGCACGATTGCACGCGCGATCGCGGATCGCTATTCGATTCCCTACCTTGACACCGGCATCCTGTACCGCGCTGTTGCCAGAAAGTTTCTTGATCTTGGCGCGAAACCGAGTGATGCAGAGGCAGAACGGATTGCCATGCGCCTGGTCCCGGACGACCTGCGGGACGACAGGCTGCGCAGCCCGGAAGTTTCGGAGACATCTTCGCAAATTGCGTCCATGCCGGCAGTCAGGCGCGCATTGAAAGGGTATCAGGAGGCATTCGCGCGTCAGCCGGGCGGTGCGGTTCTGGACGGCAGGGACATCGGCACGGTCATATGTCCGGAGGCCGAGGTCAAACTTTTCGTGACCGCCTCCCGCGTGGTTCGGGCTCGCAGGCGCTACAGGGAACTGCAGGCAGCTGGCACAACAGTGTCGGAGGCTGCAATTCAAAGGGAAATTGACGCCCGTGACCAGCGAGACATCAATCGACCCCACTGCGCTTTGAGGCCGCATGACGATGCAGTATTGCTAGACACCTCGGAATTGACTATAGACCAAGCCGTTGCGCGGGCAGTCTCCGCCATTGAACAACAGATGCGGGCCATCCAGTTGCCTGGCGCTGCGAAACTTCCCGGGGACATTCTTCAGCAAGAAACAGACCTGCGGAAACAACCGCATGGCCGGAAAAACAGAATCCAGGAGCAAAGCTTCACGTGAACGAAGTTACTGACAAAGAGCAATTCGAGGCTCTGCTAGATGAGAGCTTCCTAGTCGCGACACCGAAGGAGAAGTCGGTTGTCAAAGGCACGATTATCGCCATCGAAGGTGGACAGGTCGTGGTCGACATCGGTTTCAAGGTCGAGGGCCATATCGACCTCAGGGAGTTTTCCGGTCCCGGCGCCGATGAAGATGTCGACGTCGGGGACGAAGTCGATGTTTATTTGGACAGCGTCGAGGACGGCACTGGATTTGCGGCGATATCGCGCGAGCGGGCACGCCGGGAAGCCGCGTGGGACCGTCTGGAATTGGCAGACAAGGAAAAGAAGCGAATCGAGGGAGTCATATACAACCGGGTCAAGGGAGGGTTCACAGTCGACCTTGGAGGCCTTGTTGCATTCCTGCCTGGATCGCAGGCCGACATCAGGCCGGTTCGCGACGCCGATCACCTGATGAAGGTCAAGCATGAATTCCAGATCCTCAAGATGGATCGGTCTCGCAACAACATAGTGATATCCCGACGTGCCATTCTCGAAGAGAAAAGCGCCGAGCTGCGCGCCGAGGTCGTCAATCGCCTGCAAGAGGGGGATGTCATTGAGGCGATCGTAAAGAACATAACCTCCTACGGCGCCTTCATGGATCTCGGCGGAGTGGACGGATTGCTGCACATCACTGACATGGCGTGGCGACGGGTGAGCAATCCCAGCGAGGTCCTGGAAGTTGGCGACACGGCAAAGGTCAAGATCATCAAGATCAACCGAGAGTCTCAACGAATCTCGCTTGGCATCAAGCAGTTGCAGGAAGATCCGTGGCAGACCGTCGAGGAAAAGTTCCCCGTGCGGACGCGTCACGCCGGAAGGGTGACCAACATAACCGACTACGGCGCCTTCGTGGAACTGGAACCGGGCATAGAGGGGCTTGTACACATATCCGAAATGTCGTGGGTGAAGAAAAACATTCATCCCGGCAAGATTTTGTCGACCTCTCAGGAGGTCGAGGTCATGATACTCGACATCGACAAGCACAAGCGGCGAATCTCGCTCGGCCTCAAGCAGACCGAGCGCAATCCTTGGGAACGGTTTGCCGAGGAAAACCCGCCAGGAACCGTGATTTCCGGAGAGATCAGAAACATTGCCGAGTTTGGCCTGTTTGTGGGGCTGGACTACGGCATTGACGGGATGTGCCATTTGTCGGACATGAGCTGGGACCGCCCAGGCGACGAAGCCATCAGGGACTACCGCAAGGGCGAAACGGTCAGCGTCCTGATTACCGACGTCAACATCCAGCGAGAGCGAGTTGCGCTCTCAATCAAGGGTCTGAGCGAGGACCCGTTCAGGGCTGCAACAAAGGGGTTGCGGCGAGGCGCCATAATCCCGGTTACGGTAAGCCGAATCGAGAACAGCGGCATTGAGGTTGAGTACGAAGGTCTGACTTGCTTTATAAGGCGAGGGGAATTGAGCCAGGATCGTTCGGAGCAGCGTCCCGAACGCTTCAGCACCGGCGACGTTGTGGATGTCCAGGTATCCAGAATCGACTACTCGGATCGAAGGCTTCTTCTTTCGATTCGCGGCCGCGAGAAAGCGGAAGCCCAGCAGGCGGTCGAACAGTACGGGTCGGAGGATTCGGGAGCAAGCCTTGGCGAAGTGATAGGAGATGCG
>JAPOOS010000085.1 GCA_026713305.1 Paracoccaceae bacterium
CGCCGTCCACTATTGGCCTGCAGGCGCTTGCCGTGTCCTGGCGGAAAGCCGCACATCATGCTGTGTTCGTCCGCGATCGATCCTTGCCGATCCATGTCTTAGGGAACTGCCGACGTTGTCCGTAACCAAGCACAGCGCTCTGCAGGCGGGCTTGGCCGCAATGCCCAGACAGTTGCCGGCAACGCCTGTGCCAACAGGGCTTCCAGGCGTGCCGGACATCATGAAGACCTGGAGCCAACGTGCCCATCTCCACCCAGTGACGCTTGCGCTTGCTCCCAATGGGCATCAGGACATGCATGTATGGTTCAACGGGTTCGAGCCAGGTTGACGGAAACGCAGCAATGCGCTCTCGCTTCACAGCCGGACTTTCCTGCAGCGAACGGGTTCGCAAGCCGGCATGCACGCGCACGGAGATTCAGGCAACCTTGACAGACTGCCTGAACCAGCCATCCAGAGCTTCGGCAATCCTTTGCGGGAAACGGACCGTCAGTGCGGTTTGGCCTCGTCGTCACGACATCATCATGGACTTGAAACCACTGCACACAGCAATGACCACCTGCCTGCATCCAAGACATCAACAACCGCCGTCCTGACACAAGCCGAACGCATGCCACGTGGAACTCCCACCGCAACGAGCCAGCCTTCACCATGAAGCAACTGTTGCATGCCTCTGTCGCTTCGCCATTTGCGCTCCCGTGTCGGATTCGGCCAGTCAAGCGCATAGTAGTTCTGTTATGCACTCAATGCGACAAGTTGAACCCTTGCCGCAAACCGAGTATGTGAAGGGCAACTATTGCTTCAGGAGTCGTCCATGAGAATCTCCCTTTGGTCGGCATGTGCCATGATGACGTTGCTGGCTGTCGCGGTTGGCTGCTCCAGAGACGACTCAAAGCCGGATCTCGTCCAGTATCGGTCCATCTCCGGGCCGGATGAATTCAGCGTAACGGTCTATCCTCCCATCTCCAAGCCGACGCAAGCGGCGCTGCTGCCCCAACCGAAGCCGGGCGCACCCGCGCGCGCCACGGTGTCGCCAAGCGACCGCGCCATATTGCTGCTGGGCGGCAATCCCCAGTCCGCAAGAAACCTGGGAATCTCGCAAAGGCACGCTCCGTTGATGACCCACATCGCCGGGCTGGGCATCGAACCGGGAATAAGGGAAACCTTGGCAAGCGAAGACCTGGAGTATCGCAGAGGCAAGGGCGCCAAGCCAGTGGAGAGAATGTTCTCCTACAGCGTTTACTTCAGGGCATATCAACCATTGTCTCTGGACCCCGTCGCCGAATCCAAGCGGCTCAGCGAACTCGGGATAAACACCACCATGGTTCCGGCAAAGGCAACCAACTAGGTGGCGCTGTCACCCTCCCCCAGCGAGCCATTCGGCGCTTGACGAGCCCCCACGTGAAAGCACATCGAGAGAAGCGATGAACAGAGGAATGCACTTCGACATTCTGGAGTCGGCACCATGAACACCCCCCTCAATCCAGGCAGGATGCCCGCACACGTGCAGCCTGGCCATTCGCGCATCCGACCGGACGCCCGTCCGCTGGCTCGGCACAGCATTCCGGGCGTCCTTCTTTGGCTGACCCTTGCGACGGCAATCCTGTGGCTGCTCGCCGCCGGATTGCCGGCACAGGCGCAGCTAGCGGAGAACGTAACGGAGTTTCGGCTTGAAAACGGCATGCACGTCGTGGTCATCGAGGATCACCGCGTGCCGGCAGTCAACCACACGCTTTGGTACCGCGTTGGCTCGATCGACGAGCCGCAGGGAAAGTCGGGATTGGCGCACTTCGTGGAACACCTCATGTTCAAGGGCACGGAGAACGTGCCCGTCGGCGAATACGAACGCAGCATCCGCTCGCGCGGCGGGTCGTCGGGAGCCTCGACTTCCTATGACTTCTCGCTTTACCGAGCACGCATCGCCAGCGAACACCTGGAGGAAATCATGCGGCTGGAAGCGGACCGCATGCACGGCATCGTCCTGGAAGGACCGGAGGTCGACTCGGAACGAGACGTCATCATCGAGGAACGCAACGAGCGCACGGACTCGGATCCGTCCAGCCTGCTCAGAGAACAGATGACCGCGGCTCTCTACCTCAACCATCCATATGGCCGCCCCGTAATCGGCTGGCGCCACGAAATGGAGCAGCTGAGTCGGGAAGACGTCCTGAAGTTCTACCGCCAACACTACAGGGTCGACAACAGCATTCTTGTTGTCAGCGGCGACGTCACGGCGGCGCAAGTCAGGGAACTGGCCGAAAAACACTACGGAAGCCTGGCCGTGCCGGACTCGGACTTGCAGCGCATCATCACGGCAGAACCGCCGCACCTGGCGGAGCGCCGGTTGAAACTTGAAGACTCCAGAGTTTCAAATCCCTACGTGCTGCGCCGCTACCTGGCGCCGGACGACTACAAAGGCGATCAACACAAGCTGGCCTCGATAGCCATACTTGCAAATCTGCTGGGCGATTCGGGAATCACGTCGGCGCTCGGAAAGAAACTCCAGCTGGAACGATCGGTGGCGGCGTTCACAGGCGCGAGCTATCGCGGCAACATCACGCGGCCGGTTGAACTCGTCGTCTTCATTCTTCCAACCCCGGAACACACCCTGCAAGAGGCGGAAACGGCTCTGGACGAGGCTCTGCTGGAGTTCATCGAAGAGGGAGTGGACGAAGCTCAGCTGCAACGAGTGAAGGCACAGCTGAAATACAACCAAATCTACGAACTCGACGACACCATGACCAGCGCGTTGAAATTCGGGCGCGGGCTCGTCCAGGGGCTTACGGTCGAACAGATACTGGCCTGGCCGGAAGCTCTGCAGCAGGTCGAATCCGAAGACGTGCTGGAGGCGGCTCAACTGCTGCTCGATCGCCGGCGCTCGGTTACCGGCTGGCTGCTCAAGGAAGGAACGGAACTGTGACTGGCCGCCTCTGCACCCTTGCGATTGCGTTCCTCCTGATTGGATCGAACGCCCAGGCAACAATCGAGATTCAGGAGTTCGTCACGCCCGGCGGCGCCTCCGGATGGCTCGTGGAGGACCACGCCATACCGTTTGCCGCCATCGAGCTGCGGTTTCGGGGGGGCGCGGCTGCGGATCCCGAGAGCGAGATCGGCGCAACCCATCTGATGATGGCCCTTCTGGAGGAAGGCGCCGGGGATCTGGATGCGGTTGCGTTCAGGGAACGGGTTGAATCTCTCGGTGCGAGGCTTGAATTCGACACCCATCTCGAGTCGGTCACGGTTTCGGTGCAGTTCGTGACCGAAAACCGTGACGAGTCGCTGGCGCTTTTGCGCTCGGCGCTGCATGAACCTCGTTTCGACGAGGACGCCGTGGAGCGGGTGCGTGGCCAGGCGCTGGCGGTCATCGCCTCGAATCTCAAGGACCCGTCCGAGATTGCCGCCATGTCCTTCCGCCAGGCGATGTTCGGCGACCACGTGTACGCCCGCACCGTCGAAGGCGACGCGGACACCGTCGCCGCTCTCGACGCCGACGCCTTGCGTCGCGCCCACAGGCGGTCCCTGACAAGCGACAAGGTGGTCGTCGCCGCAGCCGGAGACATCACCGTGGAGGAGCTCGCCGGGGTTGTGGACTTTCTGGTGCAGGACCTTCCAGCGTTCAGCCAGGAGCCCATCGGCGAAGCCAGCGTGGTTTCGACGGCGGTTCGCGAGCATGTCGACTTTCCGTCGCCGCAGTCGGTGGTCGTGTTTGGGCACGAGGGAATTCGATTCAGGGACGAGGAGTTTCTGACGGCGTACGTTGTGAACGAAGTTCTAGGCGGCTCGGGGTTTCTGGCGCGTCTGCAGCAGTCGGTGCGCGTTGAGCGCGGTCTGACCTACGGCATCTACACCGGGTTGGTGACGTTTCTGGAGGCGGGCATCGTGTGGGGGCGGTTTGCCAGCGGCAACGAAACCGTGGATCAGGCCATCGAGGTGGTGCGCCAGGAGTGGCGGCGAATTGCGGAGGACGGTCTGACGCAGAAGGAGCTGGACGACATCAAGCTGTTTTTGATCGGTTCCTATCCGCTGCGGTTTGACGGCAATGCGACGATTGCGAGAATTCTGGCCAGCATGCAGTATTTCGGGATGCCGGCGTCGTACGTTTCTGAGCGCAACGGCATGGTCGAGGCGTTGACGTTGGAGGAGGTCAACCGGGTTGCGGCCGGTCTGTTCGACCCAAAGAGGCTGAGTTTCGTCTCGGTCGGCCAGCAGCCTGGGTAGGTTTCGCAGCAACCCCGTCCTGGCGCAGGGACTGCTTTGCAGCCCCCTTCACTCCATTCTTGAAGGAGGCAGGCGTGGCCGACACGGTGTGACGCAGGGTGTGCGCCGTGGATTGCCGTTGATTTGGATTGGCGAATTGGCTTTTGGTCTTTTGTTTTGGCTTGACTAAATTTGGAGCGTTCTTAAGGTTGAAGTGGTTCGGCCAATGGCGCACGAGCAGAGATTCACAAACAACAATAAAGGGAAACCCAAGTGAACAAGAGGAAATGGATTACAGGTGTTGCGCTAGTTGGTGCAGTTGCGCTCTTGGCCGGATGCGGCGGCGGCGGCGGCGGACCATCGGCGGAACAGCAGGCATTGACCAGCACAAAGGAAGCGATCGGCGCTGCTTACGAGAAAAACGACGACAATGAAAATTTCTCCAAAGAGAAAGAATGGGGTACAATCTTCGGTTGGAATTCTAAAAGTGCCGCAAAAGCCGTTGATGATAAAAAGATCAAATATACAATCCACGAGATTGATGTTGACGTCAATAGCCAGATTGACGAGGTTGTGATTCGTTACAACAGAAAGCGGATTGACGATAGACAGACCAAGATATCATTGCCCGAGGAATTGGAAAAGGACTGGCACATGGCTCACGTCAGTGAAGAAATAGACGATGATGTGGAAGATGTTGTCGGCTCGGTAGTCGTGACCAACATCGAAGAGGACGATGATCCCGACTATGTGACCGCTGGTTACTGGTATCGGACTGGAGAGAGCGGCCAGTTTGGAGCGTTTGCAACCGGCGAGAAGGAATTCGATGATCCGCTTTCTTTGTGCGTAGGTTCTCTTCCCACTGACAACGATTGTACTGCGATTATTGCGAAAGAACGGCCTCACCTTATGCCGCCTACGGACGAAATAGACGCAGACTACACTGGCTTGGCCGTAGGATTCTTTGTAGGTGACACAACCGATGCGGATGGGTCTACGGATACGTTCACAGGTGACATCAAGCTTACTCTGAATCGGACGACAGTCACCGGTGAAATTGAAAAGATTCTTTATCGGTCAACAAGCAACAAAGGCCCGGAAAGTCTTAAGTTCAAAGATGCCTCTCTCACAAACCTTGAGAGCAAAGCCCCCGGCAACATAGATTTTACCCCCCGCCCCCTAAACTACTTTAATGACGAGTGGGATGAAGAAGGTTGGGATGGATACTGGAACGGCCGTTTCTATGGAAAATATGACGCCGAAGACCAAAAGAAACCGACATCCGTTGCTGGCACGTTTTGGGGTGTGAATGAAGACGACGATCAGTTCATTGGCGGAGCATACGGAGCCGACTAGAGATCTTCGCTTGTGCTAGCCCCTGATTGGCAAGCCAGAATTCATTCCACTATTGACCCCGGTCGAGCAGATGCCCGACCGGGGTTGCTCCTCCCTCATAGCAAGCCAGTGGCACTAGATGGACAATAGTTCGCTTGCATCCGATACCAACCTGCATACAACCATTGTCTTGGTTACCCAATCCGATTGTTCAACGCCATTTGACATGCGCGACAGCATGTTTCGCCTCCGCCTGTAGTGATATTCGAAAGAGCAAAGTGCTTCACCCATATGGCCACTCTCTTGTGATTGTTGGATTGAATGTATGGTGAATCAGAAACTCGCGACACGCTATGCCACATGCTAAAGCAACTGTAGAACACACCACAGTTGGGTGAATCCAAGCTGCCTGCGAATCTAGCCGTTGGAAATTCGATTGCAGATAATTGCACCACGCAGATCGACCTTGACTACGGGATATCCCGTTATGCATGACAACACTGCCAACAATATGCCTGAAACCATGTCCCGAGTGTCGGTGATGTGCACTCGGTACGGCCCGCCCTGCTCGCTGCACAGCACGATGTGAGCCGGCTCTCCCGGGTCGTGACAACGCAGGAACTCCGCCATTTCATGATTGCCCAGTGCCTCCTGCTGGCGAATGCGCGATCGCAGGTAGAACCTGGGCCCGGATGAGAAACTGTCCTCGTCCAACAGCTCGCTGGCATCCTGCGTGTGCGAAAACCGCAGTATCACTGCCTCCATCCGACCAGCTCGCCCGTAAAGCTGAACCAGTTGCTCGCCACTTGGCTTGGTCAATCCGTAAGGCGTGTTTGTCCAGTGGGTGCTCTTCCCTAATGGGAAGGAACTTCGGCGAAGTTTCGGGGTAAACCTCGCCGGAACTTGCAAAGACGAACCTTCTGACTCCTGCTTTCGCGGAGGCGGCAAGAATTGCGTGGGTTCCGTCCACATTGGCTGCAAAAAAGCGCTGCTTCGTCCCGAGGATCCCATGACATGAGCGCTCCAAGATGAACTACAACTTTTACACCCGCTGTGGCTTCCAACGCGCGCTTTTCGTCATTCAGAGATTGCCGACAACCTCAAGATACTTGTCATGAACGCGCTTGCTCGGCTGTAGGTCCAGCCCAGCGACTTCGTGCTCCTGGTCCAGCAATTTGCCAACCAGGAGACGGCCAACTCGGCCGGAAGAACCTGTAACAAGTATTCGCATCCTTATCCCACCGCCTGCCCGGTATCTGCGTCGAACAGGTATGGATTGCGTGGGTCAAAGGACAGCGAGAGTACATCTGCCTCGGTCAACGCGCCTGTATGCGGCACGCTGGCGACAAGACTTCTCTGTATGTCCTCGTCATCCGCTTGCGAATTAGCCAAGACCCGCTGTGATCCATTCCCTTCCTGATCTGCCATCTCGAAGTAGATGTACCTTTCCGACCCCAGGCTCTCGATCATCTCCGGCTTGACTGTAACCGCAACAACACCCTCTCCAAGCTCAAAATGTTCGGGCCGAATGCCCACAATCAGGTTTCTGGGCAGGACTCTTGTGTCCGTCTGCAGAACGACCCCTTGACCTAGCATCTCGATTTCTGTTCCCTCTGCGGTTGCCACCGGCTCTGCAGCAAGAAAATTCATTCCCCGGCGAGCCAATGAATCATGCAACGAACAGGTTGGCTGGCTCCATGAACACTTCGTCCGGCGTCGCGATCTGCTGGATCTCTCCTTCCCGAATGATCACGACACGGTCTGCCATCGCCATCGCTTCGATCTGATCATGCGTGACGAATATCGCTGCAACGCCCAGCCGCTTGTGCAGGGCGCCTATCTCGGCACGCATGTGCACTCTTAACTTTGTATCGAGATTGGAAAGGGGCTCGTCCATGAGGAACGCCTTAGGTTCCCTGACTATCGCTCGTCCCAAGGCCACGCGCTGACGCTGGCCGCCTGACAGGTCGCGTGGACGGCGGTCGAGATAGCTTTCGACCGCCAGGATGCGTGCGGCCTCCGCTACGCGTCTTTCGATCTCCGAGGCTCGCATCTGGCGCATTCTCAGACCGAAACCAATGTTCTTGCGTACCGAGAGGTGTGGATAGAGGGCGTAATTCTGAAACACCATCGCCACATCGCGATCGCCTGGCGCCATGTCGGTAACGTCATGATCGCCAATCAACACCCTTCCCCCGGTTGTCGGTTCGAGCCCAGTCAGAATCTTCGGTATTGTCGACTTTCCGCAACCGGATGGACCGACAAGCACAACGAACTCGCCGTCCGCCATTTCGACGGAGAATTCCCGAAGCACGGCCAGGCCACCCATATGCCTTCGAAAGATTCTGGATGGAAATAGACGCCATTTTCCTGTTTTTCCGAGCCTGCGGCAAGACCGCCGACCAGGTATCGTTCCAGGAACAGATAGATCAGCATTGGCGGTATGGCCACGAATACAGCCACGGCCGAATTTTCGTTCCACGCGGTCGTGTATTCGCCCTGCATGGTTGTGATGCCCAGATTGGCAGTCCAGTTGCCTTGGGAGCTTGCGAGTAAAGGTACGAGCGTAGGCATACTCGGACCAGGACAGCACAAATGCATAGAGTGCGGTTGCAGCAAGACCTGGGGCTGACACTGGCAGGATCACTCGCAACATAGCGCCAAGCGGAGAGCATCCATCGACCATGGCCGCCTGTTCCAGTTCCCTTGGCATGGTATCGAAAAGGCCTTTGAGCATCCATGTTGTGAATGGCACGATCAGCGTGGAATGGGCGATTGCCAGCGTCCAAAGGCTGCCGATCATGCCAACACTGCGGAACATCGCGAACAGCGGAATGACCAACAAGGTTGCAGGCAGCATCTTTGCGGTCAGAATGAACATGCCGAGCGAATGACCTCCACGCACCGAAAACCGCGACAAGCTGTAGCCGGCCAGCACTGACGTGAACATCGAAAGCGCCACCGACCCGACCGCAGCGATCGTCGAGTTCAACAGCCAGGCTGGAATCGGGCGTTCCGCCCATACCTTGGCGAAGATGTGCCACTGCGCATCGTCGGGCCAGAAACTATGCGGCAAACGAATCAACTCGTCGGTTGTCGTGAGTGCCGTCATGAACAGCCAATGCACGGGAAACAGTATCACGGCGATTGTGCAGATCACCGTGAAGTACAGTATGGCGGAATGCTAAGGTCTTCGCCGCAACTGCATGCCCGTCAGCAGATGGCCCGCACGTTTCTTCCGAGCATGGCGCGGCTGGCAATCACACAGATTGTCAGCGTTGCAACGCCGACGGCGGACGCGTAGCCAAACTTGAACAATCCAAACGCATGATCATAGGCCATGATCGACAACGTCTGCGTACTCTTTACCGGTCCGCCGTCGGTCAGAACCCCTATTATCGAAAAGTCGCGGAAAATCCAAAGGATTACTGGCGC
>JAPOOS010000128.1 GCA_026713305.1 Paracoccaceae bacterium
CGCAAGACGTGTCTGGTTCCTCTATGAATGGCTATCCGGCAGGAAGCTCGATCTCCCTACGAGCCTGATTCGAAAGTCTCTAGAGCGGAACAATGTTAGCCTCGGGAGTTGCGCCCTTGCGAACAAGCCTGCATGTCATGTTGCGAATGGCCACCAGCAAACTTTCCACCGTGCGTTCATGGTCCTTCGCCAGACGGCAGCGACCCAGCCAGCCAAGAGTCCGCTCGACCACCCAGCGTCTTGGGATCACCACAACGCCCTCCTCGCCGCTCGATGTCCTGACAATCTCCAACAGATCGTCAATGCCGTGCGCAAGCAAGGCGTGGCGCAGCTGCGGCCAATGGCAACGTTGCGGGGAAGCAGTTGCCAGCCGGCATCCCCGAAGCTGCGGCCGCCCAGCTCCAGCCCTCGGGATGGTGGCTCTCGAACATCGAAGCAAAGCGATGCCGGTCGGCCGTCCGCACCGACTCCAAGCACAGCTGCCCAAGTTCGGCCAGCAAGCAGGACAGTTCCCTGTCGGGATAGTCGGCAGCGGCAGGGCAACGTTGAGCTCGGCGGCCTGACGCGTCCAATCACCACGATGAGGGTGCCAGTTCGGCAGCCGATGCAGCAGCCAGTTTCTTGGGCAATTGTTGGTTGGTTGAGATACATTCTGGTGAGGACTGCCGAGACGGCGTATGTGTGTCCGAGACACGCAGTTCTACATAAGAATGGGCCTACAATCCCGAGTTGAAGCATTGTTGAACACAAGGGGGCAGTTTGCTACAATCACTGAAGTCGTCAACACCCCAAGTTTGTTAGGAAATGAAAGAGAGGGACGGGATGTTCGCAAGAGCACGGTTTCAAGCAGTAATAATCACCATTTGTGCGCTACCATTGTTAGGTGGTTGCGGCGGGGGTAGTGGGGGGGCAACCTCATCCGATTAACCAAGTTGTTCAATCAGCGGACACATTGCTGATTGGCGATTTGGCTTTTTCCACCAACCAAGGAGATGCGCGGCTTCAGTCCGAATGCAATGGAGGGCGGTGCAGGTTTAGTATTCCAGGTAATCCAACAAGGGTGTTCTCACTATCAGACCTTGAAGGAGGAGACTCAAGGGCGGTGGCATCAGAAACTTATCGAGGTGTCGCGATTTTTGGGAATGACAGTCTTGTAAGCCCTTTGCCCTCTGAGGGAAGCGCTGTCATAAACAGTATTGGGGGATGGCTTGATCACAATACATTCGCGGCAGGTGTTATGAGATTTCGGGATCCTGCCTTGGGCAATGTAATCGTCAAATTTCCCATGTCCTTTGGCAACGCGACGGGCAGCAATCCTGCGACTCGAGCTACGTGGTCCGGTGTCATGGTCGGTACAGACACCAGCACGGCAACTACACGCAGCTCCTTGGTCCGGGGAGACGCGGATATTACACTCAGCAATCTCAATGACCCGAGAATTGACGTCGCTTTCACCAGAATCAGGAATGTCAACGGAGGCGGAAGTCGTGACGATATGAGATGGAACGGACTTAGGCTGTCATTCGGTCGCTTCGAAAGCGGCACGGATGGTAACTCAATTCAAGGGACGTTCTACGGTCCGAATCACGAAGAAGTGGGCGGAATATTCGAGCGCAACAGGGTATTGGGTTCATTTGGCGCGGCACGTTAATGGGTTCCAGCCTAACGTAGAGAGTTACTGAAACCTTGGTCTGATGCCTCTAGAACTCTAGAAGAAGCCGTGACCAAATGGGTGTCCTATTCAGCGTCTTGCCAAGGACGACGCACAGGGAACGGAATGTCAATGTCTTGGAGCCTTCGTGGAAAGTCTAATGACCATCAATGGAGGATACCATGCCTTGGACCGAGGATACCCGGAAAATGTACAAGTCCGTCGAAGGCCGCAGCCAGTCCGAATTGACCGATGCGGAG
>JAPOOS010000133.1 GCA_026713305.1 Paracoccaceae bacterium
CAATTCATCGAAACCTCCGACTTGCGCGACGCGTCCATCCCTCAACACGTAAATGCGGTCCGCCTTGCGGATGGTTGACAGTCGATGGGCGATCACGATCCGCGTGTTGACGGACTTTTCGATGCCCTCCATGGTTTCGGCCTGACTCTTTGTGTCAAGCCAACTGGTTGGCTCGTCAAGGAGCAAAATGCGTGGATTGTGTATCAAGGCGCTTGCGATGCGTATTCGCTGCACTTGTCCACCCGAAAACGTTGATGCGTTCTCCCCAACAGAGGTCAACATCTGCATGGGAAAACCAGCGATGTCGCGATCGACCGCGGCCTGGCGTGCTGCCCGCCAGGCATCGTCCACGCCAAGTTCGTGGGCTTCGCCGACTATGTTTGTAAGAACGTTCCCGCTCTGGAGGCGATCGTCCTGCGAAACCACGCCGATTTGACCCCGAACCGCATCGCGATCCAGATGGGCAAGATTCTTCCCGTCGTAGTAGACTGCACCCGACAAGGGCTCCTCAAGCCCCAGCGCTATCCGGAACAGCGTGCTCTTGCCTCCCCCTGATTCCCCAACGATTGCAACGAATTCCCCGGGATTGACATGGACGGAGACATCCTGAAGCACCATCGGGCCGCCCTTCGAATAGCGGAAGCTGATTCTTTGGAAGGAAATCCCACCCTGGATTGTCACCCATTTGCCGCGCGGCGAGTGGGTGTCGGTCCTGGCGCCAACGATGTCGCTCACCTGTTCGAAACTGGGTATAATGGAGGCAACAGCCTGAAGTGACTGGCCCAGTCTGACTACGGACAGGTAAAACACCATTGAAGCAGTGTAGACGGCAAGGAAGTCTGCCGAAGCGAGCCCTTCGCTGCCCCTCCCGAGCGCCACCGCGAACAGCGCCGAACCTGCCAAGGCCGGCGCCGCAGCGCTGAAAGCCATGACATGCTCGTTTAGAGCGGCAATGCGGATTTGCGCTTCCTTCTGTTCCCGATACTTGCGTGCCCAAGCGGCGTAGGCCGAGCTCTCGGCTCCGGTGGTGCGCAACTTGCCAATGCCCTTGATGAACTGAAACAGCTCGCCTGCGATCGTACGCATGGCAGCCAGATAGCGCCTCTGCGGTGCAAGCAGAAGCCTGACGATGACCGTCGTGAAGGTCAGCGTTGCCAAGCCCAGGACAAGGGTAAGCCAGCCGAGTGCAGTGTCGTAGTAGAACAAAAGCAAGAACATCGGCATCAGGAAAATCACCGACAACAGCGCGTCGGCAACCGCTCCAGACACCTGATCGCGCAGCGTTTGGAATGCCAACGCCCGTGAAGCGAGATCGCCAGCTGTATAGTTGCGGAAAAACTGTGACGGCAGGCGCAGCAATCGATCCCAGATTGCAGCGCTGATTCGCGCAGTCACCCGACCTTCGAGACGCATCAATGCCGTGCCACGAAACATTTGCAGCAATGCGGCGGCGAACGACAGTCCCACCAATACAGCCGCTAGCTGCAGGAGATTTGCCTGGTTTCCGGAAGGAATAACCGCACCGACCAGCAGATTGACCCCCACGGCCGGCGCCAATGCCAGTATCCCGGCGCCGAATCCTGCCAACGCAAGACGGGTCAGGTCTCTGGCCAGATACCCTCCGCCTCCAACGGCCGCAAGATGCCTCAAGTCAGCGGACCGGTCGTTCGGCAATGACCGGTAGAGAAGCCAAGCATACTCCGCAAGTTCCTGGGAAGTGCTGTTGTCGGCCTGCTTGGTGGTGCCAGCAACCGAATCCACCACCTTGTATCGGCCATTTGCACCCGGCAGCAGGGCCAGTGGCTGATCATCCTCGCGCCGGAATGCCAACATTGCGCCGCTGTCGCCCAACCACCACCGATCTTCCGTCGACAACCGCACCCGCCGTGCGCGCACTTCCGATGCCCGCACGATTTTCCCAAGCGTGAGCCTCTCCTCCATGCCTACCGCCGGCACCCGTATCTTGATGCCCTCGTGGCGGCCAATGGCCTGAAGCGCGGCTTCCAGCATCTGTTCGCTGGCGACCGATGCCTTCGCGCGTCTGCCGGACAGATCAAACAGACGCTGCCTCGCCACCGTCTCGTCGCGCTGGCGCTGACTTGCATGCGCCACCTGCAGATTGGCCTCGTCAACCAGCATCAATCGGCGGTTGATCGCTTCGGCGCCCAAAGCCAACCGGTGAAATTCGGGCAAGGCACGACCAGTCAGGGTCCCCACTTCCAGTTCGCTGGACGAGCGGCAGTAAGCGCCCTTCCTGTCGTACAGCCTTATCCATGCCTCCGGAGTGGCAGGCATCAAGCCCGGCCCGTCGGGGAGCGCATTCTCCGTTTCGAGAAAAGCGGCATCCAAGGCTTCGCGGCAGACCCACACCACGCCCTGTCGGGCCACCAGGATTCCGACGGACAAGTCTCCGTCCTCCAGCCCAGGCCTGATCTGCTGAACGGACGGAGGACGCAACGACACCTCCCGTGAGACAGCTGCTGCGAAGGCCGTTATCCAGGCATCGACATCGTCAACCAGCGCACCGGCAAGCGCCATTCCTTCAGCGGCGTGCCTTGTCTCCTCCAGCAAGCTTGGAACAGGGATTCGATACAGCAGGGAATCCGCAATGCCCCTGCCTATGAGCTTGAAACCGTCCGACTGCACTGCCCTGTCAATTCCAAACGCCAAGTGGCCCGGTTCGACACGCAAAATGTGCTTGTAGGGCGAGCGGATCTCTCCTTCCGAAAATTCTGCAACAGCAACATCGAGCGCGCCGCGATGGACGTACCAGGCCACGCTGGCTTCGTTCAATTCGACCGGCAGATTCGCAGCTGTTGCTCGTACATTGCCTGCATTGACAGCATGCTTGGCGAGTGCCTCCCGCCGTCGGGCCGCGTCACTGTCCATGAATGAAACTGCTGTACAAACTGTCCTTCTCCGAAATCAGCAGGTCGTGCGTCCCTTCTTCGGCCACACGTCCCTTGTCCAAGACAACAATCCAGTCTGCATCACGAATGGTGCTCAGCCGATGAGCGACGATCAGGCAGCTGCATCCCCTGCGTCGAAGATTGTCGTCAACCCGCATTTCGGTAAGCGTGTCCAAGGCGCTCGTGGCCTCGTCGAGGATCAAGAGAGCCGGGTCGTTTACGAGCGCCCTGGCAATTTCCAGCCGCACACGCTGGCCGCCGCTGAAATTGCGCCCGCCCTCCTCCACCTGGGAGGCATAGCCGAGCGGGCGGGCAATTATGTCCTCGTGAATTGCCGCATCCTGGGCAGCGGCGGTCAGCTTTTCGTCGGGCGTCTGCGCATTCCACATTGTCAGGTTGTCGCGCACTGTTCCTGCAAACATTTCGGCGTGCTGATCGACGAAGGACACGGAAATTGTCAGCACCTGGCGGGGGATCTGGTCACGAGGGTGCCCGTCGTAGAGAATCTCTCCGGACCACGGCTTGCAGATGCCCGCGGCAAGCAACGCAAGCGTTGACTTGCCCGAACCGCTCGGCCCCACAATCGCGATTCGCTGGCCAGGCTGAATCTCCAGGCTGAAGTTCTTGAGAAGCGGTGGTAGGTTGCGCTGGTAGCCAAACGTGACATCGCGCATCTCCAGACTTCCGACCAGGCGCATTCGTCCAGCGAACGTTGCGATGCTCCCTTCCTGATCGCTTTCGTCGGCGTCCAGACCGGTGTCCTCCTCGGCCTTGAGGACGTCGTCCAGGCGTTCCAGGTCTGCCTCCAACGTCTCGAGCTGGTCCGAAAACTGTGCAAGCCGGCCGATTGGCGTCAGGAAGTTCACCGCCAACACATAGAAGCCCATCAACGTGCCGGTGCTCATTTCGCCCGAAATCACTCTCCAACCGCCGTAGCCGAACACTGCAGCCGCGCCAAGCATGTGGAACAGCACAGGGAGCGCAAGCGTCACATGGCCGAGTTCCGCGAATTTCTGCCTTGTCTGCAGTTCCGTTGCCTGACGACCACTCCACATCGAGAAGAACTCGGACTCCCGCGCGGTCGCCCGCAAAGTGTCAATTGCACCCAACCCTGCCATGCTAATGCCTTGAAGCGCTCCTTGATCGCGCCTCAAGCCATGGTTTAGATCCCTGCGGAATCGGATCAGCAGGCGCATTGCAACCAGGCACAGCGCTCCCAGTCCGGCAATGATCAGCGCCAGCGGCGGGTCCCAGGCAAGCATGAGGGCCAGAAACGACACACTCATCAAGAGTTCGATCGCCAAGCCTGTCACCTGCCGTGCCCCAACGTCCGCCACTTGGTCTATCAACTGAAACCGCGATGCCAGATCGCCGGCGACTCTGTGGGCGAAGAACTGCGTGGGCAGCTTCAGAAGCCGAGTGATGTAGCGGTCCGCCTGTTTCACCGACAGGCGGATTGCCAGCTTGCGCAGCGAGCGCAACTGCAGCCATGTCAGCAGCCAAGTCGTCAGGCCGGCCGCTGCCATGGTTATGGCCAGCGTTGCACCCCACTCGACCTGACCCTTGCCCAGAACATGATCCACAAAGACCGAGAGAAGCAAGGGCAGGGCCAGCATCGGCACGACCAGAAGTAGCCCACACAGCGCGGCAAACACCAGAGTTGCCCTGAACTCGCGCAGCCACTGCCACAACCGCCGGAACACCCCGGGCGCGGCGCCACCCGGTCGAAACGCCTCGGTAGGCTGAAAGGCCAGCACAACTCCCGTGAAGTCGCGGTCGAACAGATCCCGCTTCACCGTCCGATGGCCGGTCGCCGGATCGTTCAAGTACCACCGTTCATTTCCAATGCCTTCCAGAACCAGGAAGTGATTGAACCCCCAAAACAGAATAATGGGCAGCGGCATCGCCGGAAGCTCTCTTATCTCCTTGCGCCATCCAGTCGCTTCCAGGCCATATCGCCGGGCCGCATGCAGTATGTCCCTCGCATTCGAGCCGTCGCGTCCAGCGCCGCAGGCTTCGCGCAACTCCTCGCGCGGGACCCAGCGTCCGTAGTAGGCGAGAATGATTCCGAGACTTGCGGCGCCGCAGTCGGTTGCTTCGAGCTGCATCCTGACCGGGGTGCGCAGCCGCCTCCCGAAACGCAACTGGCCGAGCAATTGCGCGGCTTTGTCTCGCATGCGACCCAGCCTCACCCAGCCCTTCACCTCAGACGACTTGTCGACGACAGCAGGAGGCCAAGCGGCGAGTGCCGCGCCGTCACAATCTTGACACGGCATGGTCCATCGCCCGGCATCCTCTCGCTTTCGGCGCCGGACAGCGTCAGCCGAACCAGATGCCCGGGCGAACCTGTGGCGTCTGGTCGGACAAGTCCGACACGGGAAAGCCATTCGGGAGGATCAGCCAGAATGCCGGATACCTCGGCGACCTCGGCGACGAGGTCCCGTGGACTGGAACTGTCCATGACCGTCACTCTCGCCGGCATGCCAGCCTCGATGCGCCGCCCGTCCTCAGGCCGGACGAACAGGAACGCCTCGGGCGCTCCTCGCTCTCCCAAGCGGATTTCGGCGACTGATTCCCTAGGTCTCACGACACTTCCTTCAACGAGACTGTTCGCAGTAATTTCGCCGGCACGCGGACTGACGACAGTCGCCCCTGCCGCATCCAATGCCGCCAATTCAGTCACCTCTGCACGGGCAGCGGCGAGCGAAGACGCCAACCCGAAGTCGTTTGACGCATTCGGGTCCCTGGCCCTTTCCTCAAGCAAGGCGACCCGCGCCCGCGCAATGCGCAGACGCCATTGAACCTCAGGCAACTCGAGCCGCGCAAGGATCTGATCGACTTCAACGTGGTCTCCCTCCGCCACGGCAACTTCCGTCACCACGCCTGCAGCTGTGGAAACCACCGCATAGCGCTCGCTTCGCTGCGCGAGCGCTCCGTCTCCGACCAACATCTCGTCCACCCTGGCAAGTCCGCTCCACGCTGCCGCCAGGAAAATCATGGCGGCGAGGCAGGCAAGCAACATCCATTCATGCGGCGCGGTAACCCGCAGGAGACCGTCTATCGGCTCCGGCTGTGCACTGCGAATCTGCGCACGCTCGCGAAAGATTGAGCTTCTCAACATGGCGAGACCCTTTTGCTACTTTCGGCGGCAGCCGTCAAGGCGCTGTGGAAGGCAAGCCCGTCGTGGATGACTTGCGCAGCAGTTCCTCAGGCCAAGTCTGTCCTGCCAAGGCGGACCGGTGCGGCGTTGCGGAAGCAATTGAAATTCGTGAATCGTTTCATCACGCCTTGTCGACGACTTGCATCTCGTCGCTCCTCCGAAATGCACGATGTCAGTCACATACAGGATTGGCAACGCATCCGCATGCATTGAACGCCAGACAGCATCCGGCCTGCACACTTCGGATTCATACAACTGCCTCAGATCAAACCGGCGAAGTACGCACTGAAGCTGCCCTTGGCATGGTTGGAGCGGCGCGCCCGTTGGCGGGACGGGAATCGGCCGTTCGGCTGCAAACGCCTTGCCGGAGGCATGGGCGACAGTTTGCAGGTCTTCAGTTCAGCGCTGAAGAGAGCTCGTAGCAACCATTGGTCAGATCCCCAAACAGACTGTCGACATCGGGATGCTGGACCGGTTCGCCCGTTTCGTCGACGATCAGATTCTGTTCCGACACGTAGGCAATGTAGTAGTTGTTGCCATTTTCGGCCAACAGGGAATAGAAGGGCTGCTCCTTCTTGGGCCGTATGTTCTCAGGAATGGAAAGCCACCATTCCTCGGTGTTTGCAAATTCCGGATCAATGTCGAAGATCACTCCACGAAAATCGAACCGCCGGTGCCGAACGATCTGACCGATACCAAATTTCGCTTCGGTGTTAAGCATTTCCCGACATGCTCCAATCAAACATCGTGGGATTTCTTAGGAATTGCGCCTGCATTTTTCAAGCGGCCGAGCACAATTGCGTCCGACGAATTGTCATCCCATTACTTCGTTCGGGAACACTTCCCAACATTCCGTTGTGGAGCTTGCCATTCGCCTGCCTCCTTCGGCAAAGTTGACTACAGGATTGCGGTTGTCAATTGCGCAAAAGCCTCCAATGCTGAATCAAGCGCTTGGCGCAAGCGACAGCGAACTGGCAACGGATGCATTGCGCTTCTGCAACGTCGCGTCGCAACGCAATCCCTGGCGCTCGAGCGGTCGTGCATCTGTGGCTCAGGGCGGACATGCCTGGACGGAACATTCGGATTGTCTCTGCTCGCATGGGCATTGAACTCTGCAAGGCAACACTAACTGGATGGATGTCCTGACCGGGAAAACAAAGGCTCCAAATCCTTGGAGGGAGTTCAATGACTGACAAAGCGCAGCGTCACGGGCTTGCCCGGGGACTGACCAACTACGGCGACCGCGGCTTTTCCTTGTATCTCCGACGGTCCTTTGCCAAGTCAATGGGCCTTTCCGACGCCGCTCTGGCGCGCCCGGTCGTGGGAATTGCCTACACGGCGAGCGGCTTCAACAATTGCCACCGCAACTTTCCCGAATTGCTGGAGGCAGTGAAGAGAGGCGTCCTCATGGCAGGCGGTCTGCCGTTGGAGTTTCCGACAATTTCTCTGGGTGAGGTCTTTCTTAGTCCCACCAGCCTCAAGTTTCGCAACCTGATGGCAATGGACACGGAGGAAATGATCACGGCGCAGCCGATTGACTCGGTTGTGCTCATGGGCGGCTGTGACAAGACCGTCCCGGCTCAGCTCATGGCCGCCGCGTCAGCCGGAGTTCCTGCCATTCAGCTGGTGGCCGGGCCAATGATGACCGGTCGACACGAGGGCGAACGGCTGGGCGCCTGCACGGACTGCCGCAGGTTCTGGGCAAGGTTCCGAGCCGGCGCCTTGAATGCCGCCGGCATTGCGGCCGTGGAGGACAGGTTGGCAACCACCGCCGGCACCTGCGCCGTAATGGGAACTGCCAGCACCATGGCATGCATTGCTGAAACTCTCGGCATGATGTTGCCGGGCACGGCAGCCATCCCCGCGGTTCACGCCGACCGGCTGCGAGCCGCCGAGGCAACCGGCACGGCTGCGGTCCGGCTGGCTGCGAGCGGACCGTCCGTCGACGAAGTGATCACCGAAGAATCGATAGAGAACGCCTTGCGCGTCCTTCTTGCAGTTGGAGGATCCACAAATGCCGTGATCCATCTCGCTGCCATCGCCGGCCGCCTGCGCATTCCGGTCTCGCTGCAGGAATTCAACCGACTGAGCGACACGACGCCCGTACTGGTCAACCTCAAGCCCACAGGCCGCGGCTACATGGAGGATTTCTTTGCCGCAGGTGGAATGGGTGCGGTCCTGCGGGAAATTCGCGCCTTGCTCAATTTGGAGTGCAAGTCGGTGACTGGCGAGACACTGAGGCAGCGGCTTGACGCGGAGGCCGGCGGATGGGTTGATCGAAACACGATAGCCAGCCTTGACGACCCGTTTGAAGGCGAAGGCGGCCTGGTTGCCTTGTTCGGAAGTCTGGCGCCTCGCGGGGCCATATTGAAACGGGCTGCCGCAGACCGACTTCTGTTCGAAAGGGAGGCCAGGGCGGTTGTGTTCACTTCACTTGAGGATTTGGCGGCCAGGATTGACGACCCACAGCTTGACGTGCGTCCGGATGATGCGCTGATCCTCCGGAATGCCGGACCTTGCAGCCAGGCGGCGATGCCCGAAGCTGGATGCCTGCCCATACCCAAGCCTCTTGCCCGTGCCGGAGTGCGGGACATGATTCGAATTTCGGATGCAAGAATGAGCGGAACCGCATTCGGAACGATAGTTCTGCATGTCACGCCTGAATCCTCGGTGGGCGGTCCTCTGGCATTGGCGCGTACGGGAGACCGGATAAGGCTAAGCGTTTCCCGCCGCCGAATCGACCTTCTGGTCGATGCGGCAGAGCTGGACCGCCGCCGCGCTGAACTCTCAAGGCAGCCAAGCCCTTCCATCCCCGGCAGAGGCTATTCAAGACTGTACCATCAATCGGTTCTGCAGGCCGATCAGGGCTGTGACTTTGATTTCCTGAAGGGTTGACGGATTGGACTGGGCAGTTTGAGTTGCGGCCATTGGCAACGCACTTTCGGCGACTCGCGTTCGGCTGCGCTCGGTTTCGCAATGCCGACTGCGCTCGTGGCTGGAATTGGGCGCTTCTTGCGCAACAACCAGACCCCTTCGCTTCCGCAAGGCGTGCTGCCATTTCGAACTTGTGGTCGTGCACCGTTGACCGGCGAGCCATAGCCTCCAGGACCTGAAACCCCACCGTCGAGCGTCCGGCCATGCCGGTTTGGCGATGCGGAGAAGGCGCTGCCTCTTGAACAAACCGATTCGGATGCCATGTAAACTGCGCGCCGGAATGTCGTGCAAATGTTGCAGCGAGACGGAAAATTGGCTCGAACTGGCCGTGTCGACGGAAGCCCATGAAGGCATTCGCGTGCCTAGGCACTCTTCGACCAACCGCAATGGAGCCGCATGCCGCCCGTGAAATGGGCTCTTGACTGCAAATTGAACAAACGGTTGCGCTAACACAGTTGTTATTTGGTATCCTGCTTGTCAATGTAATTCTATGATATACCGCTTTACCGTCTTCCCTAGCGCGGATTTCAGGAGGTAATGTGTCCGGGAACACAGCTTCAACTGCCAGTTATCCAATTTACCTGTTGGTCGTCGAAGATGATCCGGCTTTCCGCAAGAACTTCATCACGCAGCTGCTGCGTGAGCAGGATTTCAGAACTTTCCATTTCGGCACGGTCAAGCAGGCCGGCAACAAGGCCGACGCAATGGACATTGTCAGGTCGGATCCGCCTGACCTGATAGTTCTGGACGATTGCATACCCGACGCACGCGGCGGGCGGCCCAGGTTTCAGGCAAGAGAAGTGATCGACGAACTGCGGCGAGAAGGCGTGCAAACGCCCATCCTCGTGTTCACGGCGCTACAGGACAGTGCGCCGTTCGACGAATCGGACCTGCTTCGCTTGTGCGGGAGCATCGACTATGTGAACAAGCTTGCGCCGCATCTCGTGAAATTGGCGCTTGCCAGGACCAAGAACCTGCTCATGCGGGCTCGTGTCACAGGTACGGCCCAAATGATTGTCGGACCGTGGATCTACGACCAGCGGCATTGCCGCCTGCGATTGCGTCCGGACGCAGGGATCAAGAACTACCAACGGTACAGTTCCCGCAAGTTGGCGCCAAAGGAAGCCAGCATACTCAATCATTTGCTGTCCGTTGGCGGGCGGGCCGTCCCCAAGAGCGAATTGCTGAAGTCCGTCTGGGGCCAAGAGGATTACGACACCAACACCATTGCCACAACCGTGGGTCGACTGCGCGCCAATCTCAGAATCGAAGGTTGGCCCAACTCGATTGTGTATGTGCCCAACGGTCGCGGCAAGGGAAAGTTGGAATCGGGTGGTTACGAGTTGAGATACCAGTCTGCACCGGCAAGGATGCAGAGATCGGAATAGTGCCTGCTTCAGGAATGACGGAAGAAGCAGGGTATTGGTAAACCCATGAAGGTGTTGAGTTCGCGGTAGAACGTCGAAGCGAGCCGCAATCCTTGATGGGAGTTGAGACACGAGGACAAAATGGCAAAGGCAAAAGGAAAAAAGCGCAAGTCTGCAGAGCCTATCAAGGCACCCGTGACTGTTCTGGTTGTCGAGGACGACTGGGCACAACGAAAGGCCATTTGCCGTTTGCTTGAGGGTGACAATTTCCTCTCCTACCGCGTCAGCAAGATATCGGAAGCGGAAAACCTCAAAGAGGCCACAGAACTCATCAAGAGCAACACGTTCAGCTTGGCAGTTATTGATTGCCACTTTCCCAAATCGCCGGGACACAAGCCGAAGGACAACGGGCTCAAGCTGTGCAGGGAAATGCGCGATCGCAATCACGCCTGTCCGGTCATCATTGTAACCGGTGAGGCTCTAACCGCCGAAGACGAGGCAAGATGCCTCTATGGCGGCGCCAACGACTATCTGCGCAAGCCGTTCAACGATAGCGTGCTTCTGTCGCGCCTCGAAAGCCTCTTGCGGCAACATGAGGGATCCGGGAACGCCGAACTGCAAATCGGCCCTTGGCTGTTCTGCCCTTCCAAGAACCTGCTGGTTCGAGGATCGGTTCGCGAGCACCTTACCAGCAAGGAAGCACGCCTGCTGCTCATGCTGTACAAGGAGCGCGGCCTCATTCTGGCAAGGCCCAAGGTGAAGCGCGAAATCTGGAATCACGACGCAGCGATCCAGAGCCACACGTTGGAAACCCACATTTATCGATTGAGGCAAAAGATGGAGAACGATCCCAGAAACCCTCGCCTGATCGAAACATGCGAAAGAGGATACCGGTTGAACATCAGCCAGCCGAGCTGAACCGGATCAAACGCTACGCGCACACGGGATTGCCGGCTGGGCAAGCGACGACCCGCCCTACGATTTCTCAAACGCTACGCGCACACGGGATTGCCAGTTCCCGAGATTCTCGGCTGTGCCGCTTCCAGTCTCAAGTCCAGCGAATCCCTGTTTGCATTGGGACTCGGCCCGCTGGACGTGTATCCTCCCGGCACGACCGCACTGCGCCAGCAATTTGCGAATGCACCGCTTCAACCGCCAAGGTGAATGCACCCTGAGCCGCCGACACGGACTTGGATTGATCACTTGCCCAACAGAATCTCGACCAGGCAGACCCTTCGGTGACGATCGACAGCACGGACTTTGACGTCGCGATTGTCGGAAGCGGACTGGTCGGGACATCGCTGGCGGCAGCGCTTGGCAACTGCGGCTTTCAGGTTGTGGTTCTTGAACGCCAGGCGCCGACGACTCGGTCGAGGGACACCGGTCGCGCCTTCGCGCTGTCGGTCGCTTCCGCCAATCTGGTTGCAGCTCTTTCGGATGGCAACGCGCTTCAAGAGCACGGTCAGCAAATTCTCGAAGTCAAGGTTTCGGAAGGCTTGGCAGGCGAAGGCGCCCGGCCCTGGACGCTCGAGTTTGAAGCCTCCGAACTCGGTCTGGCCAATTTCGGCTACATGATTGAGGAGGGCCGACTGAAGAGCGCCGTTGACGGCGCGCTGGATGCAATCAATTCGGTTTGGCGAATCGCACCGGCGGAAGCTGTGACGATCCGCGAAACTCCGTCCCGCATTGTGCTGTCAACCGCCTGTGGCCGAACCTTCACGGCCAAGTGCGCGGTCGGTTGCGACGGAGTTGGCAGATCGCTCGCCATCGGCAACAAGATGCGCTTCCACAGGAAAAGCTATGGTCAGAGCGCCGTCTCCTGCTGTGTGCGCCACGAACAGCCTCATCGTGGAATTGCCCACCAGTTCTTCATGCCAACCGGTCCGATTGCCATTCTTCCATTGCCTGCAGACCGATCAAGCGTGGTTTGGACGATGGATGCCCGTCGGGCCGCACGGCTTGGCAAGCTGGCGAACGCGGAGTTTCTGGAGCAACTTCGTCCTGCGTTCGGAGACTTTCTCGGAGAGTTGAGCCTGGAAGGCCGTGTCGCAAGCTGGCCACTGTCAATGTCCTTTGCATATCGAATGTGTGCCGGCCGCTTGGCGCTGGCTGGGGATGCCGCCCGGCAACTGCATCCACTCGCTGGGCAGGGATTGAACTTTGGGTTTCGCGACGTGGCTGCGCTCGCGGAAGTGCTGGTTTCTGCGCGGCGAAGGGGTGAAGACATCGGCAGCCCGGGTGTTCTTGAGCGCTACCAGGAGTGGCGGCGTTTCGATTCGATGACGATCATCGCGGCAACCGACGCTTTCAACTGGCTGTACTCGACCGACGATGATTGCCGGGGACTGATTCGACCCATCGGAACCAGCTTGATCGGCCGGGTCCCGGCGCTGCGTCGTGCTGTGCTGCGCTATGCCGCCGGAATGGCCGGCGACGTTCCCAAACTGCTGCGCGGCAAAGCGCTTTGGGCGTAATTGCGGATGATGGGATTCAATCCAGCCGACGTGCTTCGTCAGGCAGCATTACAGGAATGCCGTTGCGGATCGGATATGCCAGCTTGGCGGATTGAGACACAAGCTCCTGTTGTTCGGCGTCGTAGCGCAGGCGTCCGTGCGTAACCGGACAGACCAACACTTCAAGCACATTTCCATCGATGCGCATCCTGTCGTCCACTGCATTCATCGGATCAGGAGAATATCATCGAAGACAACCTTCGTCGGGCTTTCAGGACGATGGGGGCTGCCGGGTCCTGTGAATCGAAAACCTTGAACAGTTGCTTCTTGGCGGCCTCGTCGTTCCACGCGCGGTCTCGGCGGAACAACTCCAGAAGATGTTCGATTGCATTCTCGATGTCGCCGCTCGCGTGCAGCGCAGTGGCAAGATCCAGTCGCGCCTGGTGATCGTTGGGATTGGCTTCGACCCTGCGTCTGAGCCTATAGACCGGTCCAGTCGATCGCGCCTGCTTTGCAAGTTCCAGCATCGCCCTGGCCGAGGCAATCGCCTGCGAATCCGCAATTGACGACGGCAGTGACTGCAAGAGCCCTTCGGCACGCTTGATGTCCTTGCAGGCTATGTGGGTCTTTATGAGACCTGCGTAGGCGGCTGCATTTTCGGGCTCCTCCGCAAGGATCGCCGAAAACGACCGGCTTGCTTCGACGAGAGCGCCCTGTTTCAGCAGTTCCTCCGCATGTGCCAGCAGTTCCTCCGTCCCTTCCATTCCGCTGCCTGGAGCATGACCCTTCGCGCGGATCACGCTTTGAATGAACTTCGCCAGTTCGGAACGCCGCTTGGCGCCTACGAATCCGTTTACCGGGCGTCCGTCCGCGAATGCAAAGACGGCCGGAACCGATTGAACCTGCAACTGGGCGGCAATGCTTTGGTTCTTGTCGACATCAATGCGAACCAACTTTGCACGCCCGGCCGCCTTGTTGACCTCGGCTTCCAGTTGAGGTCCCAGCGTTTTGCACGGCCCACACCATTTGGCGGTAAAGTAGGCCAGCACCGGAACCGATCTGCTGGCCTCGACGACATCCTGCATGAATGTCGCGTCGGATCCTTCCTTGACATGGCTTTCGCCTGACTTCCTTAGTCCTAGCATGTCTGTATCCTCCCTGACAGATTCTTCACCGGGCATGAAGCTGCTCGATTGAATGCGCAGCGCCCGCATTCAATGCTTCTGCATCCCAATACACACAGCGAAGACTGATATACATAGGTTGCGCTCGTCAGATTTCAAAGCTGGCAATCACCGGGGCATGGTCGGAGGGCCTTTCCCATCCTCTGGCCGAACGAAGAATCTCTGCGGAAGTCGAGCGAGCGGCCAGATCAGCAGTCGCCCAGATGTGGTCGAGTCTGCGTCCACGGTCCGAGGCTCTCCAATCGCGTGCCCTGTAGGACCACCAAGAATACAGCTTGCCGTCCGGATGGTGCTTTCGTGAGATGTCGACCCAACCGCCGGACTTCATCACGTCGTTCAGCGCGTCAACTTCAATGGGGGTGTGGCTAACCACCCTGAGAAGTTGCCGATGGGACCAGACATCATCCTCAAGCGGCGCCACATTGAGATCTCCGACCAGCAACGAACGCTTTCGAGGCGGGTTGTCATAGTGTCGCTTCATGGCGTTCAGATAGTCCAGCTTCTCGCCAAACTTGGGATTGACTTCGCGATCGGGCACATCTCCGCCGGCCGGCACGTAGCAGTTCTCGATCGCGATGCCGTTGTCGAGGCGGACGGACACATGCCTCGCCGTCCCATTGCCAAGGAAATCCTCGTCGGTCTCGCTGGAAAACGCGTGCCGCGACAGGATCATGACGCCATTGTAGCTTTTTTGGCCTCGCAGGGCTATGTGCTCGTACCCCAGATCGAAGCATTCTTCTGTGGGCACCAGCTCCGGGAGCGACTTCGTCTCCTGCAGGCACAGCACGTCGGGACGATGTCGAAGCAGGAATCTGCAAACAAGCTTCATGCGCAGACGCACTGAGTTGATGTTCCATGTTGCAACGGTCAGTTTCATTGCGTTCGATTTCTCCTGCGTATCGCTGGGTCCAGCCTGCCCTATGCATTTTTCGTGGCCCGCGCGACGGGCAGGCGCCATGCAGCAGTTGCGGCGTCTAGCGAGCTCCAGCGTCCGTGATCAGCCTGTATCCGCCATTGTCGGAAACGACATGCATGGGATTGTGGGGATCGATCTCGACCTTTTGACGCAGACTGTAAATGTGGGTGTCAAGCGTCGATGTGACTATTCTCTCATTGTAGCCCCATACCCGTTCCAGCAGACTTGCCCTGCTGACAGTTGTCCCGGCACGGCGGCGCAGTTCGTTCAACAGCCTGAGTTCCATGCGGGTCAGACGGAAGCGCTTTCCGCTTTCGTCTTCGACGCGCATTGTTGCAGGGTCAACCAGTCGAGTCCCGATCTGAAACCGCCGGCCCGATTCGAGCTCAAACCTTCTGAGCAGCGAGCGCAGCACTGTCAGCAGGTCCTTCAGCGCAAATGGGCAGGTCATGAATTCGGCATGCACGGACTGCGATTGCAGCACAGACCTGTGCGACGGGTTCTCAACAAGCTCCAGACACTGGATGTGTGCGGGCGCCTCCTGTGCGAACCAGGTCTTCGTCCACTCCTCGCAGGCGATGCATGCGGCGAATTCGTTCGTCGAGATCGCCTTCCGCGCAGCGCCGGTGTCGCCGGCAACGTGAATCGAGAACTCCCCGCAATCGGTCAGCAACTCCGCCAGAGCCTGGCTGCGCCGACTGCTTCCCAGCAGCAGTATCCCAGGTTTTTCCAATGCGCTCTCCGTCCCAGTGCAGCAAGTCGGCTCGAATGGGCCGGACCTCGGACTCCAGAGTTTGACCACCGTCGACGACTCGCTGCGGTGGACTTGGGGTGCGGTCCGGCCGCCGCCGTCGGCCGCGGCCCTTGGCGGAAGAGTTGTGCATGTTCCGCCGCCGTGAACCCTGTGCCGCGGCAACTCCGGCATGGATCTTGCCTCTGCCGGGCAACCGCGGCGCTAGATACACAATTGCCACAACATTGACCATGCAATCAATTCAGCCGCTGCAGGGCTTGAACTGACTCGATGCATTGGCTAGAGAGCAACTGAACGGGGCGACACGATCCCGAATTTAGAGGCATACATGCAGGTTCCCACGCGGTTTGGAAGGCTGCCGAACTACACGTTTCGGCAATTGCGCGCGTTGCTAGGCGATCATTCGCCTGCAGGCAACGTCGTGGATTTGTCCATTGGCGACCCGCGCCATTCATTCCCAGACTGGATAGGCGACGAAATCGCCGCCAACTGCGCGGCGTTTGGCAGATATCCCCCTGCCTGCGGAACGCATGAACTGCGGTCGGCCGTCAGCCACTGGATCAAGGCGCGATACCAGGTGGAGATCGACCCCGACGCCAACGTGATCAGCACTTGCGGTTCAAGGGAAGCGCTGTTCAGCTTCTGCATCGCGCTGTGCACGGGTGGCGACGGCGAGCCGCAGCGGCACGTGCTCATTCCGAACCCCTTCTACATGGTGTATCTCGGTGGCGCCGTGGCGAGTTGCGGATTGCCCTGTTTTGTCGAGGCCTCCGCCGCAAACGGCCATTTTCCCGATCTGGAATCCGTTGGCGAGGAGATTCTCGAAAGGACTTCGATCGCGTTCGCCTGCACACCCTCAAATCCGCAGGGGGCAATCGCCTCCCTGCCCTACCTCGAAAACCTGGTGTCCTTGGCCGTCGAATACGGCTTCCGAATATTTTCCGACGAATGCTATTCGGAAATCTACAGTTCCGAGCCTCCGCCAGGCATTTTGCAGGCCGTTCGGAATGTCGGTGCAGGCCTTGAGAACGTGGTCGTCTTCAACTCACTGTCGAAGCGATCGAATCTTCCCGGGCTGCGTTCGGGATTTGTGGTCGGCGGAGCCGCCACAGTCAGGCATTTGAAACACTTTCGCTCCTACTCCGAGCCTGCCACGCCGGTGCCGCTGCAGATGGCTGCCGCCAAGGCCTGGCGCGATGAGGATCATGTTGCCGCCAACAGGGCCAGATACCGCCGAAAGTACGCTCTTGCCGCCGACATCCTAGGCGACTGGCAGGGATTCCAAAGGCCGCAGGCGGGTCTCTACCTGTGGATCGATGTCGGCGACGGCGAAGACTTCGCACTGAGACTGTGGAAGTCCCGCGGCGTGCGGGTCGTGCCAGGCGCCTACTTTTCAACGGAAGCACACGGCAACAATCCGGGCAAGTCCTTTGTGCGGGTCGCATTGGTGGCCGAAGAGGACGAGCTGGAAGACGGGTTGACGGGAATTCGGGACTGTCTCTGAAGAAGGATCTGTCGAGCATGGTATATGAGATCAAGAAGCAGGACCACATATTGACCGAGAATCTGCAGCTGCAGCTCAAGCTGGCGGGGAAGCAGCTTGTCGGCTTTGGGCTCATTGCGGCATCGGTGGTTCTTGGACTGGCGCTTGTAACCTATTCCCCTGCCGACCCGTCGCTCTTTACGGCAACGGATCGTCCAGTGAACAACTGGATTGGTTCCCACGGCGCCATGGTTGCCAGCGCGCTCATTGTCGTCTTCGGACTGGGTTCCTGGACACTTGTCGTCCACCTGGCGATGTGGGGAACCCGGTTTCTGCTCAACCGAAACGCCGGTCGCTTCCTCTTGAGCTTCCTGATGATACCGCCAGCCATGCTTCTGGCATCGGCGCTGGCGGCAACCGGACCAACCGGACTGTTTGCATTCAATCCAGGCGGACTGGTCGGCGACGTTGCGTATTCAGGACTGCTGTATGCCTGGTGGGGTGAACCGGCTGCAGCCCAGAGAGTCCTGTCTCTTTGGGTTGGCGGCTTCACTCTGCTGTTTGGGCTGTCAATGCTGGGGTTCCCGATTTTCAGAACGTTGGGACACTGGCTGACGCTGCCGCTTCGGGCCCTCCGGCCAAAGCCTTCCAAGGTTGAGAAAAAGGATTCGGTGAAGTTTGCCGGCAATGCCGAGCATTCCACACACGCGAGTCATTTCGATCAGCAATCGGATCTGGACAACCATTCCAAGTCGGAACAGGGCCCGACGCTGCGGTCCCGTGAATCCGCCGGGCCTGGATCTCGGCGGATTCTCCGGGGCTTTCCGTCACTGTTCGGTGCGATTGCACGTCGGCGCAAGCCCGATTCCGAGGAAGCATTGGACGGACAGGCCCGCACGTCTCCCAAGCTGGGAGGCAGCAAGGTTGCGAGCGAAGCTGGCACAGGAGCGAAAACCAGGAAGATTCCCGGATTTGAGGGAGTGGCGCCGGTGGCCCCCGTCACTGCCACTCCCTCCGCCAAAACCCGCGTGGTGGCGCCAGCCAGGCGGCGCAAGCTTGTCAGTCGCAAGGCCAGAAAGGAAAGGCAGCCGTCGCTCGGCATGGATGAAGCGGACTTTGAATATGAAGGGCCGCCGTTCAGGCTGCTGCAGGACCCCAAGCAGGCTTGGGTCGCTCGTGAGAGCACCGAAGCGCTGGAGCAAAACGCCCGCATGCTCGAGTCGGTGCTTGAGGACTACGGCGTAAAGGGAAAAATCGGGATGGTGCGCCCCGGCCCAGTGGTGACTCTCTACCAGCTTGAGCCCGCTCCCGGCGTGAAGACAAGCCGGGTCATCGGACTGTCGGACGACATCGCACGGTCAATGGCAGCGCTGTCGGCGCGGATTTCGACCGTGCCCGGGGAATCCTACATCGGCATCGAGCTGCCAAACGACAACCGTGAGACGGTGTTCCTGCGTGAGCTTGTGTCCCTTCGCCAGTTTGGCGATTCCCGCGACGACCTTGTCATTGCGCTCGGAAAGAACATCAGTGGCGATCCAATTTTTGTGGACTTGGCGAAGATGCCGCACCTGCTGATTGCCGGCACCACCGGTTCAGGCAAGTCGGTTGCAATCAACACAATGATATTGAGTCTGATATACCGGCTTGGTCCAGACAAGTGCCGACTGATAATGATCGATCCGAAGATGCTGGAACTCAGCGTCTACGACGGCATTCCTCACCTGCTTTCCCCAGTCGTTACAGATCCCAAGAAGGCAGTGGTCGCCCTAAAGTGGGTCGTGGCCGAAATGGAGGAACGCTACCGCAACATGTCGAAGCTGAACGTTCGCAACATCGTCAGCTACAATGATCGCATGCGGCGAATGAAGGCGCGAGGCGAGTGTTGCGTGCGAAGAGCGCAAACCGGAGTCGACAAGGAGACTGGGAAGGCAATCTACGAGACTGAAAAGCAGGCTGCCCAGCCCCTGCCCTACATCGTCGTCATCGTCGACGAGATGGCCGACTTGATGATGGTCGCCGGCAGGGAGATCGAGGCCTGCGTCCAGCGCCTTGCCCAGATGGCCAGGGCAGCCGGAATTCACATCATCATGGCGACACAGCGACCTTCGGTTGATGTCATAACGGGGACAATCAAGTCCAACTTTCCAGCGCGCGTTTCGTTTCAGGTGTCGTCGAAGATTGACAGCCGCACGATTCTCAACGAACAGGGAGCGGAACAGTTGCTTGGCATGGGAGACATGCTCTACATGGCAGGTGGCAGCAAGATCGAGCGCGTGCATGGACCGTTCGTTTCCGACCGGGAAGTCGAGGAGATTTCGAGCTTCCTCAAGTCCCTTGGCAGGCCGAACTATGTTGCCGGCGTGATTGAGGGCCCGGACAAGCAGAGCGAGGATGAAATCGACGCTGTCCTGGGTCTGGGCAAGTCCGGGAATGCTGAGGACGAAGCCTACGAAAAGGCGGTTTCCGTCATGCTGCGGGACAGGAGGGTTTCGGTTTCCTACATCCAGCGCAAGCTCAGCATAGGCTACAACAAGGCTGCAAGACTGGTCGAACGCATGGAGGAGCAAGGACTTGTCAGCAAGGCAAACCATGTCGGCAAGCGAGAGATACTTGTTCCGGAATGAGCACGAATGGATGGTTGGCTTCGCTTCGATTTTCGCCGCAACCTGGAGGGCCGCCTGGCGTTCAGCGCTGATTGCGCTGGCCCTTGCAGCACACGCTGCCGCCCAGCAAAGCGGCGACGCAGCGACTCCCGACGAGATGCCCGAGGTCACCCTCTCCCAATTGTCCAACTATCTGGAACAACTCTCGACGGGAATGGGGGCGTTTTCGCAGTACAATGCCGATGGAACGACGTCCAAGGGCAGGGTCTACCTCAGCCGGCCGTGGAATCTGCGCATGGAATATGATCCGCCGGATGAAATAAGCATCATTGCCAAGGGGCGCCGCTTGTATGTGCTCGACAGGAAATCAAACTCGCAACCCGCCCAATACCCGCTTACGGGTACAGGACTGGAAACGCTGATAGCCAAGAACGTCAACCTGGAAGATCCCGAACTGTTGCAGGACTTTCGGGCGGGCGACGGCTACTCCGAGGTGCACGTTCGCCATTCCTCCAAGCTGGTCGATGGGCACTCCGAACTGTACTTCGCAAATCATCCGATCACGCTTCTGGGCTGGGGATATGTCGACGGCGACGGTCAAAGAACTACACTCGTTCTTGACAGCTGGCGGGAGGGCATTGGCTTGCGAAGAAGCCTTTTCGACACCCAGCAGCTGTTCCAGTGACTGTTGCTGCGGTCTGCGACTGACGAGGGCGCCTGGCCATCCTGCCCAAGCGATCTCCCCCGACGATTGCGGCGGGACGCGGGCCACGATCAATCCGCTATGCGACGTTGCAACCTCTCAACTGCGATCGGTATCGTCGCTCCACCCGATCAACACTTCTTGCGACTTCCATCAGCCAGGCCTTGCTGCGGTAGGAACCCCGCTTATAGCCGGCATGTCCTTCGTGGTAGGCAAGATAGAGGTTCTGGGTGTCTCGCTTGCTGAGACCAAGCTGCTTGGCGGAAATATCGGAGTACCAGCCTATGAAATCGGATGCATCGGCAAAATTGTCGCGGCGGGCTCCAAACCTGCCGGCATCGTCCTTGTACCACTTCCAGGTGCCGTCTATGGCCTGTCCGTAGCCGTAGGCCGAAGTCACGTGCCCTGTCGGAATGAATCCGAGGAAATACTTTCTTGGAGGCCGGGCCTTGGCTTCGAACTTGCTCTCCTGATAAATGATCGCCATCTGCACCGAAACTGGGATTCCCCACGTTCGTTCGGTGTTCTTCATGGCGCGGTTCCACGCGGGTTTCTGCCTGACAATCGAACAGGCATCTTCAATGTTTGACGGAGTCTGGCCACCAATCGTTGAGCAACCGGCAAGCAGGAGGATCAAAAGAAATCGCTTTGGGACCATGCGCCCAAGAAGTTCAAGCAGGAAGCCGCCCACCGGCCGACGAATTCTGGATGTGGATTCGACCAAGGAAGAACTCCTCCCTGCACAGCCGCATCGCATTCCAAAAGCTGCGGGTTGCAGGATTACCGTGTTTTGTTGCGCGCAAGATAACCATTTGAGAGGCAATTGCCAACCTGAAGGAACAGTTGCTGACATCTGCCGAATTTTTGGCAGGACGAAACTTGCCTTCTATGGGGCTTAAGTTGCTTGGGTTCGATTCCATGGGTCGAAACCAATCGAATTGCGCTCGTCAGGAGCGCCTGATCCTACCATTGCAAGACGCTCACTCCACCGCTCACGGAGGCCGGCTGCCTCTTGGAAGAATCCAATGTGCGGTTTTGCTGTCTTGTTCATGTACGCGAATGCAGAAGCCTTCGAGAACAGTCACTGAACCCACTCGCCCTACCCGATTCACCCAAGGCCAGCCATGTCATAGCCGATCTGGATGACCCTGAGCTTGTATTGACCCCGCAACATCACCACAGGACCGGGCTTGCAATGGTAGCCGGTCCATCGGCTCAGACGCGCACAACCCAATTCACCCAAGACCCGCAAGGACCACGTGCGATGCGCCTTCGGACAGTGGCAACGGACAATGAGAGCATATTCGCCGTTGTGCTTGCGCCTGTAGGCGCCGTGCCGGGCAAAGCCGCAGCCGCCCTCGGGATGCTTGGGACACTTCTTCAGCCTTGCATTCTTCCACTTCTTCTGCGCAATGTACTCGTCG
>JAPOOS010000084.1 GCA_026713305.1 Paracoccaceae bacterium
AAGGCATGGTGGCCTCATTCCGGAGGTTGCCTTCGCCCTTGGCTGTTGGGATTGACCGTGTTGTCAAGATGCTCTTGTTCACGGTTGGACGCCAGTTGGCTGGGTGGATGTTCTTTGTGCCAACTGCAAGTCCCTTCCGGCTGCGTCAACTTAAACCCGCGGTGAATTGTTCGAGCCTTTCGCTGTGAGAGATTGACCAGCCACCCAGGATTCGATTCACTGTCCGAGAGGCGCAACCTCGAAGCTAGTGAGGACTTCCGCAACTCTCGCTTCGCTTCCGAGCCCCAGTGGCGTCGAGGCAAGCACATGCGTCGTTCCATGAATTCCCTCGGCGTCCTTCTCGTGCGGCAAGGCGCTTGGCAGCCCTGTTGTTGTTGGCCTGACAGCGCAAGAGCCGATTGCACCTCGGCAACGGCAAGTTAGGTCTCAGATGCCCGCATCAGTTTATGTGGGGCTTTCAAAGGAAAAGGCGGGCCTGCAAAGGCCCGCCTCCAATGTTTGTCCATTGGCTGCGCCTGTCGGCGCTGCCTGTCAGCCATTTGGCTCAGAACGACATCGAGATGCCTGCATCTGCAGCCGTGTCGCCCTTGACGCGTCCGGCTCCGAACTGGAACGTCGCTCCGCCGCCGAGATCGTGCGACATGCCAACGCCAACTCCGGTCTGCCGCATGTCGTCACTGTCGTAGCCTCTCGAGAAGCCAACGTTGACCGACATGCCTTCGGTCACCTCCATGCCGATGTTGACGCCCATGTTGGCGCCCATCGTGTCCTTGGGCTTCTCGTAGTAGAGGGCCGCGGAGATGCCGCTTATTTTCGAGGCGACGCCCATGTTGACCATCTTGTTGCTGTCGTAGCCGATGCCGAAGTCGATGTTGTCGCCATTCGAGAAGCCAATGCCAATCGCCCATTCGTCGTCATCGCCGGCGGGAGTCCCTTCACTGTAGGTTGCCTCAACCGCTTCCTTTCCTTCCTGCACCACCACTTCGATGGGGTTGAGCTTTACGCAGTCGACCAGTCCGTCATCGTCGGCATCCTCTGCTTTGATGGCGGTCTCGGCAGCTGAAATTCTACTTCTGGCAGTCGCCTTTGTTGCGTCGTCCTCATCATCAGCCAGATCGCCGTATGCCTCTTGGGCAGCTGCCAACTCTGTCTTGGCTTCATCAAGCGAATCCCCGTCGCCGTCGCAGTCCACATTTCTTGTAGCCAACGTGGCAGATGCAAGGCCCGCTTCACCGCCGCCATAGATCGTTCTCTTGCTCGTGGTTCCCGCACGTGCCTTTATCAACGCCAGCAAACGAGCTTCGTGGGCTTCCTTGGCCGCTTTCTCTTCATCTGCCTTGTCCGTATTGTCTTCTGCCTCGTCGGTGGGACTTTCGTACTTGAACCTCTTGTTGACGCTGTCCCAGCTGACCGTGACGGGCACATCGTCGGTGGCGTCATTTGGGGTAGCTCCTGCTCCCGGTTCCACATTGATTTGCAAACCATGTGTTGTGGCGGTGGCTTCGACGTCCTCGACGTCATCCTTGACGCTATTGAGGAACTTGGCGTCGTCGCCTTCCATCCATCCAATGTACTCGATGGCAGCCAGGCCATCCTCGGCGTCCGGGTCGTAAAGCGGATTCGGCACGTCGACGTCCTGTCCCGTAGTGGCCTTGAGCTCCGGCACCGCCGCCATTCCCGGCGTCAGCTCCATTCTCGGCACTTCTGGGATCTTCCTGTTCCCGTACGTCATCTTCACCGTTGCGGGACCGAGCGTCACTCCCAGCTCTATGTCGGCGGCCGTTGGCGTCGCCGCTTCGGCCACGTTGTCCACGCCGATCCCGTCGCCGAACCCGATGTCCGGCAGCTTCCTGGCGATCTGCGTGGCCGGGTCGAGGTTCCCTGCCGACACCGACCACACGTCGGTCTTGACGTAGACGTTGGCGGCGTCGAGGTGG
>JAPOOS010000331.1 GCA_026713305.1 Paracoccaceae bacterium
CCAAGAGATTCAAGTGAAACACGCAGCGGGCCCGTGCAGAATTCAGCAACCATCAAGCCCAGCAAGTGATCCTTGGCAGCAGTTGCGCTCATCGGATCGGGATTGCGACGATCATGCATGCGAAATCCCTGACGACGAAGCGTTAGCCATGCCACATCCCTCACGCTTCGGACATCCAACGGTTCGTCATGATCCTTGTGCAAGGCCTTCATGATGGCAGCCCGAATTGCCATGTCCCGCGCAGTCCGTTCGAAGAACGGCGCGAAAAACGCCGCATCCTGGCGGTTGTCGGCGAAAACCAGCAAGTTGCGTCCCTTCATTGGGGCTTCGGTCGACCTTCCGGCAGGTGCGGGAATCGCTTCAATCAACTCCTGGGTTGCTACGGTCGCGAGCGCGTCGTCTCCCGGATGTATCGATGTAACTGGTTCGCTCCAGCGCCTATCCCTGTACCCGCAAGACAAACAGGATTGGGCGTAGTATCTGCGTTCATCTGGATCCTCTCGCATTGGAACCTGCTCAAGGGACAGAATCCCTTCGCCCGGACCGTCTACGAGTCGACCATTCGTGGGATTGAAACTGATCATGTTTCTCCCGTTACCGCCACCCGTTGGGATTTCGTCTGTTTCCACCGCGATTTGGCCTGCGGCTGTGAGCCGCAGCACTCTTCGCGTTGGATTTGGCGACATATCGACACGCGGATTGAGCGCCCGCCCGTCATCCCAAGCTTCGATGTAGGGTTCCCCGCAATTTCGGCAGACAAGCAGTTGGTACGCAGGCGACTCATTGATGTGCGTTCCTGATCTCGTCAGCCGAAACTGGTCCCAGTGTTCCGAATCGTCGGCTGAAAGGCGCAATGCCACACCTTCTATGCCGGATGCCGCCAAATGGTACCTTGCCGGCAACAAGGGAAAGGCGCCGACAATCGAGGGCTTCGCCAAAACGCCTACCGAAATCAGCGCGGCCAGCGCTCTGCGAGCGTCGTCGGCCTCGCTGGCCGAAGCGAATGCTCGCTTTGCAAGGTCTTCAAAGTGCAGCACCCGGTTTTTCAATGCGTGCGCGACGGCCCTGACTTCCGGTCGCTGCGCCAGGACACCTATCAAGCCATCTCCAAATGCCAGGGTTTCGTCGACGACAAACTCGTCCAATCCGGCGGCCCTGACCGAATTGTTCCAATCGCCGGCCAGATACTTTTCGTTCTCGACACCAAATCGCTCACCTTCCCGCAGTTTGGACAGGACCTCGCCCAGCCTGATCCAGTCCGAAACTCGTGCTGCGGGCTTCTCACTTCCACTCTGAAGCGCTGGATGAAGTTGACGCTTGGCAATGATGACCGATCCGTCACCGCTTGAAAATGTCTCTCCAAAAAGATCTTCGGCGAAACGCGCAAGATCGTCGAGACGGGACACGTCAAGACTTGCCGAAGTCCCTACACACCGAATGGCGCCGGGCTTCACGCCCAAACGGGCCTTCAACTTCCTCAAGAGGAATGCCACTTCAATCGCCTGTGCGCCCGAATAGGAATGGATTTCATCGAGTATGAGCCAGCGAATGTCAGCGCCATCAAGAAGGGATCGGTTCCGAGGCAGCAGGAGGATGTGCTCGAGCATGGCATAGTTGGTGATGAGAATGTGCGGCGGCCCTGCCAGCATTTCGAAACGTGACAGGAGCCAATTCCGTGGAACGGTCAAGCTGTCCGGAAAATCCCTTTGAAACGTGGGGGTCTCCCTGATCCGAATTTCCTCTTCGGCGCGTGATGCAGTGGCGCGGACCTGACCAGTGAACCGCCCAAGAGTTATCCCGGGGTCGCCGAGATCCCGGAAAAGCAGTTTTGCAATGCGGTTCATTTGATCGTTGGCCAACGCATTCAACGGGTATACCAAAATTACCCGAACGCCTGCTCGCTCTGGACCACCGCGTCGGATCAAGTCGTCAACGAGCGGAATCAGGAATGCCTCCGTCTTTCCTGAGCCGGTTCCCGTTGCGACGAGATAGTTCTCGTCACGGCAGATCGCCGCCGCTTGGTGAATGTGCAGGGGTCTTTCGAATATCCTCCGCCCCTCAGGTGTCGATGCCAGTTTGCTCCAAGTTTGGTGAAGCGTCCCGTCATTGACAAGCTGCGCTATCGAGCCTCCCTTTCCAAAGTCCGGCAGGCTTTCAACGAACGGTCCCTTGACGAGCCCAGCCTTCGCACAGGCGCTGGCGATTTCCCTGGACAGGTTCGGCGCCCTTGCCGAAGACACTGGAGCTGCGGTTGAGATGTACCGCGCCAGGACACTGCCCAAGTTGTTCTTGAAGCGTATGGGGTCGAGTTCAAATGTCATGGGCGGAGCCTTGCAAGTTGCCAGGTGAGTAGAAAGAAGGAGAAGAGTTCGGGAGCCAATCGGAGCAAAAGGCCCTGCGTGTGAAGAACCTTCGATTCAGTCCAATCAAGACTTGTCGCCAGATCGCTTGTAAGTTCGTCGACCTTTTCCAATCGGCTCGCACGGCCAAACTCGGAAAGCGCCGTGGCAATCCACAGGTCGATGTATTCCGGCTCTTCCCGATCTTCCGAACGCTTCGGGACGGGAGGACGACGGTCCTCGGGGGTAACATTCCATATCATGGTGACCAGCTGGTTCAGCGCTATCTGCTTTTTTCCAATGGCTCCGTCATCCGCAAACAGTCCTGCGGAGTTCAAGCGTTCCACAAATCGCAAATGGGCGGCACGCCAGTGATCGGGACCCAAAATCCTGTTGCCGTGCCAGAACCAGCCGGCTGACGGATCATTGTCGAACATTGGCATGGGAAGAAGTTCAAAAAACCTGTTCGGCTGAAACCCTTTCAGGCGCACGTTGGGTTGCTGGGCCTCCATTAGGTTCCTGAACGCAGGCCAGACGGCAGGATGCAGTTGCGACTGTTCTCTGAGGCGGTTCCGGCCAATTTCGTGCATGTTGGACAACGCCGCCATCGAAGGTTCCTTCGAGCCCGAAAACCTTGCAAAGGCCTCGCTCGAGGCGCTGTACAGTCCAGGCTGAAAGCAAATCGGATGAAAGACGGGTATCCAGGTTCGCGATGAATGATCGCTTGGCAAGGCATCTGCCGCCAGTATCAGCAATCCCTGGCCACCTGGATGTCGGGCCAATTCCTGGCCAACATCCCTCCAGCGCGATTGGAGAGGTCTTCCAATCACCGACCAGCATTCAATTGCGTAGCGCTCGGCCAGCCATCTGTTGAGCGTTTCAAAACGCCGGCTGAGATCCGAGGCAATGGAGCTGGAGTTGAAATCGCCAAGAAGCGCTGCGTAGGTTTCGCCCTTGGAGCTGCGTAGGGGGTGCCAGTTGACTTGATCTTCAAAACCCACATCGGGACTGGCAAATATTCTCGCCAGGGAAAGCCCGTCGTCCGACTCGGACAAATGGATTGACAGTTCGACACTTCTTGAGTTGCCGCTTGGCAACTCCACGCCGATCCAACCATGCCGGCAAGACGATATCGGATGGCGACCGATGTCGATCTCGATGAACTCGGTTTCTCCCTGCTCATGCTGGAGTTCCAAGGCAAGAGCGCCAATTGGCTCCACAAGGTCCATGCGAACCCGTACGATGTCAGGCTGCAGCACCAGATTGAACGACGATGGTTCCAAGGCATGAACAAGCTCGAACAGCATCACCTCATGACCGCTTTGTCGATGAAGCGTCACCTTGTTGTCATCGGCGCTCTCAAGCAAATTCCGGACTGACAGGTTGCGGGGAAGCCCGCCGGCAAATGGCCTGCTTTCATGACGACCTCGGACAGTCAGCGATGCCAAGGCATCCGGGCAGCGGATGGTCACAGTGTCGAAACGGTTTGCTTCGCCCAGAGTGAGTCTGGCTCCAAGGGGAACTACGCTTTCGGCCTTGTCCGACTTTCGCCAAATTGCGGTAACATCCGGCCAAGGAATCTCGAAGGGAATGAATTCGACACCTATTTTGAATACGGCAGTTGCAGTCTCGTAGCCGCCTGTGGCCAGCAGCGTCAGATTGCCCTGACTGTCTTGCGTTACATGCTGCGAATGCTCCAGCATCAAGTTTTGCGGACCGGCCTCGCTGTAGAATACGAGACCGTCGACCCGCAGAAACGCAGGCCACACCCAGATTTCCGCAAAAATGCCTGTGCTCCTCGAAGATCTTCCCTCCTTGGCCGGCACGAGCAGTTCGATCCGCATCTTCAGGGGGTCCGGGCTGATTGACTTGGGCAGCGCCGCACAGAGCGAACCGACGCAGATCTCTCCAACGCCTTCTGCAATGTCAACGCCTACATCGATGGTTTCCCCTCCCACGGTGAGGCGAAGCTGTCGATACTCGTCTCTTTCAATGCCCGTTTCCACTTCAACCACTGCATCGCGACCAAGCAGCGGTCCAAATGGCCCAGTTGCGATCTGGCCACCGCGAGTCGTCAGCCGCCTTCTGGGCCTTGCGTACAGGCGGACCACGCCCCCATCTGTGCCCAACTCCAACTGCGAAGCTCTCACTTTCGCATATGCCAAAAAGCCTGCGTCTCCCAAATCCAGAGCGGGCTCTCCATTCACCTTGAAGCAACTGCGGGACAAAATCACTGCATCCGTTGTTCCCGCATCTGCCTTGTTCGGAGTTCCACGAATACTCCTTGCCAACCGCCCGGTCGTGCGATCAAAGACAACAAACTCGTCGGGAGATGGAAGGAAGTCCAAGCGCTCTCTGGATTCGCCATCAAGCCAAAAAATGCTTGTCGGCCAAGGTTGCGGCAGCGTCCAGAAATCGCCTGCCTGGCGCAAGTACGGCTGTTTGTCGCCGTCGAGCCAAACCTTCGTTTGGCCCACGGCCTTCGGCAGTCGGAGTGTCAGGCCGTCTGCATGCCAGAAGAGCCGCGGTTTCGGAATTGACAGCGACGATGTGGTTGGCGCCTGTGCTTGGTTTGCAAGCTCGTCAAGCACGTTCTTGAAAGCCCTTTCAAGGGGGACATTTGGATTGATTGAATCAGCATCACGACGAATCCTTGCGTACAGAGCAGCATGCCAGGCGGTTTCGTCCCATTCAATCGCCCAGCGTGGAGAGACGACTCCTGGTGGCATGAATTCCAGCGATTCGTCCTCCCAACGGTTGAGCTCCGCCGTCGAATGCGTGGGCGGCGGTCCGAACAGCCTCTCCTGGCGCAGGAAACATGAAGCCAGATGCCCAAGCATTGATTCAGGCACGCCTGCATGAAGCAGGTATGTGTCAACCATTCGTCCGGTGTGTCTTCCTGGCAAACCAAGTGTCTCAACGACACTGCAGAATCTCTCGTGAAGACCTTGCCGAACATTTGGCCTGCCCAGCATGACACCCAGCGCTCTTTCCAAAAGCGGATAGGTTGCGTGATTGTCGTCGCCATAGAAACTGCTCAATGTTTGGGAAATGCACCAAGCGGAGACATACGGATATTGGTGGAAGAGCTCTTCGAGTCGAAAATAACTGCCGCCCAGAAAGGCACGCGTTTTCCTCAGCGCGCACTGCTTCAGCTCCTCGTCCATTGAAACGAGCCCGATGAAGGGTGGCATTCCCGGCGACATGAGGTGTTCCCGCAGCCAGTTCTCCGCTATGTGGCAGCCCATCGTCTCAATACCTCCCCTGAAACCGCTCCTTTGCCAAATGGGGTCCCAATACACAGCGGAGGACAGTGAAGTCTGGATTGCACAGCATGCCGCAGCGATTCCGAGTCCGGCTCGACGACAGGGATTCCCATGTCAACTTTTCTTGCAATTGTTCCAAATCGAAGGGATTCACAATCAAAAAGGCAATTGTGCCCATCCCGAAATGCAGTGCCTCGAAACAAGGTCCGACTTTGCCGTGCCTTGGTGCGCCCAAATGCCAATGGGCGAAAGGACGGATCCATAGGCGCTGAACGAGAAATTCTCGCTGCCCGCACCGGATGCAGGCATGGCCGCTCTTCTCGCTCGGTGAGCGCAACGACGGAAAACTGCGGAAGGGGCACGACATTTGCACGGGAATCCCGCAGGAAGATGTTCGATGGCCAGTCCGTTCCGAATTCACGGTGGGTCGACGGACATTCCTGGCTGCCGGACAGGACTCCGACCGTCATTGCGCTACCTTGCCGTGCCGTGCGTTTGATTGACTCGAACGCTCCCTTTCAGGCGAACAGGCAGTGGACTGGCACAGTTGGAAGCGCTGAACCGGCTGCCGAGCGCTCCTCAAGGACACAGGCTGGATCGCAGCGCGGAAATCGCCGCAACAAACCGCCGCTGCCGGACAGGAATGCATCCCCCGGCAGCATGGGGTGCAGCGTTCGGATGAGTTCGGTTTCGGCCCCGCCCGCGAATTCCAATTCGCATTGTGGATCGCAATTCTGTAGGCGATAATGCAATCTTGACCCGTCGGCCATGCCCTTGACTGGTAGAGTGCGCAGCCAGTTGGCATGTTGCATTGCTGCACGGCGGCGCAATTCGTGATATATTGAGCATGTGCACTTTCGACAAAGGGAAAGCCGGACCGGTATGATGCGAGAGTCTATGGAGTTCGACCTTGTTGTCGTGGGCGCCGGCCCAGCCGGCCTGTCGGCAGCAATCCGCGCCAAACAGATAAACCCTTCTCTGGAAGTGTGTGTGCTGGAGAAGGGGTCCGAGGTTGGTTCGCACATCCTGTCGGGAGCCGTGCTCGACCCAGTTGGACTGGATCGTCTCCTGCCCGACTGGGCTGACCTGAACGCGCCTGTGCAGGTGCCGGTGACAAGGGACGACTTCTACATACTCGGAGAGGCAGGGCGCATACGCGTGCCAAACTGGCCAATGCCGCCACTCATGAACAATCACGGCAACTACATCGTGTCGATGGCCAACGTTTGCCGGTGGCTGGCGGAGCTGGCCGAAGACCTTGAAGTCGAAGTGTATCCGGAAATGGCCTGTTCCGAACTCCTGACGAATGAGGATGGCGGCATTTCCGGCGTGGTGGCAGGCGAATTCGGCAAGAATCCCGACGGCAGCGAAGGCGCCAACTACGAGCCCGGCATCGACGTCCTCGGCAAGTACACACTGCTGTGCGAAGGCGCGCGCGGATCGCTTTCAAAGCAGGCAATCAGGAAATTCGACCTGGACAGGCACTCTGACGCGCCCAAGTTCGGCTTGGGCATGAAGGAGATTTGGGAAGTCGACCCGGAAGTCCACGATTTGGGACGGGTCACCCATACGGCGGGATGGCCGCTTGGGTCGCGTGCGGGTGGAGGATCCTTCATCTACCACATGGAAAACAACCAGATCAGCCTTGGGTTCGTCGTCCACCTCAACTATCGAAACCCGTACCTTGATCCCTATCAGGAGTTTCAGAGGTTCAAGCAACACGCCATCGTCAAACCCCTGCTCAAGGGAGGCAAGCGCATTGCCTACGGCGCAAGGGCGCTCACCGAGGGTGGCTGGCAGTCACTTCCAAAGGTCGTGTTTCCCGGCGGCGCACTCGTTGGCTGCGCGGCAGGTCTGGTCAATGTCCCGCGCATCAAGGGAAACCACAACGCCATGCTAAGCGGCAAGGCAGCCGCGGAATCAGTCTGCCGGGCAATTGAAGACGGCCGGTCCGGAGACGTACTGCACGACTATGAAACGGAACTGAGACAGGGAGAGGTCGGGAAGGACCTGAGGCGAGTTCGGAACGTCAAGCCGCTTTGGTCAAGGTTCGGGATTGTTGGAGCGTTTGCGCTAGGCGCCGCCGACATGTGGAGCGCCTCTCTGTTTGGTTGGAATCCGTTCGGAACCCTGAAGCATGGCAAGACGGACGCCGAATGCACCGAAGAGGCCGAGCGGCACAAGCCCATAGAGTATCCGCAGGCCGACGGCGAAGTGAGCTTTGACAGAACGACAAACATCAGCTTTTCCGGCACCAACCATGAAACCAGCCAGCCATGCCATCTGACGCTTGCCGACCCAAGCGTGCCGATAGACGTAAACCTGCCCAAGTTTGCCGAACCGGCACAGCGCTACTGTCCCGCTGGCGTTTACGAGGTGGTCACCGACAGCGCCAAGAACCAGAGTGAATTCAGGATCAACTTTCAGAATTGTGTGCACTGCAAGACATGCGACATCAAGGACCCCAGCCAGAACATCAACTGGCGGACCCCTCAGGGCGGCGACGGCCCAAACTATCCGAACATGTAGCGCCTCCGCCCTCTGTACGCTTCAATTGCCGCTCTTCGGGAGATTCCAATGATTGAGATTGGACGTGTGATGCGCTTGGAGCGCCATCCTCAACTTGGCCGCCGGCTGAACAGCGGGAGACGGTTCGAGCGTCTGCTGAAGCCAGTTGCGGTGGCTGCATGCAGCAAAGTGATCGCCGTTGCATTCGCCCTGGCGATGGTGGCATCGAGTTCCGTGGGCGACAGCCTCCATCCCTACCTGTCGGCTCGCATTGCTCTGGCGGACAGGGATCACGCACTGGCGGAACGATTCATCGAGACTGCTCTCATGGAGGAGCCCGAGGCCGTTCCGCTGCTGCGCTTTGCGTTTCAGGTTGCGGTCGAAAGCGGAGATCGACAGCAGGCGATCGAACTGGCCGGCAGGTTGAAGGCGCTTGACGTTTCGAGTCAGCTGTTGACGCTTGTACAGCTTGTCGGAGATCTCGAAAGGAAACGCTTCCGCAGAATTGCGCAGCAGGCCGAGGACGGCAGCATTCCAGTGCCTGCAATTGCGGACCTTGCGGGCGCGTGGGCCAAACATGGCCGAGGCAATTTCGATCAAGCCCAGCTTGCGTTCGAGAAGGCGGCTGTCACTGGCTTCAGGTACAGGACCGCCTTGACCCAGCTTTCGCTGATCCTGGCGCTCGAAGGCGATTTTGAGGGAGCCAACACGGCGATGAACATCGCCCATTCGGACTCCGACGAAGTGCCTGCGGACGTTCGACTGGCCTGGGCTCAGATTCGGGCCACAATCCATGACTACGACGGAGCTTTGGCGCTGCTGGAGGATGTGGGAGGCAACGACGACATTCGCAGCCGGAGCGACTCGCTGCGCCTGCGGATTGCAGCCGGCGAGCCAGTTGCGTTTGATCTGGTTTCGTCGCCGCAGGAGGGGCTTGGCCGGCTGTTCGCCCTGGCGGCAACGGACCCCGAGAGAGTTCTGGTGGCGGAAAAACGGCTGATCTACGCTCGTCTGGCAACGGCCCTGGATCCAACGAACGCCGTTGCCCTGCCACTCATCGAATCGCTGACGGAAGCGGTCCAAGATCGCTTTCTGGGATCGACGATGTCCCAGCCGGCTGACGCTCTCGTTGAATTCATAGCTGAAAGAATCGATGCCGATGCAAGCAGTCCCCGGGTTAGGCTGATCACGCTCCAAACCCATTTGGCCGAGGGCGATCTGTTTGCCGCGCAGACCATCGCCACCGAGTTGTTCGAAGCGGGCTACGAGGACGAGACAATTCTGCTTTCCATGCTGGTGGGCGACATCGTGAAGGGTCAACACGACAGCATAGCGAAGGTCCGGCCCGCGCTGCAGGCAAGCGAACCGTGGTCGGGCAACCTCATCAACGCGTGGGCGGCAATGGCGGAAGGAGACGTTGCCGGCGCTTCGGCGGCGATTTCATTGGCGCTGAAGTCGGATGAGGACGCCAGAATGGTTCACTTTCAGCAGGCGCTGGCGCTGGCGGCATCCGGGCGTTTCGAATCGGCGATTAACATTCTTGCGCTTCAAGGCACGCCAACTCGATTTCTGAACCCCGAGGAACTTGCGTTGCTGGCACAGCTGCACATGCAGTTGGACAGCGGGGAAGCGGCGCTTGAGCGCCTCGAGAAGCTTCCCGACGAAACCAACAATCATCGAATTGCGGTTCTGCTCGACCTTCGGGATGACATTGAAGCGGGAAGACTCGTGCCCATCACACTCGACTCGCCAAGGCTTGGAATGGGTGAAGTCCTTGCCACGATCGCACGCAGGATTGTGGCTGACGATGAGGGCGCTTCGATAGAGCGTTTCCAACTGGCCCTGATCTACGCCCGTCTGGCGGAGTTTCTCAACCCGGACAGCGAGAGCTACAAGGTGCAGCTCGGGGAGTTGCTGTACGATCTGAACTATTATCCGTTGTCGGCAGAAAGCTATGGTCAAGTTCGATTGGGTGGCCGCATGGGCCGCATCGCTGCCATAGGAAAGGCGCGCGCTCTTCGGGAGGCCGGTGACGTCGAGGCTTCGCTGGCGGCCCTGAATGGCGACATTTCAATGCAGGGGCCATCCGTAATTGTATATCACCAGATGGGGGACATTCTTCGGTTCGAGGAGCGATACGAGGAAGCGCGAACTTCCTACCTTAGCGCCCTTGCCCTTGTCGAGGAGAATGGGGAAGCCAACTGGCGGCTGTACTATGGGCTGGGCATCGCAAACGAAAGGCTGGATGACTGGGAGCAGGCCGAGCCCCATTTCAGGCAGGCACTCGAGCTGTCGGACGGCAATGCCTATGTGCTCAACTATCTCGGCTACACGATGGTCGAGAAGCGGCAGGACCTCGATGAGGCCGAGGAATTGATACGCAAGGCGGTCGAGGCGGAGCCAGACAATGGCTACTTTGTGGATTCGCTTGGATGGGTCCTGTATCGCAAGGGAAAGTTTGAGGAAGCGGTGCTGCATCTGAAATACGCCGCGCAGCTGGTCCCGTCGGATCCGGTCATCATTGATCACCTTGGCGATGCGTATTGGAGAGTTGGAGAAGACCAGAATGCCCGTCTGCAGTGGCAACGTGCATTGTCCTTCGATCCGGAAGACGAGCTGATTGAGACAATCAACCTGAAGCTGAAGGAAGGCCTGCCCGCAGCGGTTGAGGAGGCGCCGGCAAGCGCCACAAATGAGATTTGAGATTGTAGCGCACGCCAAGATCAATCTCGCGCTCCACATACTCGGTCGCAGACCGGACGGTTTCCACGAAATCGACAGCCTGGTTGTCTTTGCAGACTTCGGCGACCGTGTCGTCCTGACCCCGAATGGTGCACCCAAATTGAAGGTCCGAGGTCAATTTGCGCGCGACGTCCCGAGTGACGCCTCCAATCTGGCGGCGAGGGCTGCCTCACTTGCAGGTGCGCCGGACGACATCGGCATTGCATTGCACAAGAACATTCCTGTTGGGGCAGGCCTGGGAGGAGGTTCCGCCGATGCAGCGGCCGTCATGACATTGCTAGGCCAGCGCTTCGGATGCCCAGTGCCAAATGTGGATGCCGTTGCCGAACTGGGAGCCGACTTGCCGGTGTGCCTCACCGGAAGGCCGGCTCGAGTGACCGGCATTGGCGACGGGACATCGCCCTTAAGCGGCATGCCCCGACTGCCGCTTGTCCTTGTCAATCCAGGCGTCAGGCTGGACACCGCCACTGTGTACGGCTGTCTGGGCACGAAGTTCCAGCCGCCCCTTCTTCCCCTGCCAGGGGAATTGACGCGCCACAGTCTTTGCGGTTGGATCGGCCGCCACAGGAACGGCTTGCTGAATTCGGCAGCTCGTCTTGCCCCGATGATACTGGAAACGCTGACTGTGTTGACGGAACAGGCTGGTTGTCGAGCGGCGGCAATGTCCGGCTCGGGCGCCACCTGCTTTGGCGCTTTCCATACCGAACAAGAGGCCGGCTTGGCGGCAAAGGCGATATTGCGGCAAAGGCCCGAATGGTGGGTGCGGCCAACGTTGACCAGAAATGCCCTCAACGCAGCCAGTCGGGTCCCAGGAGCAGAGCGGCTAGTGCGAGCGCCTGACGGCGAAATCCGCCAGCCCTGACAGGAAGGCACGATACGAATTTTCCGGAAGCGCCGCGAGAGAGTCCTTTGATCGCGTTGACCAGTCAATGGCTTCCTCGTGGATTTCTTCGAGGATGCCTCGGCGCACGAGGATTTCCATCGCTCTTTCAAAGTCGCCATCCCGCTGTTCGCCAAGCACGAACACTCGCTCCCAGAACTTTTTCTCCGCTTCATTGGCCGTTGCGACGCCTCGAATGGCAGGCAGCGTGAGCTTCATGTCGCGAAAGTCGTCTCCTATGCGCTTGCCGAGCTTCGCCTCGGAACCGCTGTAGTCCAGCATGTCGTCCATCATTTGGTAGCCCATTCCGAGCGTGTTTCCGTAGGATTCACAGGCGTCAATCTGAGCTTCGGTACCACCCGCTATCACTGCTCCAACCTGGGAGGCCGCGGTGAACAGCGCGGCCGTCTTGCCCCTGATGATCTGGAAATAGGTTGCCTCGGGAAGATCAATCCGCCCCTGTGTCACCAGCTGCAGGATTTCGGCCTCCGAGATCACCGCGGATGTGTCGGCAAGTATGGCAAGAGCCCTCATGGACTTTGAGGCAACCATCAATTGAAACGATCTCGCAAACAGGAAATCGCCAACCAACACAGAAGTCTTGTTGTTCCACAAGGACTGTGCTGTCGGTCTTCCTCTCCTTTGTCTGCTTTGGTCCACCACGTCATCGTGAGCCAACGTGGCAGTATGGACGAATTCAACCGCGGCGGCCAACTCGATGTGAGCAATGCCGCTGTAGTTCAGCATTCGTGCCGAACATATGGTCAACATGGGGCGCACCCGCTTTCCGCCCCCTCCAAAGAGATGCTCGGCTATTGTGTGAATGCGCTGAACTGTTTCGGATCCTGCTCGATCCTGGATGAGCTTCGTCACTCTCTCCAGGTCGGCAGCAACCTCTGCCGGCAAGTCTGCAAGCGAATTGTCGAATTGGTGCCCTTCCATGTGTCATCCGACTAAATGTTGTATCCTTCGACTGCAAACAACGCGCATAGGCTGGCGCCAACTGCCCAATTGGTTCAAGTCGCCACTTGGTCCGAATTTGCTCGCTTCAGGCGTGCTCCAGCTTCGAATTGGCGAGAATTCGCAACAGGGGAGCAACTGTCTGACCTGCCATGACAGTCAATGCTCAAGTCAGACAATTTGAGACTGCAAGTCTGGCTTCGTGGATGCAGTCCCAGCAGAGATCCTTGTAGACCTCGTAGGCGGAATCCGTGGCGTTGACTTCCAAGCGCTGCAAAACCTGTTTCCTTGGAAAGTTTCCCTCCCTGAGCAATCCTCCAAACGCTTCCTCCAGAAACACGGCTGGGTATCCAGCCGTTCCGTCAAGCTCAACAACAAGTCTGGATCGATTTCTGACTGCTTCCCTTAGCCTCGGAACCAACAGCCGAATCCGAAGCGCTCCAGCGCCTTTGGGGCCATGATCCGCTTCCGTTCGATCAGCCGGTGTCCGAAAAAAATAATTCACGTGCAATGTTGAGTTCCGTCATCTTCGTTTGGGAAATTCGTTCGATTGTCGGCAATTCTCATCACTCCAGCCGCCCGCGTTCCCAGCCGGTCAAGTCAGTGAGGTCGCAATGGCGTAATGCAGCGCATCGCTTGTGCGGTTTGCAGGTCAATGCAAGTCTGTGCCTTGTGACTCCTCCCACGTTCGGACAGGACACGGAAGTGCTCGCAAGATGCCTTGCGAGCATGCCTCAAGG
>JAPOOS010000106.1 GCA_026713305.1 Paracoccaceae bacterium
CAGACAACACCCGTCGTGGATCAAGTTCATCGAGATCGCCCGGCAACTCGGCACGCCTCTCGTGTTCCGCATGAACTTGAACCAGCAGTCCAACGCCGAAACCTGGGACTGGCACAAGCGACTGCTCGACAGTTTTCCACCGATCGTTGATTGTGGCGTGCACTATGTCGATGTCATGTGCCAGATGACCCGGGCAAGGCCGACTGCAGTTCACGCCATTGGCGCGCGGCTCACCGAGGAAGTCGCTCAACAGAACTACGGAATGCTCCAAGTGACGTTCGACGACGGTTCCGTCGGTTGGTACGAAGCCGGCTGGGGGCCAATGATGAGCGAGACGGCGTTTTTCGTCAAGGACGTGATTGGACCCAAGGGCTCGGTGTCGATCGTGATGGCGGAGACCGTCGGCGACGTGGCCTCCGATGACATCAACGCACATACGAAGACCAACCAAATCCTTTGGCACCATACCGACATGTCGAAGCCCGACGAGCGCATCGACATGGCGGACGAACCTGATCACGACGAACTGTGCGAAAGGGAACAGAGGTTTCTGCTTGACGCGATAGACAATGACATCGACTTGTCCGACCACATGGACGACGCCGTGAAGAGCCTGCAAATCGTTTCGGCCGCAGACCTCTCGATACACGAGCGCCGCATCATAGAGCTGTGACCGGAATCCGCACATCGTCCGCCAAGGACAATCCTCTCAACGCCCAGGTCACACAATGGCTCGAACGGCTGAATGACGCGCTTTCAGGCGCCAGCCCCGGCAAGGCCGCGAACCTGTTCGACCAGTCCGGCTATTGGCGAGACATCCTGGCGCTGACCTGGAACGTCAAGACCCTGGAAGGCCGCGACAGCATCGCCCGGATGCTCGACAGCTGTCAGCCAAATGCATGTCTGGGAAACTTCCAGCTTGTTGGCGATGCAAGCGAGGTGGAGAACGGAGCCATTGAGGCAGTTGTGCGATTTGACACCCGTCAAATGCGCGGGCGCGGCGTTGCGCGGCTTTCCGGCAACCTTGCAATTGCACTCCTTACAATGGGCGACGAACTCAAGGAGCACGAAGTTCGCGCCGGCGACAGGCGGAGGTTGGGGCTGGTTCACGGGGCGGTTAGGAACCGCAGGACCTGGCTCGCCGAACGCGAGGAAGTGACCGCGGGAATTGGCAGGGAATTCCAGCCCTATGTATTGATTGTCGGTGGCGGTCAGGCCGGTCTGGCGCTGGGCGCCCGATTGGGCCAGCTAGAGGTGCCTACCCTGATTGTCGAACGCAATCCACGTGCCGGAGACTCGTGGCGCAATCGATATCGCACGCTCGTGCTCCATGATCCGGTTTGGTACGACCATCTTCCTTTCCTTCCCTTCCCCGATCATTGGCCGGTGTTCACTCCCAAGGACAAGATGGGCGACTGGTTGGAGGCGTACGCCAAAATCATGGAGCTCAATTTCTGGGGCTCGTCCAACTGCACGGGCGCCAGCTATGATGACGGCCGGAAACGGTGGACGGTTAGCGTGGAGCGAAACGGCGACACCTTGACCCTGCATCCAAGACAGCTTGTGCTTTGCACCGGCGCCTATGGCCTGCCAAGAATCCCGGAGTTTGACGATGCCCACCGTTTTGCCGGAACCATCATGCATTCAAGTCGCTACCAAACTGGAGAGATTGGCAAGGGGCGGCGTTGTGTGGTGGTCGGGTCCAACACTTCAGCGCACGACATTTGTGCGGATCTTTGGGAGAGCGGCGCCGAACGCGTAACCATGATCCAGCGCTCGCCCACGACCGTTGTAAGTTCGGATGCGTTGATGGAGATTGTGTTCAAGGGTTTGTATTCGGAGTCGGCGGTTGCCGGCGGCATCTCCACTGAACGGGCGGACATGATGTTCGCATCAATGTCGATGGCGGCGCTCGAAGAGCGGCAGCGGCAGGCGACAAGGGAAATGAAGGCGCTTGACGCCGAGCTTCTCGGCCGCCTGAAGGCTGCCGGATTCCTGCTTGACGACGGTGCGGACGGGACAGGGCTCGTCATGAAGGCGTTCCGCACGGGAAGCGGCTATTACATCGATGTTGGCTGTTCCGAATTGATAGCCCAAGGAGAAGTCAAGGTGCGCAGTGGCGTGGAGCCGGTTGGCTTCACGAGGAATGCCGTTCGACTTTCGGACGGACAATGCATTGGAGCCGATCTGGTCGTCTATGCGACCGGATACCTGACGCTGCAGGACACCATACGCAGATTGATTTCGGGCGAAGTGGCCGACCGGATTGGCCATTGCTGGGGGTACGGGTCTGGAGTTGTCGGAGACCCAGGGCCATGGGAAGGCGAAACCCGCAACTTGTGGAAGCCAACATCTCAGGAAGCGCTGTGGCTTCACGGGGGCAATCTTCACCTCTCAAGGTTCTTTTCGAAGTTCGTCGCATTGCAGCTCAAGGCGCGC
>JAPOOS010000157.1 GCA_026713305.1 Paracoccaceae bacterium
CATCGCCCTCCTCGAACTCCCCGGGCGTGGAAAGGTACAGCATGCGCGGCGCAAACTTCCTGTCCTTGGCGGCAGCGTTCCACTTGCGCTCGAGATGCATCAGCGTCGAACTCTTGCCGGCCCCGGGAGCGCCGTAGAGAATGCGCGTCATGCCGCTGGCCCGAGACACTTTGCGCTCCGACCACAACAGTTCCAGACGGTCCTCGATGTTGGCAAGGATGTCGCGCCGTCCCGCAAAGTAGGGAGGCACCCTGCGGTCGTCCTTGAGCGTGAATCTCCGAAGATCTGCAATCTGCTCCGCTGCAAGCGTCATGTCGCTTCTCCCGTGCGGGTTTCCTCCTGCCATGGGATGCGATGCCAAACGAAGTTCGCCGCCACGGTGGGCAGCGCCACTTCCGATTGCAGGCAATACAGTTCGCCGCGCCTGCATTCAAGATGCCGGGACAACAGACCGCAGTCGGCGTTGCGGAATTGCATGTTGCCCCAAGCCATGTGAATTGTGCGCATCAAGGAGCGAAGGCAGAAAGGATGGAACAGCGCCGGAACTGAGATTCACTTGCCGCGACCGTGCCGATGGATGCGCAATGTCGCGCCTCAGGCTTGCCCTGCGGGACGCAGTCTCAAAGCAAAATCAGCGTCGAACAGGACTGCCGTGAAGGCAGTAGCCGGTTGAACGGCGCAGACTGTGCAAGCAAGCAATGGCAGGCTGTCATGCCGCGCAGGCGTTGCAGCGCTCATGGGAAGGACCATCATACGGCCCGAAACTCGAATGCCACAGACACTGGCGAAAGGGCTCTTTCAAAACGAGCCGCTTCTTTGGCTTCGCCTGTCCGCGAAAGCCGGATTCTTTCGATTTTGTTTGGGAATGGGAGCAAGAAAGCTGTAGATGAAAGAAAGGAAGGACACTGGATTCGTCCCATGACGGTCGCTTGGTTGGTCATGTTTCCCGTGATTCAACGGCGATGGAGGTTTGGGAGCGGTCCGGGCGGAGCAACCGGCGCCGGAAGGTGAGCTTGCCTGGTCGGCAGGCGAAGCAGCGTCTTTCGGAGATGCTGGCCGAGTTGCCGCAGGAGTGCAATGTGGGTCGCAAGGCGAATGCGAAGGGGCACAGAATGTCTTGCAGTTGCATCGACATGTTCAGAGCTTGAGGAGACCTTCACGGTGCAACTTGGCTCTCACCATCGTGTTGACCACCCAAGCGAACCATGGCTTTGCAAGAGACTCTATTGACCGAAATGCCTTGCCGCAGCAGCTTCATGCGATACAAATCAACTCCTTCGTCGCTGCAAGCACATGCTTGCGGGAACTTGAGAATCAAAGCGCGGCAATGCAGACCTAGTCATTGGTTGGCATTCGTCAGCGCCAATTCAGTGGCTGGTTGAATGGCGTCACCAAGAACGGTTGACATCGAAATCGTTGGGGCTGGCATGCTTGGGCTGTCAATTGCCTACGAATGCGCGCGTCGAGGGTTGGCTGTGCGGGTGGTCGACACAGCTTCGCCCAGGCAATCTTCGAGCTATGGCCTGCTAGGCGCACTTTCTCCCCATTCGCCAGATTCATGGAATTCCAAGAAGCAGTTCCAGTTCGACAGTCTGCTGATGGCCGAGGAGTGGTGGAGGAACGTTGAGCGGAAAGCAGGCTCGAATGCCGGCTACGCGCGCCTCGGACGCATCATTCCGATTGCCACCGAACGCGGCTTGGATCTGGCTCGGCGGCGCCAGAGAGCGGCCGCCGGAAACTGGGCCGGACAGGCGCAATGGAAACTGGTCAGAAGCTCGGAACTGGACCCCGACTGGACGCCGGAATGCCGCGCCGGATGGGCCGTGCTGGACACACTGTCTGCCCGCATCCAGCCGCGAATGGCCGTGGAAGCCCTTCTTGCTGCCTTGCGCGAGCTGGACTGTGAAGTTCTTGAAGGCACCGCGGCAACGGGACTTGCCGCAAGGACCATTCTTGCAACAGGCGTGAAAGGGCTCGAGCAGCTGAGTCGTGAGTTTGGACGCACGCTGGGCATGCCCGAAAAGGGCCAGGCCCTGCTGCTCGGCAACGTGGCGGCTGGCCGGCACATGATATTCAGCGGCAGACTGTTCATAGTGCCGCACGCCGATGGAACCGTTGCGGTTGGTTCAACGAGTGAAAGGGAATTTGAGGACGCACGGAAAACCGATGATTCGCTCGACGAACTGCTGAGCGAGGCCGAACGCCTGCTTCCGGCCTTGAAAGACGGACATGTGGTGGAACGGTGGGCACATCTGCGACCACGCTCCGTCACACGAACCCTGGTGCTCGGCGCCCATCCGCACAAGCCGGCAACCTATGTCGCCAATGGAGGATTCAAGACTGGAATCGGCATGGCGCCGAAGGTTGCATCGGTCATGGCCACTCTGGTCCTGGACGGCGTTGACGACATTCCGCCGGAATTCAGCATGGCCCGCCTGCTGGAAGCCGCAGACCGCCACTGATCGTTGCCTTTCCGCAAGGCGGTTTGGCATTCCCGATCAGTCCGCGCTTGCACACTCTGCCCGCTGCGCCTAAGCCTGCAGGCGCGCGAACCGCGTTTGGCTTGAAATCCAATGGAATTTGAACGAATGACGGCACAGGTGTTCCCAGCGGAAACTGCGATAGCAGTTCTGTCACAAAGAGTGTCGCCAGAGGTTTCTTCATGACGAACGCTTTTCTCATCATCGCACTTGGTCTAGGCGCGCTCATTGCCGCCATCGCAGCGAACTACGCGCATGACCTCGCCTATGCGGTGAACGCCGTGACAGTCATGTTGATTCTCGCAGGTCTGGTCGTCTGGAGAATCCGGCTGATCGGCGAGCCGGCGCGGCCGGCCAAGACAGGCTACGAAGACGGTGTAGTGCGAGCCGGCGTCGTGGCAACCGCATTCTGGGGAGTGGTCGGCATGCTGGTGGGCGTCGTGATCGCTCTGCAGCTGGTGTTTCCAGTCCTCAACTTCGAGTGGGCGCAGGGGATGTTGAACTTTGGGCGCCTGCGTCCGCTGCACACGTCCGCGGTAATCTTTGCATTTGGCGGCAATGCGTTGATCTGCACTTCCTTCTACATCCTGCAACGCACTACCGCCGCCCGACTGTGGGGCGGCAACTTGGCGTGGTTCGTGTTTTGGGGTTATCAGGTTGTCATTCTGCTTGCAGCCACGGGCTACCTGCTTGGCGCCACGCAGTCCAAGGAATACGCCGAGCCCGAATGGTACGTCGACATCCTGCTGACGGTGGTCTGGGTTGCCTACCTCGCGGTTTTTCTTGGCACGCTTGTCAAGCGCAAGGAGCCGCACATCTATGTGGCAAACTGGTTCCTGCTTTCGTTCATCGTAACGGTCGCGATGCTTCACCTCGTCAACAACATCAGCATACCGGTTTCCATTTTCGGCTCGAAGTCGGTGCAACTGTTCGCAGGCGTGCAGGACGCCATGACACAGTGGTGGTACGGCCACAATGCCGTCGGGTTCTTCCTGACCGCAGGCTTTCTTGGCATGATGTACTATTTCGTTCCAAAGCAAGCCAATCGACCCGTCTACAGCTACAAGCTTTCGATTGTGCACTTTTGGTCCCTGATCTTCATGTACATCTGGGCGGGACCCCACCATCTGCACTACACCGCCCTGCCCGACTGGGCGTCCACTCTCGGCATGGTGTTCTCGGTAATGCTGTGGATGCCTTCCTGGGGCGGAATGATCAATGGCATCATGACCCTGTCGGGAGTTTGGGACAAGTTGCGGACCGACCCGATCATCCGCATGATGGTTGCTTCGCTGGCCTTCTATGGAATGGCGACCTTCGAAGGACCGATGATGTCAATCAAGGCCGTGAATTCGCTCAGCCACTACACTGACTGGACGATCGGCCATGTGCATTCGGGTGCACTCGGCTGGAACGGCCTCATTACATTTGCGGCGCTCTACTACCTTGTTCCCAAGCTTTGGAATCGCAATGGGCTCTGGTCGATGCGGCTGGTGTCCTGGCACTTCTGGCTGGCAATGATCGGCATTGTGTTCTACGCCGCGTCGATGTGGGTTACCGGCATCATGGAAGGCCTCCTGTGGAGAGAGGTTGACTCACACGGTTTCCTTACCCATTCGTTCGCCGACACGGTTGCGGCCAAAATGCCAATGTACATGGTGCGCGCGCTGGGCGGGCTGCTGTATCTGGTCGGCGCCATGCTCATGTGCTACAACCTCTGGAAGACCGTCGTAAGCGGGGAGGAGCGTGCAACCTCCCGCGACCTGGCGATGCGGGAAGCGCCCGCGAGCGAGGCGGCATGAGCTTCCTGCGCCGGCACAAGTCGCTTGAGAGGCATGCGACGCTGCTTCTTGTCGCCAGCTTCGTTGTCGTCACGATCGGCGGCATCGTGGAAATCCTGCCACTGTTCTATCTCGAAAACACGATCGAAAAGGTGAAGGGCGTCCGCCCGTATTCGCCGCTGGAGCTCGCCGGACGGGACATTTACGTCAGGGAGGGCTGCTACACCTGCCACAGCCAGATGATACGTCCGCTGCGCGACGAAATTGAACGCTATGGACACTATTCGCTAGCCGCCGAATCAATGTACGATCATCCCTTCCAATGGGGCTCGAAGCGCACCGGTCCCGACCTCGCCAGGGTGGGCGGCCGCTATTCCGACGAGTGGCACGTGCTGCACTTCGAGGACCCGCAATCCGTTGTTCCCGAATCGATCATGCCGGGGTACGGCTTTCTGCTGAACCGACGTCTGGACGCACGCCACGTTGAAGACAGGGTCCGAGTGGACCGGCTGGTCGGAGTCCCGTACACCGACGAAATGATCGAGAATGCCAGAGCCGACTTCCTGGCGCAGGCCGACCCCGATGCAGATCATGACGGCCTTCTCGAAAGATACCCGAAGGCGCAAACGCGCAATTTCGACGGGCAGCCGGAATTGACCGAAATGGATGCCCTCATCGCCTACATGCAGATGCTCGGCACCCTGGTTGACTTCTCGACCTTCGTTCCAGACCCCGACCGGTGAGTGCAGCCAATGGAACTCTACACGTTCCTCAGGGAGTTTGCCGACAGCTGGGCGCTTCTTGGCCTCGTGATTCTCTTTGTGGGCATCGTCCTCTACACGTTTCGCCGGTCCAGCAAGAACCTGCACAAGGACTGTGCCGACATTCCCTTCAGGCACGACGACGCGCCGGCAACTCACACTGAAACCGAGAACCCAAGATGAAGCGTTCCAGACCAGCAAGAGACAGCGCTCCTCCCGAACCGGAATACACCGGCCATGAGTGGGACGGAATCAGGGAATACAACAATCCGATGCCGCGCTGGTGGCTGTGGACACTCTATGCAAGCATCATTTGGGGAATCGCCTACACCATCGCCTATCCTGCCTGGCCGCTGCTGACCAGAGCGACCCAGGGAGTCCTGGACTACTCGTCGCGAGCCGAACTTGCGAAGTCGATCAAGGAATTCGAGGACAGGAATTCAGCCTTGGATCTGGCGCTGCTCGAAACGGACCTGACAGCTGTCCACCTGGACGCCGACCTCCTGGACTACGCCTTGCGAGGCGGAGCGGCGGTTTACCGCGCACACTGTTCTCAATGCCACGGCGCTGGCGCCAGCGGCACTGTCGGCTATCCGAACCTGCTTGACGACGACTGGCTGTGGGGCGGTTCGCTTGACGACATCTACTACACGGTTGCGCATGGCATTCGAAGCGACGCCGACGAAGACACGCGGTTTTCCCAGATGCCGGCATACGACGGGTTTTTGGAGCCCGATCAGATCGACAGCGTCGTGCACTATGTGCTGGCGTTGTCCGGGCAGGAGCACAACCCGGAACTGAGCGAGTCGGGCGCAGAGATCTATGCCGAAAACTGTGCCGTCTGCCATGGCGAGACAGGTCTTGGCAACCGGGATGAGGGAGGACCCAGACTGACAGACCCGATTTGGCTGTACGGCGGCAGCGAGGACGCCATTCGGGAGACGATCCGCTACAGCAGATTCAGCGTCATGCCGAATTGGCGGGGCCGGCTGTCGGAATCGCACATTCGTCAGGTCGCCATTTATGTTCACCAGCTCGGCGGAGGCGAGTAGCGAAGTCACAATTCCAGCCATACCCGACCCTGCCTGCCTGACCACAGCCATTGCATGCGATGCCCGCAGGCGGCCAGTTGATGAATGAGGGATCACTGAAGCCATGAACACCGCAGGCACGGCGCCTCCGCGACTCTACGCCCCAAGGGAGCCAATCTTTCCGCGCAGGGTTGCAGGCACGTTCCGCACACTCAAGTGGTGGTTGTTGGGCATTCTGCTGGCAATCTACTATGTCGTTCCGTGGATTCGCTGGGACCGCGGCGAGTTTCTTCCGGACCAGGGCGTTCTGATCGATCTCGCGCACAGGCGGTTCTTCTTCTTCTGGATCGAAATCTGGCCCCACGAATTCTACTTTGTCGGCGGACTGCTGATCATGGCCGGGCTGGGACTGTTCCTGTTCACCTCCATTTTCGGAAGAGTGTGGTGCGGCTACGCTTGCCCGCAAACCATCTGGACAGACCTTTTCATACTGGTGGAAAGGATGATCGAGGGCGACCGGAACCGGCGAATCAGACTGTGGAACGGCCCGATGACGCTGCGCAAGGCTCGCCTGCGCCTGACCAAGTGGACGGTCTGGCTGGCGATATCGGTTGCGACCGGCGGCGCCTGGATTTTCTACTTCGCCGACGCACCAACTCTGTTGGTGGACTTTGTCACCTTGTCTGCAAGCCCGATTGCCTACACAACCGTCGGCATTCTGACCGCGACGACGTTCGTGTTTGGAGGCTTCCTGCGCGAGCAGGTGTGCACATACATGTGCCCCTGGCCGCGCATTCAGTCGGCCATGATGGACGAGCATTCGCTTACCGTAACCTACCGGACCTGGCGGGGCGAACCGCGCGGACGGCACAGAAAGGCGCGTGTGCAGGAGACGCTTGGGGACTGCATCGACTGCCATGCCTGCGTGAATGTCTGCCCGGTTGGAATAGACATCCGCGACGGCCATCAAATCGAGTGCATTGGATGCGCGCTTTGCATCGACGCCTGCGACGACATCATGGCGAGAATTGGAAAGCCACGCGGCCTCATCGACTACATGACTCTGGCCGATGAAAGGCTGCAGGCTGAACAAAGCCATTTGAAGGACCTCGCAAGGCGCCTCTTTCGACCTCGAGTGGCGCTGTACACGGTGTTGTGGAGTGGAATGGGTCTGGCGCTTCTGGTTGCGCTTTTCCTGCGTCCAGCCATCGAATTCTCGATTTCGCCGGTGCGCAGTCCGCTGTACGTCACCTTGACGGACGGTTCGATCAGGAACAGCTATGAACTGAGGATCAAGAACCGCCACGGCGAGGATGCGATCTTCAAGGTCGGCCTGGCAGAGGGCTCTCCGTTTGCGCTCAGGCTTGAAGGCAGCGACGACTCGACGACGGTTGTGCAGGCCGACCAAACCGGATTGAGGAGAATGTACGTGATCGCGCCGCCTGGCAGCGACGAAGCGGCCGGCGGGCAGTTCGACATTGAAGTCTGGATAGAGGATGTAGGGGCGTCCACGCGCGGCGCCAAGCGCACGACATTCCACGGATCCGGAACGTGAAGCCGGTCGAAAGGGAATTGCGGGGAGTTCACGTCCTCCTGATCTTGTTGGGCGCCTTTGGCGTCATAATTCTTGCAAATTTGGCGCTCACGGTGGCTGCCGTCCGGTCGTTTCCCGGCATGGAGGTCCGAAACAGCTATGTCGCCAGCCAGCAGTTCGAGGAAAGGCGTCTGAGGCAGGAACATCTCGGATGGCAATCCTCGGCGACCTACGACGGCAGCACGCTTGCCGTCGCCGTACGGACGGCAAATGGCATGCCGGCCGAATTGGCTCGGTTCAGCGCCAAGGTGGTGCGCCCCACCCATCAAAGGAGCGACATCATGCCCGGATACAGGTTCGACGGCACCAGCTATGTCGCTCCGATGGACCTTGCTCCCGGATACTGGAACATCCACGTCTCTGCGGAGTCCCTGGACGGGTTCAAGTTTGAACAGAAGCTGACTCTGTGGGCAAGTCCGAACCTGCAGTAGCTGGGGCGGCGGGAACGTCCGGTGGGTCCGTGGATCGACATCCCTTGCGGAAATCGCCTTCTGCAGGCGGTGGTTCCGGGCGCCAGGAGTTCATCTTTGCCGTCCAGGACATGCATTGCGCAGCCTGCATTTCTGCGGTCGAGAATTCTCTCTCAAAGTTTCCAGGAGTTGTCTCCGCCCGCGTAAACCTGACCCATCGCCGAGTCATGGTCGAGGCAATTGGCGGGACAGACGCTTGCGCGCTTGTCCGCCAAATTGAACAGGTTGGCTACAGCGCAAGGAGACTCGACGCGTCCGTGGTGGATTTCGTGTCGACCGATCCCGAAACACAGGAACTGCTGGTGCGCTTGGGCGTCGCCGGGTTCGGCTTCGCCAACGTCATGATATTTTCAGTGGTGATCTGGTCGGGCGCCGAAGGAACGACGCGGGACCTCATGCATTGGCTTTCCGCCCTCGTGGCGGTCCCGATAACCTGCTATTCGGCCCAGCCCTTTCTGTTCAGCGCTCTCCGCTCCCTGAGAAGGTTCAGACTGAACATGGATGTGCCAATCTCGCTGGCCATCCTGCTCGCCGCAGGCCATTCCCTGTTCGAAACGGCGCTTGGTGGCCAGCATGCCTACTTTGAAGCCGCGTTGGCCTTGACTTTCTTTCTGCTGGCCGGCCGCTATCTTGACCTGCACACGCGCTCAAGCGCCAGATCGGCCGCTCAACAGCTTTCGGCGCTTGAACCGGACCAGGTCACGGTGAAGGGAACGCACGGAGAGCGGGAGGCGCCCTTGAGTTCGGTTCACAAGGGCCAGGTGATCGTTGTGCGGGCCGGAGACAGAATTCCACTGGACGGGACCGTCCGTTCCGGCAGCAGCGATGTCGACAATTCGTTCCTGACGGGCGAAAGCCGGCCCGTGCCTGCGACCGTCGGTTCTGCGGTCGCAGCCGGCCAGTTCGTGCACACTGGGCGCCTGGAGGTCGAAGTGGCCTGTACCGGTGAGGACTCGTCGCTGAGGAAGCTGATCAGGCTGATCCATCTGGCCGAGTCCGCCAAGAGCAGCTACACCGGGCTGGCCGAGAGGGCGGCATCCGTCTATGCGCCTGCTGTGCATTTGCTTGCGCTCGCCGGATTTTCAGTCTGGATGTATCAGACTGGAGACGTCAGGCTTTCCATGAACATTGCGGTTGCGGTGCTCATCATTACCTGTCCATGTGCGCTTGGACTTGCGGTTCCAGCAGTGTCCACGGCCACGGTTGGCAGGCTCTTTCGTTCGCAGCTCCTGATAAAGGATTCAGACGCATTGGAGCGGCTTGCCGAGGTTCGAACCACGGTCCTGGACAAGACAGGAACGCTTACGATGAACGTTCCGTCGCTGGACAATTCGAAGAACATCGACGACGAGGCCTGGTCAGTGGCGGGTGCGCTTGCCGGGGCATCTCGTCATCCCTATGCACGTGCCATACATGAACATGTGCAGGGCCGTGGCATCGAAGTCGCCGAGGTGCGTGACGTTGTCGAGAGACCTGGACTTGGCGTCGCCGGAGTCTGGAAGGGCAATCAAGTCAAGCTTGGCCGGGCGGGCTGGGTCGGAACGAAGGACAACTACGGCACGGCCACCTTTTTGAGATTGGATTCGGAGAGAATCGTGGCATTTCGGTTTGTCGATCAACTGCGAAGCGGAGTGCAGGAGTGCGTGGAGGAACTGCACTCTCTTGGCTCCGAAGTGATTCTTTTGTCCGGCGACGCCGATCGCGCCGTAAGGGAAATGGCGACCAGGCTCAATGTCAGACAGTGGCACGCCGAAGCGCTGCCTGAAGACAAACTTGACATGATCCGCAAGTACACCATGCGCGGAGGATCAACGCTCATGGTGGGGGATGGCTTGAACGACGCAGCCGCGCTGGCGTTGGCGGATGTCTCGATTGCCCCTTCCTCCGCCATTGACGCTACGCGTGTCTCCGCAGGCATCGTGCTGGTCGGCGGCGACTTGAAGAGGATTCCCGAAGGCATCAAGCTGGCGCGCCTGGCGAAGCGCCGCATTCTCGAGAACTTTGCAATTGCCGCCTGCTACAATGCCGTGGCAGTTCCACTTGCGCTGGCCGGGATCGCCACGCCGCTGATGGCTGCCATCGCCATGTCGACCTCGTCCATCGCGGTCACCCTGAATTCAATGCGGATGCGCTGAAATGGAAAGCATAGTTCCTCTTATCGGCGTCACCCTGCTGGTGGGACTGGTCTGGCTGGCGGTCATGGCTTGGGCGATTCGCACACGCCAGTACAGCGATCCGAAGGGCGATGCCGAGCGCATTCTCCGCACGGACTATGACGACACGCCGCAGTAGGGGCGCTCAGCCCGGGCGGCGATCAACAACTTTCATGATCATGCCGGGCATTGATCCCCGATTCGGCAGCTCGGCGCTTCGGGCCGACATGGCAGACGGTCCGGAGTGAACCGGTCAGTCCAAATCCACCCAGACACCTCCTGCCTCGTGACTGTCCGCAGCGGCGTTGAAGAAGCGGACTCCCCGCGCACCGTCGTCTACGTTTGGCACGGCAATCAGACCCTTGGGCACGGTCCTGCCATTTCTCCGGGCTTCAACCGCAATTGCCATTTCCGTGTAGAGATTGCTCCAGGCATCCGACAGCGCCTCGCCGTGTCCTCGCGGCAGTTGCGCCATTCGTTCGGCCGACGGCAGCACTCCGCTGCCGTGGCCTCGAACAATGGTCTGCCTTGGCTCGTTGAGCGGTTGATACATCAACTGCTCGGGAGCTTCCTGGTCCCACTCGAGTCCCCCTCGCCTTCCGTAGATTCTAAATCTCAATCCGCAGTAGTTGCCCGGAGCGGCCTGAGTGATCCACATTGATCCCGGCACGCCGTGACGGAACCTGAGACCCAGAAACGCAGTGTCCTCCATCGCCTTCGGTGCGCCGCAAACGTGAAAGTCGGCACGCAACTGCTGCACGTTCTGGATGGAGACGAACTCGATCAAGTGCAGCGCATGGGTGCCGATGTCGGCGGCTGCGGATGCCCGGCCGACCTTTGCCGGATCGCGGCGCCACGCAAGAGAACCGGATTCGGGGTCGTCGTGCTCGGTTGCCCATTCCTGGGCGTACTCGACCAAAATCTGACGGACCTGCCCGATGGCACCGCTGTTGATCATGTCGCGGGCCTGACGAACCATGGAATGAAACGCATAGGGATGCGTGACCGCAAACACGAGCGCTGTCTCCCTTTGCCGCTTGACCAATGCCGCGGCATCTTCGTTGGTTGTAGTGATCGGTTTGTCGCAAATGATGTCAATCCCAACATCCATGAAAGCTTCCGCGATTGCACGGTGGGTCCAGTTTGGCGTGCAGATTGCCACAGCTTCAATGCCATCTGCCCTGGAGCCCTCGATGCGGGCCATGTCGTGATAGGTGGAATATGTCCTGTCCGCCGGCAACATCCATTCACGTCCATAATGCGCTGCCTTGGCGGGGTTCGAAGACAATGCTCCCGCGACAAGCTCCCATCGATTCGAAAGCCGGGCGCCAGTCCAATGCCATTTGCCGACAAGACCGGACCCTCCGCCTCCGACGATGCCCAAACGCAGTCGCCGCGACGCGGCGGGGTAGACGTTCGTTCCAGTCAATCCCATGGATGCCTTCCTTTCGAATTCCGATTGGGTGGTCCCGGCCAACCGAAACCGACATTTCCCGAGGCCGTCAAGTCACTGTAGAACATGTGCAAGGGAATTTCCGCCATGGCGACGCCAGTACATTCACAGCATTGCCCTTGCGATCAAGTCAGCCGATCAACCACGTCGAGCATGCCAAGACAGGCATCCCTCAGTCTGCGATCCTCCTTGGCAAAGCAAAGCCGGACAAATCCGGGACATCCAAATGCGCTTCCCGGAATGACGGCAACACCGGCCAGTTTCAGGAACTGTCCTGCGATGTCGGCATCGTCGGAAACTGCAGTGCCGTCGGCCAAACGGCAGCCGATCAACCTGCGGCAGTCAACAAAGCTGTAGAATGCCCCCTGTGGCACGTGTGGCCGAAGCAGGCCGCTGGCCGAGAGCAGTTCGGACACCAGGTCGCGCTTCCTTTCGTAGGCTTCGCACCACTCGTCCATGTACTCCCCCGGACCGGTCAGCGCCGCCAGCGCGGCGGCCTGGCTGACCGAGGACGCATTGGTCGTCGACTGGCCCTGAAACTTGATCATCGCCGCCACAAAGGCACGCGGTCCCGCTGCGTAGCCGATGCGCCATCCGGTCATGGCGTGTGACTTCGAGACCCCGTTGACCGTAAGAATTCTCTGACCCAGGTCGGGCGCAACCTGCGCCATCGTGGAAAATCTTCTGCCGTCGAAAACGATCTTCTCGTAGATGTCGTCACACATCACGGAAATCTTCGGATGGGCACGCAGGAATTCTGCGATGTCTTCGAGGTCACGAGCCTCCAGCACCGTGCCGGTGGGGTTGCACGGAGAGTTGAGAAGCAGCCACCTTGTGCGCTCGCCGACCCGTTCCCGCAGCGCCGCGGCGGTGACCCGAAAGCCGCTTTCAGGCGATGTCGGCACGATGACCGGAACTCCGCCGGCCAGCTTGACGATGTCCGGATAGCTCACCCAGTACGGCGCCGGAACCAGCACCTCGTCCCCGGCATCCAGAGACACCATCATGGCATTGAATATGAGCTGCTTTCCACCGTTGCCTACGACGACGTTGTCGACTTCGCAGTCGAAGCCGTTGTCCACTCTGAATTTCCTGGAAATTGCCTGCCGCAACTCCGCTGTGCCGGCAACCGCGGTGTAGCGGGTCTGGCCGTCGAGGGCTGCCCGATAGGCTGCCTCGACGATGAACTCCGGTGTGTCGAAGTCCGGTTGACCCTCGGTAAGATCGATGATCTTCCTGCCGGCCGCAATCAGTTGCCTTGCCTCGTTGGCAATGGTGACGGTTGGAGAGGCCCTGACGGACTTCAGGGTTCGGTTGACTTTCACTGCGCTGCTCCGGTTTTCGCGGTTGCGGCAAGCCTGCCTGTGCCGCCATCGCCGGCTCTCGGCAGCCGGCTGGCGGACGTCCTTCCCGGCTCCATGCTGCGGCGGCGCCCGGCAGGCTGCTGTCGGTTGCCGGAGGCAACTGCGGCCTCGGCATGATCAATCCCCTGTCTCCGGACATCGATGTCCGGGGTCAACCGCTTCCGCAGCAGAGCCACCGGATGCGCTCGGAGCGACAGCCGCACCGTCGAAAAATCCGCCGCCAGCTGCTCGCCGAGGGACATGGCCGGCATTCTTGTCTCCTGCTCGATGAACTCCAGATCCTCGTTGCCGCGCTCAAACAACGGCAATGGAGCCGCATCCCTGATTGCAAGCGCTTCCCATAATGCCTGGCGGCGGTCGATGCCAATCGATGCAAATGCATCCGCTTCCGCAAGCGCCCGCAAAATGGCTGGCCGCAATCCGGCGCGACGCCACACGTCGGCAACCTCGCGATATCCGTTGCCGCGGGCTGAGGCAATCCATGCGGCGTCATCCTCCGGCACCGACTTGACGTTGCGAAACCCCAGGCGCAGCGCAAGTCCGCCGCGGCCGTCCGGTTCCATCACATTGTCGTGGAAGGACCTGTTGATGCAGACCGGGCGAACTTCCACATTGCGCCGAAGCGTGTCCTGAACAATCTGGTACGGCGAATAGAACCCCATGGGCTGCGCGTTCAGCAAGGCGCAGGCATAAATGCCGGGATGATGAAGCTTCAACCATGCAGAGGCGTACACGAGGAGAGCAAAACTGGCTGCATGGCTTTCCGGAAACCCATATTCTCCGAATCCTTCAATCTGGGAAAAGCAGCGCCCGGCAAAGTCCCGGTCGTGGCCATTGTCGATCATTCCCTTGATGAACCTGTCCCGAAACTGGTGTATCGTCCCTGTTTTGCGGAATGTTGCCAGCGACCGGCGCAGCCGGTCGGCCTCTCCGGCGGAAAAGCCGGCGCCGATGATGGCGATCTGCATGGCCTGCTCCTGAAACAGCGGCACGCCCAGGGTGCGCCGCAAGACGTCGCCCAGAGCGCCTTCGGGATAAACTGGCTTCTCCTCGCCGTTTCGCCGTCTGATGTAGGGATGCACCATTTTCCCCTGGATGGGTCCCGGCCTGACAATTGCGACCTGTATGACCAGATCGTAGAAGCAGCGTGGTCGCATGCGCGGCAGGAAGTTCATCTGGGCACGGCTTTCGACCTGAAACAGACCGACACTGTCGGCCCTGCACAGCAGATCGTAAACCGCCGGGTCTTCCCGCGGGATGCTGTCAAGCGTGTATTGCCGCAAATGGTGGGTTCTGATCAGGGCGAACGCCTTGCGAATGCATGTCAACATTCCGAGACCGAGAATGTCGACCTTCAGAATGCCCAGCGCATCAATGTCATCCTTGTCCCAGCAAATGACAGTGCGGTCCTCCATCGACGCGTTCTCGATCGGAACCAGTTCATCCAGACGCCCTTCGGTGATCACGAACCCGCCCGTGTGTTGCGAAAGATGCCTCGGAAAGCCGCGGATTTCCTCACATAGCCGAAGAACCCTCCGCAACTTCGCATCGGTGTGGTCCAGGCCGATTTCGCCAAGTCGCCGATCCGACACGCCGCCGCCCCAGCCCCAGAGCTGCGAAGACAGCGCCGCCACGACGTCCTCCGACAGTCCCATTGCCTTGCCAACCTCGCGAATGGCGCGCTTGCCGCGGTAGTGAACGACAGTTGCGCACAGCCCGGCGCGATGACGCCCGTACTTTTCATAGATGTGCTGGATCACCTCTTCCCGACGCTCGTGCTCGAAGTCCACATCGATGTCCGGCGGCTCGTTGCGGGCCTCGGAGACAAATCGCTCGAAGACCATCGTGCCGACTTCCGGCGAGACGGAAGTCACGCCGAGTGCGTAGCAAACAACCGAATTCGCCGCCGACCCCCTCCCCTGGCACAGGATGTTCCTGGACCGGGCAAACTCGACGATGTCATGGACGGTCAGGAAGTATGGCGCAAAGTCCAGCTTGTCGATGATTCGGAGCTCACGCCGATACATCCGGTCGACCCGAGACGGAACGCCGCCGGGATACCTGTGCCGCAGCCCTTCCTCGGACAAGCGTTCCAGCCGCTGCTGCGGCGTTTCGTTCGCAGCCAGTTCCAAAGGATATTCATAACGCAGCTCGTCCAACGAAAACCGGCACCGCCGGGCAATGTCCCGTGTATGCAGGACAGCCTGCTCGTAGCCTCGGAACAGCCGCTGCATCTCCGCATGGGAACGCAACCGTCGTTCGGCGTTGGCTTGCGCCCGCGTTCCGAGCGCAGCCACCGTGCAGCCGGAGTGGATTGCAGTCAGCACATCCGCCAGGCACACGCGGTCCGAACGATGCATGAGCGGGCTTGCAGTTGCCACGAGCGGCAGCCGCGCCTGGCCGGCAAGCTCGGACAGAGCGGCGAAACGATCCCTGTCGGCCCCGTTGTACCGCGGAGACATCAGCAGGCCCGCCCGAAGCGCCTGACCGGACAGGCGGTCCAGCCTGTGCCGCCATTCACTCACCGCGTCCGAACCGAAGGCGGCAGGAGGCTCGACCAACAGGTCCATGCCGTCCAACCAGGCTTCCAGATCGTCGATGTGCAGTTCGCAGGATCCCTTTGCCGCCCGAAGACGCCCGATGGAAAGCAGGCGCGTCAGTCTGCCCCATGCATCACGATCATGGGGAAGCGCAACGACCGAAAAGCCGCTCGCGGTTGTCAGCCTGGCGGCGGGCAAAAGACGGGGCACGCACAGATACCCCGAAGCTTCGCTCCCCTCGCCTCCTTCGAACTTGCGCTTGACTTCCCGCAGCTCGGCATGGGCGCGCACAATGCCCGCCACCGAATTCTCGTCGGCAATTGCGAATGCCGGGAGCTTGAGGCGAGCGGCCGTTCTGGCAAGTTCCTCCGGATGGCTGGCCCCCCGAAGAAATGTGAAGTTCGAGGTTATTGCAAGTTCACAAAACATTCCGATGTCGAAACGCACAGTTGTTCGATGAATGTTCCACTTTTACGACATCCGCTTCACATGACAAGCAGGTTGCTGGACAAGCCATGGGCGCCGCAATGCGAAGCCCGTCATGAACGACATTTGAAGCTTTGGAATTCTTGCATCGTCGGCTGAAACTGTGTAATCGGTTTACCGAAACTGGATTCGGGCCAGTCCTGTAATTCACTGGACGGCAAGTGATCACCGAAGCAGATACAGAACAACGGCTGCCCGTGGTATGGTGCCAGATCCTGAATCCAGCACGCCTCCGGTCAGGAACGTCGCGAAAGAACCAGACGGCGGCCAAACTTGGAGGCAAATGGGAGAAGGTCTGATGTTTGACCTTTCAGAGGAACAGGAAGCCAGGGCAAAGAGACTCCACAAGGACTGCTTGGTCGTTGATTCCACGGAACTGATTCACATGGCCACCAAGGAGCGCTGGTTCCACCAGGCTCGCGAGGGTGGTGTCGATGTGGCGTGGATCACGGTAGGCGGAAACTCCGGCATCTCCGAAACCATACGTGCCGCCGCAAACGTGCTTCGATTCATCGAAGCGCACAGCGACGTGGCGGTCCAGGTGCGGAGTGCCGGGGAGATGCTTCAAGCCAAGAAGGAAGGCAAACTGGGCATCATGCTTGCCACACAGGACGCTGCCTGCCTTGATGGAGACTTTGCCTTCCTGACCGTCATGCATCGCCTCGGATACCGCGTAATGGGCCTGACATACTCCGAGAGCAACATGCTTGGCGACGGTTGCGGCGAACGGACGCGCGAGATTCGCGGCTTGAGCTACTTCGGCGTCGACGTCGTGAAGGAAATGAACCGATTGGGCATCATGATCGATCTTGCCCATTGCGGAGACGCCACCACCATGGAGGCAATCAGCCTGTCGACGCTGCCTTGCGTGTTCACGCATGCCAACGTGCGGGCGATCGCCAGCACGTCGAGGAACAAGACCGACGAACAGATCAAGGCCATGGCCGCTACGGGAGGCGTCATGGGCATAACCGGTCTGCCAAAGATGGTGAACGACGATTTGTATGCGGCAGACCTGGACGGCATACTGGATCACATCGACTATGTTGTGGATCTGGTGGGCGTGGACCATGTTGGCTACGGCGGGGACAACACCGATTCGGTGGAGCGGGTGGCGCTCGGCGAAATGTTGCCTGGCCACGGCACGAGCACCACCACATCCATGAAGAAGGCAACCCCGACGACCGGCGCCGGCTGGGCCTACTGGCGCATCAAGCGCCCGGACATGCTGGGCACAATCGAGGAACGCGACACGGTGCCATATGCAAAGGGGCTGGAGAACCTCTCCATGCTACCAAACCTTACCCGCGGCCTCGTTGCCCGCGGCTACAACGATGAGAGCATTTCCAAGATCCTTGGAGGAAATTGGATGCGAGTACTTGAACAAGGGAGGAATTCATGAATCTAGAAACAGGCAACCCGACACTGCGATTCGGACACCGAATCGCCGCCGCCTCGACGGCAATCGCCGTAGCCGCAATGATGGCCCTGCCAGCGGCGGCGCCGGCGCAGGAACAAGGCGGAACGTTCATCAAGGCCATTGAAAACGAGCCTGCGACGCTGGACTACCTGTTCGGCAAGGACTTTGGCGCGCTGACGGTTTCGACAAACATCTACAACACGCTGATGCAGTTGGACTACGACTTTCAGCCGCATCCGGAACTGGCGGAAAGCTGGGAGATCTCCGACGACGGTCTGGTCTACACCTTCCAGATGCGCCAGGACATTCAGTGGCACGACGGAACGCCGTTCACGGCTCACGACGTGGAGTTCTCGTTCAGGGAAATGACCTGCCAGTCGCACAACCGCGCCAAGACCTGGTGTCCCCGAGTTGAGAGTTTCTCAACCGATGGCGACCACACTTTCATAATCACCATGAAGGAGCCCTTCGCTCCGCTGCTGACAATCCTGTCGGACTACAACTCCGGCACGCTGGTGCGTCCGAAGCATGTGTTCGAGGGCGCTGTCGACAAGGACAATCCGCAACTGCTGGCGCCGGTGGTCGGAACTGGCCCGTTCAAGTTCAGCAAGTGGGTGCAGGGCAGTCACATCGAACTCGTGCGCAACGAGAACTACTTCAAGGAAGGCCTGCCCTACCTCGACCGCGTTGTCATACAGTTCCTGCCCGACGAAGCCGGCCGCCTGGCGGCGCTGGAGAGTGGCGACATTGACATGCTCCACTCCTACATACTGCCCTACGAACGCGTGAAGCAGTTCCAGTCCGACCCGCGGTTCCAGATCATCGAGCATGGCAATGAAGCCACCGGCACGAACGAAAACCTGCTGATGAACCACGACAACGAGTATCTGCAGCACAAGGCCGTGCGTCAGGCAATCGCCCACGCGCTCAACAAGCACGACATCGCAGAAGCGGCAATGTTCGGCGCCAGCAAGGCTGCGCACGCGCATATCCACAGCGGCGTCAAATGGGTGTACTTCCCGGAATACGACCATCCGTACGACCCCGACATGGCCAACGCAATGCTCGACGAAGCGGGCTTCCCGCGTGACGAAGACGGCAACCGGTTCAGTCTGCGCCTTTACTGGGCGTTTGGCCGCGCATTTGAAGGCCGCGCCGCCGAGGTCGTTCGCAGCAACCTGAGGGATGTCGGGATCAACGTCGAAATCCAGTCCTACGATCGACCCTCGTTCATCGAGAACGTGTTCACGAAGCGCGACTTCGACATGGCTCACCAGCTGTTCACGACTTCGCCCGACCCCACGCTGTCCGTGGTGCACAGGTACAAGTCGACCAACGTCGGAATGGCCTTTGCCAATGCCGCAGGCTGGGTTAACGAGGACTACGACCACCTTACGGACATAGAGGTCTCCATCACCGACGTCGCCGAGCGGGCTGCCGTCTGGAAGCAGATCCAGGAGATTCTGATGGACGAGCTGCCCGGGTATCCGCTGTTCGGCATGCCCAACATGCAGTTGGTTCGGTCGGGCTTCGAAGACGTGATCACCGGGCCAATTGGCTACAACGGAATGCTCGACATGGCCTACCAGGTGCAATAGCCGTCATCCAAGGATGATTGCCGATGCGCCTTAGGCGGTATGTAATGGGGCGGCTGCTGCAAGCCGTCCCATTGATCTTTGTGGTGATGACGGTCAACTTCATCCTGATTCACTCGGCCCCCGGCGATCCCATTCACCTGCTGATTGGCGAAGGTTCCGCCAGCGAAGAGCTGATTGAACAGACGCGTGCCGAGTTTGGGCTGGACAGGCCGGTGCATGTGCAGTTCTTCAGCTACGTGGGCAACGTGCTCCAACTGAATCTCGGCTACTCGCTTCGGTACCGTCAGGACGTGTTCGACCTTATATTGAGCCGGCTGCCGGCAAGCCTGCTGCTGATGGGCACCGCCTTCATCCTGAGCAGCGCGGCGGGAATACTGCTGGGCCTGTATGCCGGGACGCGCAAGGATTCGCTTGCCGACCGCGCTTCGGTCGTGCTTTCGATTCTCGGCTACTCAATGCCCGTGTTCTTTCTGGGCCTGCTTCTCCTCACGGTGTTTTCGCTCAAGCTTGGATGGTTTCCGGCACAGGGAATGTACAACATTCGCAACCCGCAGGAGGGATGGGGACTGGTGAAGGATGTCGCACACCACCTGGTGCTGCCGGTCCTGACCTACAGCGCCTTCCAGCTGGCCCTGATATTCCGCGTCACCCGCGTGAAAATGCAGGTGGTCATGAAAGAAGACTACATCACGACTGCCCGCGCAAAGGGTGTCGGCGAGAGGCAGGTCGTGTTCCGGCATGCCGTTCCAAACACGCTGCTGCCGATCGTGACCGTGCTCGGGCTGAATCTGGAATGGCTGCTGGCAGGGTCGGTGCTGACCGAAACCGTGTTTGCCTGGCCAGGACTGGGCAGGCTCATGTTCGATGCCGTGTCGGCGCGTGACTTTCCCCTGCTGATGGGCCTGTTCGTCGTGATTTCCTCGTTTGTTATCGTCGTGAATCTCGTTACCGACGTGGTGTATCGGCTGATCGACCCGCGTGTCAGATTCGGTTGACGCATGCCGGTTGACCGCGAGCCTTCGGGGCCGGAGGTCGTTGCGATGACCCGTCGCCTCGACGATGGATGTGCCGCCGATGGATAGTCACTGGCGTCTTTACTTCAGCAACTGGGCATCCACTCTGGGTTTGGCGGTCCTCGTGTTTCTTGTGGTTGTTGCGGTTCTTGGGCCTGCGCTGGCGCCGCATGATCCCGAGGGCATCGGCATTTCATCGCGCGGATTGCCGCCAAGCGGCGAGAACTGGCTCGGCACGGACGAGCTCGGCCGCGACGTGTTCAGCCGCTCCGTCTCCGGCTTGCGTGTGTCACTGCTCGTTGGCGTTGTGGCGGCAGCTGCCTCGACGCTCGTCGGCATCGTGGTTGGCAGCCTTGCCGGCTACTTTGGAGGCGTGTTTGACCATGCACTGATGCGCGTGACGGAGGTCTTCCAGGTCATACCGCAGTTTTTCCTGGCGGTTGTGCTGGTTGCCCTGTTCAGCGCCAGCGTGTTCAACATCATATTTGCCATTGCCATATTGACCTGGCCGATCGTCGCTCGCCTGACCAGATCGGAGTTCCTGACGCTCAAGTCGCGCCAGTACGTCGATGCAGCCCGCCTGAGCGGCGCCAGCGACGCAAGAGTCATATTCCTTGAAATACTGCCGAATGCCATGGGCCCGATCATCGTGAGCGGCACATTGCTGGTTGGACGCGCCATGCTGACAGAAGCGGGCCTCAGCTTTCTTGGACTTGGCGACCCAAGCCGGGTCAGTCTTGGCGTAATGCTCTATCAGTCCCGCCCTTTCATCCAGTTCGCATGGTGGGCAGCGCTGTTTCCGGGCCTGCTGATATTTTTGGCCGTGCTCAGCACCAACTTGGTGGGAGACGGGCTCAACGACGTGATCAATCCTCAAGTTGTCGAGGAACGCTAGACCATGGCTCGCTCACCTGTCGGGCCTGTTTGATGTGGAGGAAGTCGAATGACACATGAAGAACGCCTGGTGCGCTACACGGCGCAGCTGCGGTGGGAGGACATACCCGATTCGGCGCGTGAGGCAGTCTCGACACTGCTGATCGACACGGCCGGCGTCACTCTTGCAGCTCTCAAGAGTCAGGAATGCAACAATTTGATCAAACGACATCAAGCCTGGGGCGGCGCCGAGGAAAGCTCCGTCGCCGGCAGCGCCAGGCGCATGCCTGCGTCGTCCGCCGCCTTCCTCGGCGGTGTCATGGCGCACTGGTGGGAATGGGACGACACCCATGACACCGCGGCAGTGCACGCCAGCGCCGTCATATTTCCGACTCTCCTGGCAGTCGCCGAGGCTGCAGGACTGGACGAAGGCGCCGAGGCCGGGCGCGAGTTCGTGGCCGCCAGCGTCATTGCCTTTGACATTGCCTGCCAGATCGGCGCTTCGCTCAATGCGCACTATCACTACGGCGTGATGGCAACCGGCGTCCCGGCACATGTCGGCGCTGCAGCCGGAGCCGCACGCCTGCTGAACATGGACGAGGCCGGCATCATGTCGGCAATGGGCATCGCCGCACAGCAGGCGGGACTGAGCCGGCAACCGCTGGCCGACCGGGTGAACGGAAAGAACATCCTGTGCGGCATTTCGGCAGGCCAGGCGGTGCAGAGCGTGTACAGCGCCGCCGACGGCATCAAGGGTTCGGACAACTTCCTGACGGGAGTCTATGGACTCAACAACCTGTTCGCCGACGGCAATGCCAATCTCGAGGCGGGTCTGTCCAACCTTGGCAGGAAGTTCAGCGTGTCCGAAACCAGCATCAAGCCTTATCCTAGCTGTCGGTCGACGCATCCCGGCCTCGATCTGACGTTTGACATGATGGCCGAGGACCCGGAGCTTGCCGGTCAGGTCGAGAGTGTGGAAGTCAGAACTTCCCAGATCGTCTACGACCTCTGCGGCAGGCCATTCGAGGCAGGAGACGATCCGAGGGTCGCCGCCCAGTTCAGCATTCCGTATACGCAGTCGGTTGCCCTGACACGTGGCACACTCGCCCTCGACGACTTCATTCCGGCGAACATCACAAGCGACGAGGCGGTGCTCGCCAAGTCAAGAACCGTCACGGTCCGCCCTTGGGACAAGGTTGTCCCCGACGCCACCTGGTGGTGGCCGCATCGCGTTCGCCTGCACTTGAGAAACGGATCGGTGCGTGAACGCGACATTGAAGCTCTGCGAGGCTCGCTGGCTCGACCGTTCGAACGGGACGAACAGGTGGCCAAGCTGCTCGAGGCCGGAAAGCACGCTCTTGCCCCAGCTGACCTTCATTGCATGGATGAAGATGCCCGCAAGGTCGGCGAACGAGGCATTGCGCCTTTGACCCGTCACCTGCGCGCCGCCCAAAGCGCGCTTTGAAACACCGGATTCCAAAAAAAGGATTGGATTGAAGAAATGGGAACAACAGACCAGAAACTTGCCTTCAGCAACATACCGTTCACCAGCAAACCCAGACCGAAGCCGCGCTCCTGCGGCATCAGCGAGATATGCGACTGGGGCATTCCCCACGGGCAGTTGAAGGACTACCTCGACCACACCGGCGAATTTGTCGATGTCGCCAAGATCGTGCTTGGCTTTGCCGGGCTCTATCCGCTTGAGAAGCTCCAGGAAAAGATCGCCATCTACCACAGCGCCGACGTCAAGACTCAGCCGGGCGGCATTTACTTCGAATACGCAGCCGCCATGAACAAGGTCGACGAGTATCTGGATCATTGTCATGAAGCCGGCTTCGACTACGTCGAGGTTTCGGACAGCCGCAGCGACTGGACGCGCGAGGAGAAGCGCGCCCATGTCAAGAGCGTGGTTGACGCCGGATTGGCCGTGATCCCGGAATCCGGAGGCGGCATTCAGCATTCGATTCAGGAGATTGTCGACGACGTGAAGGCCTCCATGGACCTTGGCGCCTGGAAGGTAACGGTGGACACAGCCGAGATCAGATCTCCCGGCGGCGAGATTCGTCGGGACCTCTTCGACGCCCTGCTCGCCGAAGTGGCCATGGAGGACTTGATTTTCGAGGTTTGGGCCATTCCCATCTGGGGCGGAAAGACACATCAGATCCGCGAAACGGAGTTGTGGCTGATCAAGGAATTCGGTCCCGACGTCAACATCGCCAACTTGATGTTCGACTGGGTGTTTCCCTTGGAGGCGCTTCGGCGCGGCCTCGGCATCAACATCAACTCCAAGACCGGAGGCATGGACTATCAGTAGCGACGACGCCAAGTCGACGAGCCCGTGCCGGACCGTTGCAGGCTTGCAGCGCCGTTGGACCGTCATGCGTTGCCAGGGTGACCTTCAGGCGCTTCGGCGCCTCGGGTCGCCTGAACCTGGCCGGGAATTGCTGCCTTGGATGAACTGATCCAGGTCGATGGCCTGAGCACGCACTACCTGAGCGGTGGCCGAACGGTGCGGGCCGTCGACAACGTGTCCCTGGGAATTCGCCGCGGAGAGGCTGTTGCGCTGGTCGGTGAATCCGGTTCCGGCAAGAGTACCGTTGCAATGTCAATGATGCGGCTTGTGACCGAGCCGGGCCGCATTGTCGGCGGCAAGGTTCTGTTTGACGGACGAGATGTGCTGTCGCTGAGCGACGCCGAGTTGCTCCGCATTCGCGGCGGCGAAATGAGCATGGTGTTTCAGGAGCCCATGACCTATCTCAATCCGCTCATTCGCATTGGCGAACAAATTGCGGAGGCCATTCGCATCCACAGGGGAAGCAACAGGGCGCTGGCACGCGAACAGGCAATCGAGACGCTTCAGATGGTGCAACTGCCAAATCCGGAAATTGTTGTGGACTACTTTCCGCATCAATTGAGCGGAGGAATGCGCCAGCGTGTGCTGATCGCGATTGCAATCGCCTGTCGCCCAAGCTTGCTGATTGCCGACGAGCCAACCACCGCGCTGGACGTCACGATTCAGGCGCAGATCATGCAGTTGATGTGCAATCTGTGCAGCGAACTGGGAACTGCGTTGCTGCTGATCACCCACAACCTCGGCCTCGTCGCGGAATATTGCGACCGAGTCTACGTCATGTATGCCGGCCAGATTGTCGAGGAGGCCAACATTTACGAGGCGTTTGGTGCGCCGAAGCATCCCTACACGGAGGCATTGCTGGATTGTTCGCTGATGTTCGACCGCAAGGCGACCGAGTTCAAGACAATCGAAGGACGCCCGCCCAGCCGGATTCAAGTCCCCTCTGGCTGCCGGTTTCATCCGCGCTGCTCGCGGGTCATGTCCGAGTGTTCCAAGACCGCTCCGCCGATGTTCCGGCTGAACAACGGCGGCCGGGCCAGATGCCTGCTGCACGGATGACCGAAGATGCCTGAAGCCCTCATGGAGGTCAAGGACCTCAAGGTCCATTTCCCGGTTCAGGATGGCTGGGCTCGGCGTGACGGTCGGGTTGTCAGGGCTGTCGACGGCATCAGTCTTCGGCTGTACGCGGGCGAGGTGCTGGCGGTGGTAGGCGAAAGCGGCTGTGGCAAGACGACGCTCGGCCGCACCGTTGCCGGGCTGGCGTCCCCAACCTCCGGAACAATTACTTTCCGGGGAAGGGATCTGCAACAGCTGTCAACTGCCGACCGCAAGGTTTTTCGCCGCCAGGTTCAAATGGTCTTTCAGGATCCCTATGATTCAATGAACCCGCGCAAGTCTGCGTTTCAAATGATTGCACAGCCTCTGAGCATCAACGGCATTGTTCCCAAGTCCAAGCTTGTGGACGAGGTGCTTCGGCTGTTCGACAATGTTGGTCTGTCGCCGGGCAGGGCATATCTTGAACGAACGCGGCACCAGCTCAGCGGCGGCGAACGTCAACGCCTGTCCATCGCCAGATCGATTTCCGTGAACCCCTCCATAATCGTGGCAGACGAGCCCGTGTCAGCTCTGGACATTTCGATTCAGGGACAGATTCTTGGCCTGATGCGCAAGCTTCAAATGGATTCGGGGATTTCCTACCTGTTCATTTCTCATGATCTCGCGGTCGTCAGGTCGTTGGCCGACCGCGTCATGATCGTCTATTTGGGACAGATTGCCGAGGAAGGATCAACCGACGATGTCTTCACAAATCCTCGCCATCCCTACACGCTGGCGCTTCTGGCCGCTCACCCAATTCCGGACCCAAAACTCAGCCGCAAGCGAATCAAGCTGATATTGACCGGCGACGTGCCCTCCCCCATCGATCCTCCGGCTGGCTGCCGCTTTCACACGCGTTGCCCAATTGCCGAGGGCATTTGCTCCTCCAAGGCTCCGGCAATGAAGTCGTTTGCGGACGGTCATCAAGTTGCCTGCCATTTTGCGGATCAAATCGAATCCAAGTCGAAGCAGATTGCAGCGGCGGCAGCCCTGGACCACTGACAATCCGAATCCGGCGCTGCAAGCAGACATTCGCCGACTGCAATGGCCAGGCCTGAACCGCAACTCAAGCGATGGCGGAACGGTGCAGCAGAACCATGAGATAGCAATTGTGGCGACAGAACTCCTCAACGCTTCGCTCGTCATTGGAAATCCGCCGCTTCAACTTGCCGACCAGCTTTCGACTCATGAAGCGTGACAGGAACCAATGCGACAGTGGATAGTTCTCTCGCAGCGCAGAATCGATTTTCGACGCCATGCCACCGACCACTTCATAGAACTGCCGCTCCAGCTCTATCGACTGTGCAACCTCGGCAGTTACGTCTTCTTCCCGCAATGTGCTCAAGGACAGTCTTGCAATCTCATTGCGGAATGCCTCCAGGGGATGGCCACCACCAATCGCTCGCTCACCCGATGCAGCAACTCCGTCGCTGATCCTGAAACAGTCGCCGACAATGATCACGCCGTTCGAGGTCAGCAGTTCAGTTGCCTTGTTCAGCGCTGTCCGGAGATCAATGTATTGCAGACTCTCAGCGAACAGGCAGACGTCAAACTGCCGGTCGCATGTGAAGTCCTCGAACGTCGTGCCATGCACGGGAACCGTCGGACCTGCGTTTTCTCGACAGCGGTTGGCCAGATACTCGTCCGGAACCACAATCTCCACCTGCCTGCCGCCTTGAACAAGCCCCTTGGCAAACTCTCCGGTGCCGCCACCGATGTCCAGCACCCGCAGTCCTTCCGCCTGCGGAAACATCGACAGTATTCGCTCGTTGTAGGCGTCCTGGGCAGCCAGCAGGTTGCTGACGCTGACCTCCATGCCGTCTAGCCACAGACCGTAGTGGAGGTGCTCTCTGCCGGTCAGGAAGCGCGCCAGATCAACTGCGAGCTCAAGGCCTAGAGATTGGGTGTTCACCTGCCGTCCATCCTGGAAGTGGAATCCGGAAGAAAGCGGCAGCGGCTATTGATGGGGAGCTTTGGAGGAACCTGCATTCACGTCAAGCGTCAGGCTTTCGCCCATTTTTTCTTTGAAGGCATTGATGACGGCTGTGTAGACATCAAGCTTGAAGGGCACGACAAAGTCCGGCAGATCGTCCAACGCCATCCATCGCCAGCTTGAAAACTCCTGGTGGCGAGTTTCGATGTCGACTTGGTTGTCGCTGCCAATGAACTTCAGAAGAAACCACAATTGCTCCTGACCCCGGTACTTGCCGCCCCACAGGCGGGGTATCAGCCGAACGGGCAGGTCGTATTTCAGCCACTCGTCGGTGCGCGCCAGGAACTGCACCATCCCTTGTCCGATTCCGGTCTCCTCCTCAAGTTCCCTCATTGCCGCGCTCAGCGGTTCCTCGCCCTTGTCAATGCCGCCCTGAGGCATCTGCCAAGCTTCCTGAGTGGTGTCCAACCGCTGGCCGACAAATACATGTCCGTCTCTGTTGAACAGCATTATTCCCACGCAGGGACGGTACGGCAGCTTTCCTGGATCAGTTCGTGCCATGGTTCAGCGGCCTGCCTCAAGCGCCTGAAGCGGAATTGAATTGATCACTGTCATTGTTCGCCTGTCATGGACTTCATTCCACGCAACAGATCGAGAGCGTAGGCAAGTTGGGAATCCGTGTTCCTGAGCTTGTCGACCACTTCCGCCGCAGCCCTCCGCCGCTCAAGTTCGTCCAGGTCTTCGGGAAGCCCGTCGTTCTCGAGTCTGTTCTGATAGTATGATTCCGCCCAGGCCGGTCTTTCATCTTCCTCCATCTCGACCTCTATGGGCTCCGCCAACGGCAAGATGACGTCCGGCGTTATGCCGGTGCCCTGAAAGGATCGTCCGGCGGGAGTGTAGTATCGGGAGGTCGTCAGGCGCAGGGCGCCGAAGTTTGTGTTGTCGCCGCTGTCTGCATCGCCGCCGTTCGACATACCCTCGCCCCCAATCCTTATCGGGATTATCGATTGCACGGAACCCTTGCCGAAACTCTGGGTTCCAACGACAACCGCCCGCCGATTGTCCTGCAGCGCTCCGGCCACAATTTCGGCAGCCGATGCCGAACCCTGATTGATCAAGACGGCAATTGGCCACCCCTCCGCAATGTCGCCACGGGCAATGTCTCGTACATTTGTGCGGTCGCAGCCAGTCCTCTGTTCCGTCCGGTAGACTGTTCGCTGGTCGCCTCTGCTCCTGACCGACACAATGTCGCCTTCGGCTAGAAACAGGTCCGAAACTTCAACGGCCGCACAGAGCAGTCCACCTGGATTGTTGCGCAGATCGATCACGAGACCGTCAATCTCGCTGCGACTGTCGAGATCCTCAACCATCTCGGTGATGCCATCGAATATGTTTCCGGCCGCCTTCTCGCTGAATGTCTTGACCCTTGCAACCAGTGCATTCCCCTCGCGGCGCACCTCAGCTGCGGTTATCTCGATCGAATCGCGAACGATGGTAAAATCGATCGTGCTCTCTTCGTCGGGACGCTGCACCGTTATTGTCACCTCCGTCCCGATGGGGCCTCTCATTCTGTCGACTGCCTCCTGCAAGCTTAGTCCCAGCACCGGTTCGCCGTCGATTTCAACCACAAAGTCGCCCGCCTCTATTCCGGCCTCGGCTGCGGGCGTGTCGTCAATCGGCGAAATGACCTTCACAAAACCGCTCTCCATCGTAATCTGGATTCCCAAGCCCCCGAATTCGCCCCGCGACTCCACGTTGAGCTCGCTTCGGTCGTCGGGATTGAGGTAGCCCGAATGTGGGTCCAGCGAACTCAGCATGCCTTCGATGGCGGCAAAGATCAGCTCGTCGATGTCGACTTCCTCAACATGCCGCTCGCGGATCATTTGCAGGCTCTCGGCAAACAGCTCAATGCTCTCGTACTTGTCCAGCCCCGTTTCTTCGTCCTGTGCCGACAGCGGCTGGACCGCTGCGAACAAAAGCCAGACGGCAGTGCATGCCGTCGATGCAACAATGGGTTTCTTCATCTCAAGCACCTTCGTAAAATTGCGGAATTCGATGCTGCCCAGCAGGTGTCGTCGACCAATGAACTATCGCGTAGCCAGGCTGAATTCCAACTTGCTCTGCCGGGATCAGTGCACAGCCTTGGCCAGGCACAGCCGCAAACGCCGGAAATTCGCATGCAATTAGGCAAAACGAGCCATTCCGAAACACCCGCATGACGGTCTATCACGAAACTCTTACCGCCCGTACCAGATGATGCGTCCTGACATGCCCGGCATGAACAGACAAGTCGGGCTTGAGAGTGCGGTTGCATGGGGAATCACGGCGCTGCCGGCGCAAGTGGCGAAGCGTCCAAGCCGCGAGGAAGCATGACAAGCATCGGCTATTGGGACCCGCTCGGACTTCGAATGACAAGCGACCTGCCTGTCATTTCCGGTGGTTGGGGCAGTTTCATCAAGTCGAGCACGGTCGGCGCCAGATCAGTCAGGCTGCCTGTTCTGAGCTGCCAACCCGCATTGCCGCCAAACAGGACAATCGGCACTGGATTGGTCGTGTGAGCCGTATGTGGCCCACCGGTTTCAGGATCAATCATCTGTTCGCAGTTTCCGTGATCGGCAGTCACGACCATTTTGCCGCCACACCGCTCCATCGCGTCTAGCCCAAGGCCCAGCGCTCTGTCGGTTGCCTCGCAGGCCCTTGCCGCAGCCGCTAGATCCCCGGTGTGGCCCACCATGTCGGGATTCGCAAAGTTGACGACTATCAGGTCGAAACCGGCGTTGGCTGCCTCGACAAATCCCTTCCCAACCTCCTCAACGGCCATTTCAGGCACAAGATCGTAGGTCGCCACCATGGGACTTTGCGGCATCCTTCGCACTTCGCCGGGGAAACGGGCTTCGCTGCCGCCGTTCAGAAAATATGTCACGTGAGGATATTTCTCGGTCTCCGCGATGCGAAACTGCGTTCGGCCGTGCTGGGACACCCACTGGCCAAGCGTGTTTTCAATCCTGGGCTTGCTGAAGACCGATCGAATCCACTCGCGTGGCGGGTCAAAGTAGCTCACCATGCTGCCAACCGAGGCAGGCATGCGTTTCCCGTCCCTGCGAAACCCTGAAAAGCCCGGGTCGGCGACCGCCGACACGATTTGGCGCATGCGGTCGGAGCGGAAATTCGTGAAGAACACGCCATCGTCCGGACCAATCGCGCCGTCGGGCCGAATCAAGGTCGGCTTGATGAATTCGTCCGTTTCACCGCGCTTGACGGCCGCGTGCACGGCTTTCCGGGGACTTGCAGCCCGCAAGCCCTCACCCAGCGCGATTGCCCGCCAGGCCATTTCGACTCTGTCCCAGCGCCGATCTCGATCCATTGCGTAGTATCTTCCGATGACAGACGCGATCTCGGCGCTGGCGGGAAGATTTCGATTCAGCCATTCGAGCTGGGACAGGGCCTTGCCCGGCAAATCGTCACGGCCATCCGTGACGGCATGAATCAGGCACTGAACTCCAAGGCCGTCAAACGTTTTGGCGGTGGCAGCCATGTGACTGGCAAGGCCATGCACGCCAACCTCGGAAATGATCCCGCACAGATGCATGCGTCCGCCTTGGGCGCGGGTCCTGCCGGCAATGCCTGCGATGGTTTCCTTCCCGCCAAACCTTCCTTCCTCCATCGCGCGCGTTATTCGCTGTATATCCATCAGAACGGTTCGTCCCGCCCCAATGTGCAGATGGCCGACCTCGGAGTTTCCAATGCAGCCGTCCGGAAGGCCGACCACCGAACCGTGCGTAACAAGCCTGCTGTTCGGGCAGTTGGCCATGAGCCAGTCGTAGGTGGGAGTGCTGGCAAGAGCGACGGCGTTGCCCTCCGAATCGGAGCTCAAACCCCAGCCGTCAAGTATGCAAAGCGCCACGGTCCCGTGTGCCGACTTGGTCACTGCCCAACAATCCCCGTGTCACGCATAGGCGGCATTCTACTGTCGGTGATACGGCGTGTTGGCAAGAATGGAGGTTGCGCGATAGAGTTGCTCCGCCAGCAACACCCTCGACAGCATATGGGGAAAGACCATTTTGCCCAGCGAAAGCCGGTGAACGTCGGCTGGCAGACCAAGCATTCCTGTACCGCCGGCGCCGCCAATGATGAACGCCAGATTTCGGACGCCACTCTCGCGCCATTTCCGCAGCATGATCGCAAACCCCCGGCTGGTGTACTGCTTTCCCCTTTCGTCAAGCACAATCACGACCAACGACGATTCAAGCCGATTCAGAATACGCTTGAGGCGAGCTGCATGAGCGGCGGAGGTTCCGGTGAGTTCATGGATTGCAGGTGGCAGGAACCCAAGGCTTGCGCCTGCCCGCTTGAACCGTTCGAAGTACCTTTTCAGCAATTCCAGTTCAGGGCCTGGGCGCATGCGGTTGACCGCAATGACATGAACACGCATCAACCGGCGTTTCTGACGTTCGCCGACTGCAACCACATCTTTTCAATCTGGTAGAAGTCCCGGACTTCCGGACGAAAGATGTGCACGATTACGTCTCCAGCGTCCACGAGAACCCAGTCGCCCTGGCGTCTCCCTTCGACCTGCACCTGACCGCAGACGGAACTTCCCTTCAGGGCCTCAAGCAACTTGTCGCAAAGCGTGAGGACCTGCCTCCTTGACCGTCCCGACGCAACGACCATGAAGTCGGCGATTTCCGACTTGCCGTGCAGATTGATTTCGACGATGTCCTCCGCCTTGTGGCGGTCAAGCACTGTCAGGACAAGCGCCAGGAGCTCTCTGTTCTGCAACCCCGCCTCAAGGCTTTCGTCAGCGGCCTCTGGCGTGGTTCCAATGGCTGCCGCGTTCCTATCTTCCAAGTGAGCGCTTACCTCCGTAATTCGACAGACGGGTCATCATTGGGTTGGTGCGACAGAAAGTAGACATCAAGCCTTGTCAATTCAAGATTTTTTCCTGCCGGCGCATCCAAAGCGGCAGAACCGTGTCAATGCATGTTGAATTCCACCTGCAACTTGGACGGCTGGCCTTCTCTATCGCTCTGCAATCATCCTGCCTCCGCAAATTGACGCTGCCCCTTCAGGATCAAGCTGTTGTTTGAAGCAACATGTGCGCAATGCCCTCCGCTAACAGCGCCCAATGCCTTTCCGAGTTCGCATGCGGCACTCGCCCCGTTGCCCCTGCGAACGTCCGCTAGGCTGGTTTATCCGAATCCGCTCTGCCGGCGCGGGATTGTGCCGAATGACTGATCGCAAGGTTGCCATGAAGCGGCATGCCCCAAGCGTCCCTCCGGAGTTGTGAACTCCACTGACCGTGACAGGTCCGCGCCATTCGCCTGTTGCCCAAAGGCTGTCGACACAGAACATCACGATCTGGCATCGCTCACCGCGGGTGCAAAACGACATTCGGTGGCTGCGCCCGAGACCTCAGCCACTCTCGGCACAGGCTCGCGCATGGCGACCGCGAGTTGACAACATCCCTTCACGGCCGCGCCAAGGCGACCAAGCGGACAATCCGCTCGGGTTTCGGTGGATTCTGCCCGCTCCTGGCGATTTGGTTTCCCTTGAGGCCCGCTTCGCTCAACCCGAGGGTCGGAGGCATCCCATTTGCCTCCATGTCGCTGCCAGGACACTGGAGAATCCCGCGACATCCGGAGCGATGAGGCGCGCAGGCAAAATACAGCCCGCCAGGACAATCCAATCCATGCTGGCGCCCAACTCTGTCCGGACAGCGGACCAAGGACAACACTATTCCTGCTGTAATCGCTGTTTCAACACTATATAGAGGCAAACAGACACCACTAGAATAATTTCGATACTGGGAATAGGTTCCGCCAAACGCTGATATATGAACAAGACAACCAACTACTCGACCATGGACGAGAAAGAGGTCTCCAAGTACGTTGAGGAGATCGACGACCTGAACGCATTCGACGAGTCAGGCCTATCCCCGCTGCACCACATTTGTGCATCCAACGAAAACGCCAATGTTGTAAGGAATCTGCTGCGGGCCGGCGCCAATGCCACGGCAAGGACCGAAGGCGGCCTGACACCGCTTCATGCGGCAGCTGCATACAATTCGAACCCCAACATCGTTTCGGCCCTGATCGAGTGCGGCGCAGGAGCAAACGCCCGAAGCAGTCTCGGCCTCACACCGCTGCTCGGCGCGGCTGCATACAACAAGAACCCAAAGGTCGTTTCGGCCCTGATCGACGCCGGGTGTCAGTTGGGCGCAGTGTCGGAACAAAAGCTCAACGCTCTCTTCGCAGCCGCTGCACACAATTCCAACCCGGGCATGGTCTCGCTGCTGGTCAAGAGTGGAATTCCCGTTGACGCGCGCGACAGCAACGATGCCACGGCGCTGCACTTCGCCGCAGCATACAACAGCAATCCCGAAGTGGCCGGTGCGCTGATTGACGCGGGCGCTGAAATTGATGCAGCCGACTCCTGCGGATTGGCGCCACTGCACCTTGCTGCGCGCGGCAATCCGGAACCAAGAATGGTTCTGACGCTCATAGAGGGGGGAGCGAAGATTGGCCTGAGGTCCGACGATGGCAAGATTGCCATGGACTTTGCCAAGTCCTCGAACGAGGCAGTTTGCAAGTCGAACGCGTTCGTGTTGCTGCGGTCGGTTCACAAAAGCAATTGGGCCACCGAGGAATACTTTTCCCGCGCAACCCCCGAGGATGTGAAGGCATGCTTGGCGGATGGCGTGAAGATCAATGCCGCAGGTGGTTCCAAATCGCTTTCCCCGCTGCACTGGGCGGTACGCTATACCCGGCAAATTGAAGTCATCGAGATACTCCTCGAGAACAAGGCATCCTTGAATTTCAGCGACGGCATAGGACAGACGCCGCTGCACTGGGCGGTGCGGAACACACATGCCGCCAAGGACATCGTGAAACTTCTCATCGCCAAGGGCGCCAATGTAAAGAGCAGAACGCGCAACGACGACGCCACACCGCTCCGCAGCGCCGCCCGATATGCCGTCGATGCAGGGATTTTGGATCAACTGATCTCGGCGGGAGCGGATGCGGTCGACACCACGAGCAAGGGCAACACTCTCCTTCACACCGCCATCCGAAACGAATTCTGCATGGAGGAAGTGGTTAAGCTGCTTATGGGCCATGGCTTGGACATCAATGCCAAGGATTCAAATGGCATGACTCCACTGCACCATGCCATTCGATACATGCGGGCGCCCGAGCAGATCGCTTTCCTGATCGAGTCCGGAGCGGACCCGTTGGCAAAGTCCGGCGGTTACCAGCCCCGCACCCCTCTGGAACTTGCCTCCAAGTCCAACCGCAAGAACCTGGCAAAGCTGTTTCCGTCGAACGCGATAGGCGGCAAGAAGAAGAAAAAGCTTGCAAAGAAAAAGTCCAAGAAGAACGACCCGTCTGCCGAACAGGCTGAATCCAAGACTGCGGAGGAGGCTGGCGCGCCGGAAGGCAAGGTGGAGGCTGCTGACAAGGAAGCCGAAATCGCGGAGAAGAAGTCGCAGGCCACGAAACAGGCAGTCGCCTCGGACAGTACAGAGGCGCGCATCTGGGGTGATGCGGACTATTTCTCTCACGCCACGCCCGAGGATGTGTCCAGGAATCTTGAAATCGGTGCAGACATTGCCAAGCCATTCGACAGCAGTCGTCGCACCGCTCTGCATTTGGCCGCCAGCACTTCCAAACATGTCGAGGTTGTGGGCCTGTTGATTGAGAAAGGAGCAGATCTGAACGCCCGCGACAGCAATGGCATGACTGCACTTCACTTCTGTGGCGCAAATGCAACCGCTGGGGCGGACATTGCCAAGCTCCTGATCGACAGCGGCGCGGACTTGACGTCTCGAACGAAGCGGGACGGCGCCACTCCGCTCCGCATGGCCGTCAAGAATGCGGTTTCGCTGGACGTTGTCACGGCAATGATTGACGGGGGCGCTTCGCTCGACGATCATACGAAAAGAGGTGTGCCGTTGCTCCACAGCGCAGCGCGCAACCGAAAGATTGCCGTGAAGGTCGTGCGGGACTTGCTGGCCCGGGATGCCGACATCGCAGAACTGGACAAGGCAGGAAACAACATTCTGCATGTAGCAATGCGTGTTAGGTCACCCAGAGCGACAATCGAGTTTCTGTTGGATGCTGGCGCGGACCCACAGGTAAAAAACTCCCGCGGCAAGAAGCCAACCGACGTCGGACCGCCTTCGCTGCGCAAGGCGCTTTCAACGATGGCTGCGGCGCACAAGGAAAAACAGCCTCCTTCGGATGCGAATTCAGCCGCCGAAGAGCCAAGCTCGGACTAGGGACCAGCCCTTGTTTACTCTCGACGAATTGAAAGAGGCGTCGCGAACCGTCTACCGCGCCATGCAGCCGACGCCTCAGCTCGCATGGCCGTTGCTTGAAGAGGAGACTGGCTGCAATGTGTGGGTCAAGCACGAAAACCACACTCCGATCGGAGCATTCAAGATCCGCGGTGGCATAACCTTTGTCGAATGGCTCAAAACTGAAGGGCTGAAGGTTGCAGGCGTGGTGACTGCGACTCGAGGCAATCACGGGCAGAGCATCGCCCGTGCAGCAACGCAGGCCGGCTTGAAGGCAAAAATAGTCGTTCCACACGGCAACTCCGTCGAAAAAAACCGGGCAATGAAGGCATTCGGGGCCGAACTGATCGAATTTGGCTCTGACTTTGACAGCGCCAAGCTGGAGGCTGCTCGCATCGCATCCGACGAGGGGTTCGAGTTTGTGCCGCCCTTTCATCGCGAGCTTGTTCGCGGTGTCGCCACCTACGGCTTGGAACTCATGCTTGGGGCGCCGCCGCTGGACACGATCTATGTCCCAATTGGCTGTGGCTCCGGCATTTGCGGGTTGATTTCGGCACGCGATTGCCTTGGTCTGGACACGAAGATCGTTGGCGTGGTTTCCGAACATGCCGCCACTGCCAAGCTGTCGGTCGAAGCAGGCCGCCTTGTCGAGACAAATTCCGCCGATACATTTGCCGACGGCATGGCCGTGCGGGTGCCTGTCAAGGCAGCGTTCGACATCTATTCCGAAGGAGCCGACAGGATTGTGGCGGTCAGCGACGAACAGATCGTCGAGGCAATGCTGTGCTATTTGCGCACAACGCACAATCTGACCGAGGGCGCAGGCGCAGCGCCTCTGGCTGCCCTCATGAACGAGAAGGACCGCCAGAGCGGAAAGGCAGTTGGCCTCATCATGTCGGGCGGCAACATTGACCTGTCCTGGACCCGGCAAGTGATTGCTGGAAAGGTGCCGCGCCTGTCTTGAGTGGCATCAGAACGCCATCCAGCGCCGCGCGACTTCCACGGCAACTGCCTTGACCCTTTCAAACACAGCAAGTTCAGTCCTGCGTTGACGCGACAGGCTGCTTGGTGCGCGCCATTGTTGAGATGGATTTCGAGTGCGAAGGCAACCACCTGCGCGCTGGCGGCACAGCAGCGCCGGGAACATCAACTGTAGAGTTCATGCCGCTGGGCGGCTGGCTTGAAGAGCAG
>JAPOOS010000083.1 GCA_026713305.1 Paracoccaceae bacterium
CGCAACCCGAAGCTTTTGGATCATGTCGGCTTCGGATGAAAAGTCGAGATTGACCTGCACGGTACAGGTGCGGTACATCATCTGAACGCCGTATCGACCAACCCGCTCCATGTATTCGGTCATAAGTTTGTAACGCCCTTTTGGCATCACAGGCATCTGATCGTGCAGCCATTCTGGGGCGGCGCCAATCCCCATGAAGGCAGCCCCGATTCTGTCTGCAATCGTCCTGACCTCACAAAGATGTCGGTTTACCTCGTCGCAGGTTTCGTGAAGCGTGGCCAGGGGCGCACCTGACAGCTCAAGCTGTCCGCCTGGCTCCAGCGAAACATTGGCTCCCGCTTTCTCCAGACCAATCAGGTTGCCATCCTCGCTAACGCCGGTCCAACCGAACTCGTCGCGCATGCCCTCCAGCATTGCCTTGATCGAACAGCGTCCATCATAGGGCAAGGGCAGCTTCGTATCCGCCACATAGCCGAACTTTTCGTGCTCCGTTCCGATGCGCCACTCCGACTTCGGCTTGCATCCTTCTTCGAGGTAGGTGACGAGTTGCTCTGGGCTCTCGACAATCTCGCCGCCGGATTGGGGAATCGACATCTAACCGCCCTAACTGGATAACTGAGTTTGGAGGAGCATCAATCTCGCTTTGGTCGCACTGGCCGGGCCGGTCCCGACTTGCATCCTGACAGCAAGTCACTTCGCATAATGCACCGCCTGCAATGCAGTGAAGTCGTTACATGCACTGACGGTCATCGACAACAACATTGCACTACGATCAACGCCTGCGGGCCGGTTTCTTGCCGGACACGGAGCTGTGCACAATCGCAAGCGCCACGGCGACCGCCGTCTCAGCCCTCAGGATGCGCGATCCGAGAGCGAGCGGAGCGACAAAGTCCTTGCTTCGCAGGAGATCGCGTTCTTCCGGAGAAAACCCGCCTTCCGGGCCTACCAGCAGAGCCTTCCTGTCTGTCGGCCCAAGTCCGGGATCGGGAAGCGACCAGCGCAGCATCGTTTCGTCGCAATGGAAGAGAACCCGGTTCGACGGCCAATGCTCCAACACCGATTTCAGTGGCTCCAAGGGTCGCACCTGAGGAATAGAGATTCCGCCACATTGTTCTGTCGACTCAATCGCCACATTCCTCAAACGGCGCAAGGACACTCGGCTTGTGTTTGTATATTGAGTGGAAACGGGCTGTATCCTGGACACGCCAAGTTCCGTCGCCTTTTCCACCACGTAGTTCGTGGGCGCCTTCTTCAGTGGCGCAAACAGCAGCCAGACATCTGGGAGCTTGTCCGGAAATGCCCGTCTTTCCACGCAAAGGGTGTCAATGCAGTCTGTGTGAACAACCTTGATTCTGACCCGCCACTCCCCGTCGCGGTCGTTGAACAACAACAAGTGCTCACCGGGCCGGCCGCGCAGCACCTTTCGAACGTAGTGGTCAACGCTGCCAAAAAGCCTTACGGTTTTCGCTACCCCCAATGGCAAATCGCTATATAGTCGTGTCAATGGTCGGGAACGTGTCATTACGCAGGAATACGATGACAGCGCAGCAGAATCCAGCCAGTCAGGCGGCGACCGCGAAGGTTGCCGATGCTGTAGAGGGAAGCTGGGTCAACACACATGCTCCGGAGTGGGCGGTGGCATACCTTCAACTGTCGCGGCTCGACAGACCAATTGGATCGTGGCTGCTGCTTCTGCCGTGCTGGTGGGGACTGTTCCTTGCTTCCGCCCAAAGCGGCGAGTTTGGTCTCCGCGACATGTGGATATTCGGTGGCTGCGCCATCGGAGCAATTCTCATGCGTGGAGCCGGATGCACTTGGAACGACATTACGGACCGCAAACTCGACGCCAGCGTGGCGCGCACCAGATCGCGTCCATTGCCTTCTGGCAGGCTTACGACATTGAATGCCTACTTTTGGCTCCTCGCTCAGCTGGTCGTTGCCTTCCTGATATTGGTTTCATTCAACAGACTTGCCATCGCGCTGGGAGTTCTCTCATTGCTGCCTGTGGCGTTCTATCCGTTTGCCAAGCGATTCACGTGGTGGCCACAGGTGTTTCTTGGCATTGCGTTCAATTGGGGCGCCCTGCTGGCATGGGCAGCACACGGTGAGAGCCTTACGCTGGCCCCGGCGCTGCTCTATCTTGGAGGCATCATGTGGACGCTGTTCTACGACACGATCTATGCCCACCAGGACAGGACTGACGATGAACTGGTCGGAATAAAGTCAACCGCAAGGCTCTTTGGCGATGCGACGCCGCGCTGGCTCCATGGATTCGGCCTTTGCGCAACGGCGCTGCTTGCAGCAGCGGTTGCAACCGCGCTGGTTTCGCATGCTTCGCTTGCGGTACTGATCGCGGCGCTGCTCGGAGTGGCGGGCTTCGCGGCTCATCTCCTCTTCCAAGCCATTCGACTCGACATCAACGATCCGGCGTCCTGTCTTTCCGCATTCCGGTCCAATCGCAACGCCGGCTTGGCGCTGGCGGTCTTCCTCGCGCTGGCGGCCGCTCTTTCCGCAATGCAGTCGGGCTGACAGGAAGCAAGTTCCAGCGATTGTCTTCACTTCCATTCTTGGCGGTGAGTTGAGCAACCGACCCTTGCGGACATGCAACCTAGAATTTGAACGGACTTCGAAATGCTCGCTCCAGAGCCGAAAGATGGCGCAGGCTTGCATGCGGGTCAAGAACTGTACTCGCCGAGAGAACGGCGGCGCTGGAAGCGCGGATGAAGACAATGCAGGCCAAGTGCAAGACGGACATCGCCCTGTTGGCCAAGGAATTGGCAATGCGTGACGCAGAACTGGCATTGCGTGACAGGGACAACTTCAAGCGGATGGTCTCGGGCTGTGGCTTTCTGGCGTCAGGGTCAGAAGCGCTTGCCATGGCGGGAGCGGAGGCAAATGGCGCAAATCAGCTTGCCTTCGCCAAGGCATGTTCAGCGCAAGTTCAATGCGGTCGCCCTTTGCCTACACTGGCTCCCGCCTGCGAACACAGCCTGAACTCGAACCGGTTGGACGCTTGTGCATCATTGGAATCCATGGTTCGATGCAATGGGCGAGGCGCTGTGTGCGAGCCCCGACAGTCTTTCACCAAGCGAGGCTTTCAGGCACGATGCCCCGCAAATTCCAAATGCCGAGCATCAAATGCAATTCGACAGTGACCAACCAACACGAACTTGCAGCAAGGTCTTCTCACACGGAGCGACTGCATTGGCCTATCGAGGTGGAAGCGGCTGATTCGAGACTCGAACCGCTTTCCTTGCTGAATTGCTCGCGCATGGCTTGAATTGGAGTTCGACCATGAAGGCACTGTCGGTCAAGCAACCTTGGGCGAACCTAATCGCCAGCGGACGCAAGACCATTGAGACGCGCACATGGGCTACGCGACACCGTGGCCCCTTGTTGATCGTGTCGTCCAAGAAGCCAAACATCGCCCCTGCCGGCAGTGCAGTGGCGGTTGCAAAGCTGGTCGATTGCCGTCGCATGACGAAGGCGGACGAAGCAGACGCGTGCTGCAGCGTCTATGCTGACGCCGTGTCCTGGATATTGGAGGATGTTCGGCCGATCCGACCGTTCCCGGTGAAGGGGTCGCTGGGCGTGTACAATGTTCCGTACGACCCGGCGGAACTCGAGGAGCTTTGACACAACGGGACAATTCGCCGCTCGCGACACTGCAGGGGATGTGCCTGAGCAGCGCTCGCCGGATGCAATGCCGCCTTGGCATGCAGCCGGGTTGGGCGCCAAGTGCAGTTCGGCATTTGTGGATGGTTGATCCTGGAACCGTGTTGAACGCACTTTGGGTCGGACCTGCTCCCAAAGGCGACGGACTGCCATGCAGGCATGGTCTCGCAGAGGGAAGTTTCCGCGTGCCGTCAGGATCTGCAACGCGATCTGGTCGTCAATCAGATAGCTGCTGTGACCAAGGCCATGTCGTGACCAATTGAACTGCGGCTATCCGCAATCAGCCTCGCCGGCCTCCTGCCTGACCCACCTTTCCATGGTCGCCTCGTCCTTGTCGCGACTCGCCACCCAGAGCTTTCCGCTTGCCGAGTGCTCCCTCTTCCAGAACGGAGCCCGCGACTTCAGGTAGTCCATCAGGAATTCCGCAGCCTCGAATGCCTCGGCGCGATGCTTCGCCAATGTTGCAACCATCATGATGTGGTCGCCCGGCTTCAGCCTTCCGAAGCGGTGGATCACCAGGCAATCCATAAGTTGCCAGCGCTCGACGGCCTCTGTGGCAATTCCACGGATCGCCTTTTCGGTCATGCCTGGGTAGTGTTCGATTTCCAGAAGCGCAATCGGGGCCTGGTCGTCGCTGCGCACAATTCCGCTGAAACTCACCAACGCTCCCGCATCGGTGCGGCCTGCGTGAAAGCCGCCCAGTTCACTGCCCGGGTCAAAGGCGTGTTCCTGTACCTGCACCCGCATCTCAGCCGCCCGTCATCGGCGGGAAGAACGCGATTTCTGCTCCGTTTTCCAGCCTCGAGTCGAAGTCGGCCAGCACATGATTCACGGCGACCCGCAACGATGCCAGATCGGAAAAGGCCAACTCGTAGCGCGGTTCCCTCTCACCCAGCTCCACAACCAGCTGCCTAACCGTTTCGGCATTGGTTTCGACCCGCTCGCTTGACTTGCCGATGCGTTCGCGGACCCACGCAAAATACTTGACGTTGACCTGTTTCATTGCCGGAACGTTCCCTTGCCCTTGCCAATCGTCCCACGCAGATATCCCACTCCGCTGATCACAGTCAGAATGGCTGCCACCCAGAGCAGTCCCGCGCCCAACAGCGAAAGACCGTCCCAACCCGACATGTCCAATTCACGGCTCTCGGTGACGGCTTCGGCGACGAGCAAAACGAGCACGGCGAGCAACTGCACGCTGGTCTTGTATTTGGCCACGATGGAGGACGGCAGAGCGGTTTCAACGTTGGCCAGGTACTCGCGCAAGCCGGCAATCAGGAATTCGCGAAACACAATCACCAGAAAGGGGGGCATGAGCCACAGCACATGTTCGGACCGGACCATCACCGCCGCAAGCCCTGCAATCACCAGAACCTTGTCCGAAATCGGATCCAGCATTCGCCCCAAGTCCGATTCCTGGCCCAGTCGACGCGCCAGATAGCCATCGAGAAAGTCCAGAACCGAAGCAACCGCAAACAGGACTGCCGCCGTCCAAGCGCCTGCGGCCGTCGGAAAGTACAGGAGAGCAACCACAACCAAAACCGCCAGTCCCATTCGCGCCAGCGTCAGGTATGTGGGCAATGTTAGCGCTTGCATGGCGAATTTCAGTTGTCGTGAAGATGTGCGTGAATCGTCTCTGCCATTTTCGCCGATATGCCTCTGACCTTTTTCAGATCTTCGATGCCGGCGCCTTCAACCGCCTTTGCCGACCCGAAGTGCGCGAGCAACGCCGATTTTCGTGTTGGACCGATTCCTGGAATTCTGGACAGAGCCGAAGCGGTTGTGCGCTTGGCGCGCCGTGTTCGGTGAACTCCAATGGCAAAGCGATGCGCTTCATCGCGCACTCTCTGGATGAAGTAAAGGACTGGATCGTTCCTGCGAAGCGCAACGACGCTGCCGTCTGGAAAGTGAAACTGCTCACGGCCTTGGTTTCGTTCCCTTCCCTTGGCGATTCCCATGATCGGCAAGTCCGCTATTCCAAGTTCGTTCATCGCCGCCACAGCCGCCGAGACCTGGCCCTTGCCGCCGTCGATCAGAATCGCATCGGGCCAGGCGCCGGATTCCCTTTCGCTGTCCTCCTCGACAAGTCGGCGGAACCGCCGTGTTATCACTTCATTGACCATGGCAAAGTCGTCGCCTGGCGAAGTGTCCGTTCGCTTGATGTTGAACTTGCGGTATCCCGACTTGAGAAAGCCCTCCGTTCCGACCGCAATCATCGCACCTACTGGATCAGTGCCCTGGAGATGCGAGTTGTCGAAGACCTCTAGGCGCTGGGGAACCTCGTCCAACCTCAGAACGGTTGCCACCTTGGCCATGAGCCTGGCTTGGGACTTCACTTCGGCCATTTTGAGGGCCAGCGACTCCCTGGCGTTGCGAACTGCGTTTTCGACCAGCACCGCCTTTTCGCCTCGCTTGGGAATCCTGATTCGTACTCGCTTGCCCCGGCGATCGGTCAGCACCGCTTCGAGCATGTCCGGTTCGGCCGGCGGATGCGACACGAGCAGCAGCGGAGGCGGGGTCTTGGTGCTGTAGAACTGCGCCAGGAAGGCTTCGAGCACATCGTCCTCGCCGGCGTCGGCGCCGTTCTTGGGAAAGTACGCGCGGTTTCCCCAGTTCCTGTTTCCACGGATGAAGAACACCTGAACGCACACCAGCCCACCTTCCAAATGCAGCCCGACAACGTCGCAGTCCGAAACTGTCCGCGGATTGATTCCCTGAACCAGCTGCACCTGCGTGAGGGCGTGAATTCTGTCCCGCAAGGCTGCGGCCCGCTCAAATTCAAGCGCGTCAGACGCCTCCTTCATTTGCGTGGCAAGCTGGGCCTGTATTCGGCCGGAACGCCCGAGCAGGAATTCCTTTGCGTCCGCCACAAGCTGGGCATAGTCCACCGCACTGATGTTGCCCACGCAAGGTGCGCTGCAGCGCTTGATCTGGTATTGCAGGCATGGTCGGCTGCGATTGTTGAACACGGAATCCGGGCAGCTTCGCAACAGGAACACCTTTTGCAGTTGTCCCAAGGTTCGATTGACCGCCGCGGCAGAAGCAAAGGGACCAAAGTAGTCTCCCTTGTCGATTCTTTTGCCACGGTGCTTGCGGATTGGTGGAAACTTCTGGTGGGAAGCGATGTGGATGCCGGGGAAGCTCTTGTCGTCGCGCAGCAATACATTGAAGGCCGGCTTCAACTGCTTGATCAGGTTTTGCTCAAGCAGCAGCGCCTCGGTTTCCGTTCTTGTCGTTAGGACCATCATTGAAGTTGTGGCGTCGATCATCTTGCGCAGGCGCGCGTTGAGTCCGGCGCGATTGGCGTAGCTCCTGACCCTGTTGCGCAGGTTCTTGGCCTTGCCGACGTATAGCACCTCGCCCTTCGAACCGAGCATTCGATAGACGCCGGGGCTTCCGTCAAGCAGGTCGGCATAGTGTCGAATGCAGTCCGTTCCCTGCAGTCCGCTGGTCGCAGACCGTTCTTCGCCAGCCTCGTTTTTCCCCAATGTGGTTGTGGCTGCAAGATCCATCATCTGCCGAACCAGCGCTCTTCCCGTGTCAACTCGGACCCGAATATAGCAAGCTCGATTCCAAATAAGAAGAATGAAGTGCCATGGGCTGGACCTCTCGCGGTTGGTCAACTGGATCCAAACAGTTGGCTTCACCAAGATGCGTGACTTCGCGGCCACTTGCCTCTTTGCGCTGTGTTCATCGAAGTTCGACGAGCTTGTTTGCGAAAGCCCGGTTTCAGAATTGCCCGGGAATCAAGAGCGTTCTTTCAACAATGCATTGAATGCCTGAAACTGCAGACAGAGGCAGCCATTCCTGGGTCCAAGGGACTCCCTGTCCTTGGCAAAGGTTTCCGCAAATCGTGTCCGCAACTCTACACGCCATTGCCTGTTGGCGGATCCAATGGAGCTGAACACAGGCCGCGGCAGGCAGAAATCCATTCCGATGCCTGTCCCCTGTCAGGTGTACAGGCCACGAACTCAAGAGAGGCATTTGGATGCTTGGCAGGTCTCGCCCGGGCCGTCTCCGGAAAGCAAGTCTCGCACTCTGTCCAATGTCAGGTGCTTTCAGCTTCGTGGAACACGTTCGAAGCAACAAGTCGCCAACTTCGCGAAGGTCAAAGTCAATGCGGATTCAATGCGCATCGCACGGCTGCTCCGGGTGGCCATAAGCGCATGTGCGATCGCGGGCCTGCGGCCAATGTCGTGAATGAATCTCAGTGGCGATGCGTGCATCAAGCTGTAGACGCGGAATGATGCGCTCGCCAGGCGGTCGCTGGCGACTGGGCAAGCTCTTTCTGGAAGTCGGATTCTGGACAGACTATGCTAAACCAAATGCGTCGATTCCAAGCAATTTGATCAGAACACATCCTGCCCGAGGCAGCGCCCCATTCCGAGCGGTTTGGTTCCTGCTTGCGACGAAACGGTTGATTGGCGCTGGCCAACACAGCACATCATTGCAGCGCGGAGGCATGTCTTGCCTGGATTTCACATTTCCCCTGAGTCGGTTGTCAGACAAATCAAGAGCAATCTGGAAGATCGCTACCAGTCTGGGTTTCCGGTGTTGAAGGAACTGCTCCAGAACGCGGATGACGCTCAAGCCAGTCGCCTCGTGGTCGAGGCTCTTCCAGGTTGGGAGGCCGCACGCAACCCTCTGTTGCGATGGCCCGGTCTGCTCGTGGCCAATGACGGACGCTTTCGAGACGAAGACAAAACTGGAATTCTCTCGTTCGGAGACAGCAGCAAAGCGGTCGACACCACGGCCATCGGAAAGTTTGGGTTGGGCCAGCAAGCTGTATTCCACCTCTGCGATGCCTTCGTGGTCTACGCCGGCGACCCAA
>JAPOOS010000180.1 GCA_026713305.1 Paracoccaceae bacterium
CTAGCGTCTCTTCACAGTGAATTTGTATCAGTGGATCGCGGTTTGTGAGCTTCGGGTTTGGGATAGGCATTGCCCATTTTGTCCCTGGCCTTTTCGACGGTGAACATCCATTGTGTCTGTCCCTTGCTATCATTTCTCTGTTTCTCCCATGCCGCGACCTCCGTTTCAAGGGTCTTCCTGTCGGGAATGCGTCGATTGAGACACTGATATGTATTGACCTGTCAACTCCACAGGCGCTTTGCTGTTTCACCCCATTGCGACCCGCAGAGCCTCTTCGACGCCGCTGAGCTTGCGGGCCGCTCCAGGCTGCCCTCGACGAAACGAAGCTTTGTCCGTGTGACAGTCGACAACGCACTGCCCACCTGCGTGGCCATCTCGGCGTCGGAAGCCAGAAGAATCTGCGCTCGCTTGATGCGGCGCGCACTCCGTGCCGCCGGAAAGCATGGCCGGCGGCCGACCTTCACTCACGCCCATTCGCAAATCTACAGCCGCCCGCCCGCCGAGCTTGGACCACAGGGATCTCAATCCCGATCGAGCCGGTTTCATCGAACGCATCCCTTGACAATCAGGGGAGCATGCGGGCATTCAACAATCCCAACAAACTGTCGACCCTGAAAACAGCATGACTCAAACTGCGAAAGTTACAGTGCTACGTCACTAGCCGACGAAGCAGGCCTAAATCGGGAGATAACGGGAATGAGCGATACCCTTTTCAAGCAAGTTAACTACGACATTCATTCACTCGTGAATTTCATCGAACTTGGCCAGATTGGCCTGCCTGACATCCAGCGTCCTTTTGTATGGCCCAACAAGAAGGTGCGTGACCTGTTCGACTCCATGTACAGGGGCTATCCGGTGGGGTACCTGCTCTTGTGGCAGAACGGCTTCGAGAGCGGGACGAAGCAGATAGGAACAGACCGCAAGCAGAAGGTTCCCGATCTGCTCATCGTCGATTGGCAGCAACGCCTGACTTCCCTTTTTGCCGTGACAAAGGGCATCCAGGTGATGCGCCCGACCGGCCGGTCGGAGGCGATTCAGATTGCCTTCAACCCGCTGAAGGATCAGTTCGAGGTGGCTGATGCCGCAGTGCGTAGAGACAGGTCATTCATTCCCAACATTTCCGCCCTTTGGGCATCCGAGGCGAGTTTGTTCGACATTGTAGGGAAGTACTTGCAGAGCCTGAGAGAATCTCGGGAGGTGACATCGGCGCAGCAACAGAAGGTGGAAAGATCCATCACTCGCCTGTTCAACCTTCTCAAATTTCCGTTCACCGCGCTCGAGCTCTCCAAGGATCTTGATGAAGAGCAAGTAGCTGAGGTGTTCGTGCGGATCAACAGCGCCGGGAAACCCCTAAATCAGGCCGACTTTATCTTGACCCTGATGTCCGTCTTCTGGGATGAAGGACGAAAGGAACTTGAGAACTACTGCTTGAGTGCCCGCCAATCCTCCGCCGGAGATCCATCGCCCTTCAACCACTTCATCCGACCTGAGCCAGACCAGCTGCTTCGGGTGAGCATCGCGCTCGGCTTCAAGCGCGCTCGTCTCCAGTACGTTTACTCCATTCTACGGGGGAAGGATTTGGAGACCGGAGAGTTCAGCGACGAGCGGCGAGAGCAACAGTTCAGCATCCTGAAAGACGCTCAGGCGAAGGTACTCGATCTCTCGGCTTGGCACGACTTCTTTAACGCCTTGCGAACCGCCGGCTATCTCGGCGGGCGAATGATTACCTCAAACAACAACCTGCTGTTTTCGTATGCGTTTTATCTAATTGGGCGGACAGAATACGCGGTGCCGGCCAAGGACCTGAGAAAAGTCATCGCGCGCTGGTTCTTTATGTGCAGTCTGACTGGACGCTATACGGGGTCTCCAGAGTCCGACCTAGAGTTCGATCTAGCTCGCTTGCGCGACGTCGTGGATGCCGCCGGATTTGTGCATACGCTGGACCAGGTCTGTGACGCGGCGCTCACGAGCGATTTCTGGTCAATCACGCTGCCCAACGACCTTGCGACATCGTCTCCGCGGAGTCCCTCCCTGTTCGCATATTACGCCGCCCTCGTGCTTGAAGAGGCTCGGGCACTTTTCTCCGACCAGAAAGTAGAGACTCTGCTTGATCCCTCCGTCCACTCCACTCGTTCGTCGGCGGAACGCCACCATCTGTTCCCCAGAGCCTATCTGAAGGGCATGGGGGTTGTCGAACATCGCGAAATCAATCAAATTGCGAACTACGCTCTACTGGAGTGGGGGGACAACAGGAAAATCGGCGCGGCGGGCCCGGTTGTGTATGTTCCCTTGATGCTGGCGCCACTGAAGCCGGACGAGGTCGTACGCCAGTACCGCTGGCACGCTTTGCCTGATGGGTGGGAAGCAATGCCCTACAGGGCGTTTCTGGCGGCTCGGCGGGAGCGCATTGCCCGCTTCGTTGCCGCCGCGTACCGCCGCCTCAGAGAGGAAAGCGGGCCCGCGGCAATTGACAGAATAGACATTGAGGAACTCATTGCGAGCGGCGAAGGGGTGCACGTTGAGTTCAAATCCAGTCTTAGGATCAATCTGCACACGGGAAAGAAGGATCCCAAGATGGAGTTGGCTTGCCTAAAGACGATCGCGGGATTTCTCAACGCGCGGGGTGGAAGCCTGATTGTTGGTGTTTCGGATGACGGCGTGACGTGTGGCGTCGACGTCGACGGATTTACAAATGAAGACAGGATGCATCTGCATTTGGTAAATCTGCTCAAAGATCGAATCGGCGCGCAGCACTCAATGTACATCCATCCGAGGTTCGAGGATCGTGACGAGGTGCGGGTGCTGGTAGTGGAGTGCTGGCCTTCCAATTCGCCAGCCTTCGTGAAGGACGGCAGCACTGACCGCTTCTATACGAGAACTGGCGCTGCGACCACCGAGCTAAGCGCTAGTCAAGCCCAGCAGTACATCGCGCAGCGATTCTAAACAACATGGGGCAAGTGGGCGCAACTTGAACCGCCGCGGCCGGCGGTGGCCCGAGGCAGTTCCATTGAACGACGGCCGCCGTTCTGCTAACGATTGCCCGATAGTTCACAACCTACGGGAAAACGACAATGAACCTGACCAGCAGCCAGATCCAGCAGTTTCACGAGACCGGCTACCTGATGCTTCAAGGGTTGTTTTCATCCGAGGAGGTCGGAGTTCTGCGCGACGCCTCAAGGGAGATCTACGGTTTGAGCCGCAAGGAAGTCGTGCGCGAAAAGGATGGCAAAACGCCACGGACGGCATTTGCGGCGCACTGCTACAACGAGGCGTTTCGCCGGCTTGGCCGACATCCCAGGTTGATCGAACCGGTCATGCAGCTGTTGGCTGGACCGGTCTACATGCACCAGTACAAGGTAAACGCAAAGGCCGCGTTTGACGGCGAAGTCTGGCAGTGGCATCAGGACTATGGCACCTGGTCGCGCGACGACCTGATGCCGGAACCGAGGGCCATGAACATTGCGCTGTTCATCGATGCCGTGACCGAATTCAACGGACCGCTTTGGATCATTCCGAGATCGCACCGCGAGGGCGTCTACCAGGCGGGTCACGATCTGGACACGACCAGCTACCCGCTTTGGACGCTGGACAAGGCTACTGTCCGCAGCTTGGCAGACAGAAACGGCATATATTCGGCCAAGGGCGAAGCCGGCGGCGTGTTGATGTTTCACAGCAATCTGGTTCACGCATCGTCGCCAAACCTGTCGCCATGGAGCAGAACGATTGTCTATCTCTCGCTTTGCCATGTCGACAATCACATCCAACGCTTCAAGCGTCCGGAATGGATCGCCCATCGCGATTTCGCACCCATTCAGCCGCTGCATGACGATTGCCTGGCGGAGATCGCGGCGACGGAAGAGGGGCGCTCGGAGGCGGAACCGGCCAGCATGGCCACGTGAACCTTCATCGCCTTTTGCTCGAACGCCAGGAGCAGGACAACCCCGTTGGCATAGGAATCATCGGATGCGGGAAATTCGCCTCGATGTTCCTGGCACAGGCGAACCGCACACCGGGCATTCATGTAGCCGCCATCGCCGATCTTTCGCCTGAGCATGCGCGTGCAAGTCTCCGGCGCGTCGGTTGGCCCGAGGAACAGTTCGCGGCAAGGGATGCCGGCGAGGCGTTTCGTTCCCGAAGCGCCTGGATAACGGAAGATGTCGAATCGCTGTTTCAGCAGGAACAGATCGATGTCGCCATTGATGCAACCGGCGACACCCTTGCCGGCGTGCGACATGTCATGCTTGCCTGTCGCTACGGAAAGTCGATTGTCATGGCAAACGTCGAGACCGACGCTCTTGCCGGACCATTGCTGGCGCAGGAGGCGCGCAAGGCGGGTGTTGCCTATTCCCTGGCCTACGGAGACCAGCCTGCCCTGATCTGCGAACAGGTTGATTGGGCAAGGGCCGCCGGCTTCGAAGTGGTCGCGGCAGGCCGAGGCCACAAATGGCTGCCGGAATACCAGTACGCAACGCCTGACAATGTCTGGAAGTGCTACGGCCTGACACACGAACAGGCAAAGCAGGGTGGAATGAACCCAAAGATGTTCACGTCGTTCCTCGACGGAACCAAACCGGCCATTGAGAGCACGTCGGTTGCCAATGCAACCGGTCTCACGCCTGCGCCGAACGGGCTGGATTATCCACCAGCCCGAATCGACGAGTTGCCAAACATCTGTCGACCACGCTCCGAAGGCGGCAAGCTGCACCACAAGGGACAGGTCGAAGTCATTTCGTCGCTCGACGGAAAGGGAATGCAGTTGGACTACGACATTCGGTTTGGCGTTTTCGTGTCGATTGAGGCAGATTCCGAATACGTTGCCAGATGCTTCGGCGAGTATGGCTTGCAGAC
>JAPOOS010000081.1 GCA_026713305.1 Paracoccaceae bacterium
ATTGGAACGCAACCGGTGGCTGGCTCCGTCGCAGGCGGCGTTGGTGTTCTGTCTGGTCAGAATTGGAAAGTGGAAGCAGGCGCAATCCGTTCTTGGTGAGGCCAGGGCGCACGGCCAGCTCACGGAATCGGAAGCCATGGCTATGGAACTCCTGCTTGAACCCGAGCATGCGGTCAAGCCCGACACCGCAAATCCGCGGTACAACTCGGCGCTGGACTTCAGAATTCTGCTGGATTCCGGGTTCGACGTTGCCGAACACCCCATGCCGAACGCCTATGCCTTTCTGTACCAGCTCAGCGGGCCCGAACTGGACGTGCGTCTGGCCAAGGGAGAGGAACTGATTCAGACCAGAGCAATTCAATTCGAACGCATTCTCATGCTGCAGTCCGAGGCACATCAATCCGTGACCTTCGATTCTGAAAGCGGGGGCTTCGATCTTGTCATTGGCGGCGAGCGCGAACTGTCTTCCGTCAAGCCGGAGTTTGTACGTGACTTGACCTCCCTGTTCGATCGTGCGCGGGATCGGCAGCTTGAAGTGTACGTTGCACGCTATTACGCTCCGCAACTGGCGAGGGCGGGAATTGACCCATTTGCCGACGAAGAACTGAAACTCCTGCTTTTGATGGCCGGGCCGTTTCCCGGGCACGAAGTCCATTACGGCGGCCAGACATGGCAGGAATCCGTTCGCAGCGTGATCTTCGATTCGGAACTGACCGACAGCATGGGAGACGATCCCATTGTGGCAGCGGTGCGAAAAGGCTTGGAACAGCCGCTCGGCGCCGGCGTTCTAAGAGAGTTGATACGGAATGACAGAATCGGAGAAGCGCTGCTGAACATTACGCTGCGCTTGCAGGGATACGGTGTTTCGAATCCCGCCCGAATAGACGAATCCCTTGCCGCGTTGCGTGAAATCGGCCGCTCGGACATTGCCTTGGAAATCGCGCTTCAGACCTTGGTGCGACTGCGCAAAATATGATTGTTTCCGACGACATTGCGTACTTCTTGGAGGCGATCCAAGCGGAGCGTTCGGCAGCTCCAAACACGTGCCTGGCCTATGGCAGGGATCTGAAGGACTTTTCGAGCTTCATGGGCGACAAGCCCATCGCCAGGGCCTCCCGAAAGGATGTGCTGGCATACTTGAAGTTTCTGCAACTGAGGGGCAAGTCGGACACGACCCGCATGAGGAGGCTCGCTGCGATTCGACAGTTTTTCCTCTTTTGCCATGAGGAGGGATGGCGCCAGGATGTGCCCACCCTGGATGTTCCCTATCCGGCTCGACCTCGCCGGCTTCCCAAGGATCTTTCGGTTGAACGCACGTTTACCATGCTGAAAGCCGTCCGGGGCGTCGGACGAAACGACTCGGCAAGGAAGCGCAACACCTGCATCCTGGAATTGCTGTATGCGTCGGGAATGCGCGTATCCGAACTGGTCGGACTGCCTCGCTCGTCGGTTGCCGGAAACCCGGAAATGCTGCTTGTGCTGGGAAAGGGCGGAAAGGAGCGATTGGTGCCGCTCACCACACCTGCCCGCCTGGCAATCAAGGAATGGCTCCGTGAACTGGAGGCGGCCGACGACAAAGGGAAAGGGCGCGGCGCCAGGTCGGCGCACTTTCTGTTTCCGTCTTCGGGAAAACAAGGCCACTTGTCGCGAGTTGCAGTTTTCAGACTGATCAAGAAGACTGCCTTGGCTTGCGGAATTGATCCCAAGGGTGTCTCGCCACACACCTTTCGCCATGCCTTTGCAACTCACCTGCTTGCCAACGGCGCCGATTTGAATGCAATTCGCCACTTGCTGGGCCACGCCGACATTTCAACAACCGAAATCTACACGCACATGATCGACGACAAGCTTAAGTCCACGGTTTTCTCGAACCATCCGCTGGCCAGACAGAAGTTCAGCCCGGAGCCGGGTGCAAGCCATTAGGCGAACATTGCCTGCCCAGCCCGAAACGGTTCGTCTGCGCAACTGTCGGCGGTGAATGACTTGAAACGATAATGGCGAATCTTGACGCGGCCTTCTGGATAACTGTTGTTGTCATTTTCCTGCTGATCTGTGCGTCCGCGTTCTTCTCCGGGTCCGAGACGGCGCTGACCTCGGCGTCGAGAGGCAAGCTCAGAACCCGTGCCGACCGCGGCAACGCATCGGCCGCGCGTGCGCTTCGGCTGACCGCCAACAAGGAACGGCTGCTTGCCGCCATCCTGTTGGGCAACAATCTGGTCAACATTCTGGCCACGGCGCTGGCCACCAGCCTGCTGAGCCGAATGTTCGGCGATTCAGGCGTGGCAATCGCCACGCTGGTGATGACCGTTCTAATCCTTGTCTTCGCCGAGATACTGCCGAAGTCCTACGCCGTGGCGGCGCCTGAATCAGCCGCCACGCGTGTGTCGCCGGTCATGGGCGTTTTCGTGTGGTTGTTCTCGCCCGTCGTGGCCATGCTGCAGTGGGTGATCGACCGGCTGCTGGCGAGCGCGGGTTTCACCCCGCCCAAAGGTGAAAGCATCCGGGACATCCAGGACGACATCGCCGGTCAAATCAGCCTCGGCATTCCCTCGGGAATGTTCAACCGGCAGGATCAGGAACGCATCCTGGGAGCGCTCGACATGAACACGAGATCGGTGGAGGAAGTCATGCTCCATCGCTCCGAAATCAAAATGCTCGACGCAGACCTGTCGATTCGACAGGCAATTGCCAGTTGCATTGACAGTTCCTATTCCCGGCTTCCCGTCTACAGGTCCGAACGCGAGAACATCGTGAAGGTTGCCCATGTCAAGGATCTGTGCCGTCTCTACCTGCGTCAAACGGAAAGCGACACGGACACGGCCGCGGAGGACGATTCGACAGGCTGGACCGAACATTTGGGAGACCCCTACTTCGTGCCCGAGACAACAACGCTTTCGGCTCAGCTTCGGGCGTTCCTGCAGAGCCACACCCATTTTGCGCTGGTTGTCGACGAGTATGGCTCGCTTCAGGGGCTTGTCACGCTTGAGGACATACTTGAGGAAATCGTGGGCGAAATCGAGGACGAGCATGACCTGGAGGACGACCCGCCGTTGGTCGAAGAGGCCGACGGCAGCGTTACCGTCGATGGTTCAATATCGATTCGGGATCTAAACCGCCGCATGAATTGGGAGATTCCCGACGATCGGGCCAACTCGGTTGCCGGCACAGTTATCACAGAAGTGAGATATATTCCCGTAAAGGGCGAAAAGTTCTCACTGTTCGGATTTGAGATTGAAGTTGTCGAGCGGGTCAGAAACAGGATTACCCGCCTGACAATCAGGAAGCTGCACTGAATGTGCTGCGTTGGCGCAAATTTGGGCAGGACTTCCCAAGGAGCGGTAAATCCTAGTTTCATGCGTGGCGCATGCGAACTAAATCGTGCAGGCTCGATTCCCGATGCGACAAACCGAAGTTTCCACCCCAAGCGGATGCCAATGCTGGCTTGGACACCACACACAGTTTCACAATAAGGCAGGCCTACAAGATGGAGCAGCTCAAGCGATTCAAACATGCGGCGCGACGAATTGCAGCCGTGTCGACATTCATGTTTCTTCTGGCGGCAGGCGCTGCTCTCGGTCAGGTGGATGACGCCTCGCAGGAAGGGCTTCAAGTCACGCTTGAAGACAATCATGGAGACTGGCTGGCCAGATGCGTGGTCAATGACGGGGAGGAGGCATGTGGCCTCTCACAGGACGTTGTTGATCCGCAGGGCAATTTCAGAGTCGCCAGAATGCAGATATTCACCGTGGAAGCCCCAGGTGAAGTGGCGGCGGGCGCAGTGATTCTAACACCGTTGGGCACCAACGTGTCTGAGGGCATTGTGTTGCGGGTCGACAGCGGCCAACCGCGCCTGTACGGCTTCAAGTACTGCCTTGTTGATGGCTGCTTTGCCAGGATTGGCTTTCTGGAAAGCGAGCTTCAACAGATGATGCGTGGCAGAACATTGTACATGTCGATGTACAATCTTGATGACCTGGAAAACTGGCTGACCTACGAGATTTCGCTGATCGGCTTCACCAACGGCTTCCGGGCAATCAGTTCAAGGTGAACATGCGACCGGGCTGGAGCCACTGCCGCCGCCTGGCTGCATTCTCCGGAATCAGAATCTAGCGTGAGGCGCCCAGCACCAGCACTGCGTTGAGGCCGCCAAACGCAAATGCGTTGGACATGGCGAAGTCAACCCGTGAATGGACGGCCTTGTTGGGCACGACGTCAAGCCGGCAGTTTGGGTCCTGCTTCTTGATGCCAATCGTCGGCGCAATGACGCCCTGCGTCAAGGCAAGTGTGCATGCCAGCAGCTCTACTGCCCCGGTGCCTCCAATGAGGTGACCATGCATCGACTTGGTGGACGACACTCGCAGTTCCTCGACGCAACTGTCGAAGACATCGTGGATTGCTGCGCACTCGATTCTGTCGTTGGCCGCCGTCGCCGTGCCATGGGCATTGACATAGTCGATTTCCGCAGCATCGATTCCGGCGTCCGCCAAGGCTCCACGCATCGTGCGCGCTGCGCCTTCCCTGGACGGCAGGACGATGTCACCGGCGTCCGAAGTCATGCAGAATCCAAGAATCTCGCACAGCGGCTGTGCGCCCCTGGCAGTGGCATGGCTGTATTCCTCCAGAAGAAACACGGCCGCCCCTTCTCCCTGGACCATGCCATCCCTGTCGGCCGAAAACGGGCGGCATCCCGTACTCGACATCACGCGCAGGGACTCCCAAGCCTTGATGCCGCCGAAGCATATCATGCTTTCGCTTCCTCCAGCGAACATCAACTCTGCGGCTCCGCCGCGGATCATGTGAAAGGCTTGTCCAATGGCATGATTCGAGGATGAACAAGCGGTCGAAACTGAAAATGTGGGACCCTGCAGCTGCAACTGCATTGAAATGGTGCTTGCCGCGGCATTGTTCATTAGCCTGGGCACAACGAAGGGATGAACGCGGTTCTTCCGTTCCTGGTAGACTGCGCGGTAGCTGCTGTCCCAAGTGTTCAGGCCACCGCCTGCCGTGCCAATCACGACTCCGGCGCTCTCCTTGCAAAAGGACCCTGCTTCAAGACCCGCCTGCTCGGCGGCCTGGCGAGCGGAAAGCAAAGCGAATTGCGAGAAGCGATCAAGGCGCACGAGTTCCTGGCGCGAAAAGTGCCGCTCGGCCTGGTAGTCCTGAACCTGCGCGCCTACGCGGACGGAAAGCCGTTCAACATCTCTGATTTGGAGCTGGGTGATGGCGCATTGGCCCTTCGCCATTGCGTCGTAGGTCTCCTGAACCGACTTGCCAAGCGGATTGACCGTACCCTGTCCGGTAATGACGACGCGGCGCATGCAAGCGTCAGCCTCTTTTGCTTGTCACAAGCCTCTCGACTGCCTCGACTATGGAGCCAACACTCGTGAAGTCTACGTCGGATTCGCCAGGCTCGTTGGCATTGAAGGATATATCGATGTCGAACATTTCCTCGATGGCGAAAATCGCCTCAACAATCCCAAGCGAATCAATGCCGAGCTCTTCCAAGGTCGATTCAGGACCTACATCCGCTACGTCCAGCACCGCCTGCGAGGCGATTATGTCAATTACTTGAGAATAAATCGAGCTCATTTCAGGACTCCCGTTCCTCCCTTCCTGCAGTTGGCTTGCCCGACAAACGCCTCTCCAGTCTTGCAACCCGTTTGAGCAGTCTTGGCAAGCGTCGCAAGGACTTGTACAGCGCGATCTGCCTGCTCATTTCCACTGCCGGTGAGCCCATTACAAAACTGTTCGACGGAACGCTTGAAAATATTTTTGTTGCCCCGCCTGCAACGACATCGTCGCCGATGCGAATGTGGTCCTTGACACCGCACATGCCGGCAAGAACCACTCTGTCTCCGAGCCTGGCCGACCCTGCGATGCCCACCAAACCGCAAATCAGGCAATCCTTCCCGATCACTACATTATGGGCAATGTGAACCAGATTATCAACTTTGGTTCCCGAGCCAATTTGCGTCGCCTCAAGCGTCCCACGATCAATCGCCGTGCAGGCCCCCAATTCCACATTGTCGCCTATAACCACGCTTCCAAACGAATGGATCTTCGAATAGTTTGACTGCCGCTTGCCGGTTCCTTCGCCAAACGACTGCTTGGCTGCTTCGATGGCGCCTTCCGCGGCCGTCTCGAAGGAAAAGCCGTCGCTGCCTACGACGACGTTGCCGTGAGCCACGAAGTCGTCGCCGATATGGACGTCGTGTCCAATGCGCACGCCTGAATCAATGGATGCTCTGGCGCCAATTCGACTGCCGCCACCGATGGTTACATGCGAACCAATTCGACACTGATCGCCAATGGCTGCTCCCTCGGCAATCACTGAAAACGGCCCAATCGAAACATTCCTGCCGATGCTGACGCCGCTTTCAATGCAAGCCGACGCATGGACCACCGGATCTTCATCCCTGGGTTCGGCAAACCGCCGAGAA
>JAPOOS010000080.1 GCA_026713305.1 Paracoccaceae bacterium
GACTGATTGTCTCCGTGAAATGTACAACCTGCGGCAGACCTCTCGGGCGTCGCGACGCATGAACCAAGTTCATTGGCGGACCCGAGCGGGAACATGCGCCAACCAGCAATGCGGGGCAATTGTGCATTTCAAGTGGCCCGAAAGTCGAATTCGTGCTGAAGAAAAAATCCTCGCGGGAGCTGATTCGAATTGAGGCCAGCCGCCGGAGTCTGGACCGGCAACGAGCCGAACTTGAACTGTTCCCATCGATACACGCTGCAGAAGGATGGATTGCGCAATGACTGTTGGTAGGTTGCTGCGGCCAACCGAAGCGACCATTGTCCAAATTGTCGCTGTAGCGAAAGTACGCCCATGGCATCTCTCGCATGATGCCATCCAACAGGTTCTCGGCTATGCATTCTTGAGCGACAGAGGCTGACACTTGATGGCCTTCGTTCTTGGTTCGGTAACGGTGTGACGCACCTTCACTGACGACAATTGCCACGGTACCGAACAATCTCGATTGATGGCTCGGTCTCGATGACCCACACAGTTCCCATGGGGTTTACAGCAAGGAACACAACACTCATGTTGTGTTCATGATACCAGCATTCGATCCATCAACTGGCTACCTGCCCCAGGGGAACACCGCGCCAGCTGGCACGATGTTGCCGTTCGCTATGGGGGGCAACGGCCACCGTGTTCAGCTCTTGACAAGTTTGCTATCTGTGTGTCGCAACATTGCGGCGGCAGGATGTCGCAATCTGTTGCTGGACGGCAGTTCATTTACCGCGAAGCTGCTTCCGGCAGACTACGATGTCGCTTGGGAACCAGCTGGCGTCAATTGGAACCTGCTAGTTCCTTTGGACTTCAGCAAGCGCCGCGAAGAAGGCAAAGTGTTTTGGAGTACTGTTCCCTGCCTCGGCGAATGCACCGCCAGGTAGGCTGTTTCGGGAGTTCATTGGCGCCGACCGCAACGGCGCAAGGAAGGGACTTGTACTGGTCACATTGGAGAACTTGCCATGATTGCCAACGAAAGACAGTATCGGATTACACGAAACAGGGCTCGCAGTTTCGCCCGCGCGATCGATGACTTCGACAACACAAAGAACGAACGTGCAAACGTTCATCCAAGTCTTGTCCGTGCCGAACGTGAGGCCATGGAGAGCCAACTGAAGGACCTGAGGGAAGAACTTGAGGAATACGAAAACCTGAAGTCTGCCGAGGTGCAAGTCATTTCTGTAGCCACGTTCGAAGGGATTGCGGACGGCCTCATCAAGGCCAGAATTGCACGCGGCCTGAGTCAAAGAGCGCTTGCGGAGCGTTTGGGAATCCAGGAACAACAGGTACAAAGGTACGAAGCACAGCGCTATGCATCCGCCAGTTATTTTCGACTGTGCGAGGTGGCAGGCGCCTTGGACATTCGGTTTGAGAATGAAATCCTACTGTGCCTCGTGCCGTAAGATTTCTAGAATCCTGTCCCCCAAGGCCACATCAGGGATTGCATGAAGGAGACGGACCGCTGAGTACGGATGACCTGTGGAGGTTCTGGATCAAGGCACGCGATGCGGCCGGGATCGTGGCGGATGGGCGGCTTCACGATCTGCGACATGCGCACTCTTCGCACGCGGTCATGAACGGCGAGCGCCTGCATGTCGCCGGACGCCTGCTCGGACACCGCCACGTCAGCACGACCAACCGATACATCCATCTTGACCACACCATCCTGGGGCAAGCCGCTGAGCGCGTGGCAGTCGCAATCGTGCGGAAATTACATCGTCACGCCAACCACACACCCGAATCCTGCAATGGTAGCAAGAAATAGCATGTCCGGCCGCTCCCCAAGAAATCGAACCCTTACATGCACTCCGAAAGAACTCGTTGAACTTTCGGAGACGGTTTTGCGAATTGAGAAAGCAGTTGATCGTCAAGACATAGATTTCCAACTTATCGGAGGGGACTTTTTCGAGATAGCTGCCTACCTTCCCAACCAATTCGTTGACTTACTCATTCTTGATCCGCCGTATAACTTAACAAAAAACTACAATGGCAATCTCTTTAGGAGACTCGACAAGGACAGCTACACTGCCTGGTTTCAGAGAGTCATAGAACTGCTCATTCCAATGATGAAACCAAGCGCCACCGTGTATGTTTGCGCTGACTGGAGGACTTCAACGCTTGTGCTGCCAGTCTTGGAAGAACGATTCTTCGTACGAAACAGAATCACTTGGGAACGAGAAAAGGGACGCGGCGCAAAGCGGAACTGGAAGAACAACACAGAGGACATTTGGTTTTGTACAAATTCCGAGGATTACCATTTCGACGTGGACGCCGTTAAGCTGAAGCGCAAAGTGTTGGCCCCGTATCGTGTGAAGGGAGAGCCGAAGGATTGGCAGCAGGAAGTCGATGGCAACTATCGGCTAACGCATCCGTCAAACATATGGACAGATTTGACAGTGCCGTTCTGGTCAATGCCCGAAAACACTCCGCACCCTGCGCAGAAGCCGGAAAAGTTGTTCGCGAAGTTGGTTCTTGCGAGTTCCAAGGAGAATGACTTTGTTTTTGATCCATTCCTGGGAAGTGGCACATCTGCGGTGGTGGCGGAAAAGCTGGGCAGGAAATGGTGTGGCGTTGACATCAATTCCGAGTACCTTTGCTGGGCAAGGAAACGCATTTGCGCTGCACGAAACGCTCCGGGCATTCAGGGCTATGGCGCTGGTGTTTTCTGGGAGAGAAATTCTTTCCCGCAGCAACGAAAGGCGTCGATTGTGGAGGGACAAGAAGATACTTCCCAAGGAGCGCTCTTCAAATGAAGTCGAGATTCTACTATCAAGGACATCACGAGCGAATAGCAACTGAGATAAGGGAATACATCAATTCTCTGGACAGTTTTCTTACTCCGCAGACAGCCAGCAGCCCAAGAACAGTCGGAGACGCATTGGAGTCTCTGGTAGCCGAGAGATTTGAGACTTTCCTTGGAGAATGGTGTAGAGAATATTCGAGCGAATTTGCTCGTCGTGCCATGGCCGATATGGCATTTACCGATGTGGAGGGAATCTACTCCATAATAGACGTAAAGACCCATAGAGAAGACACCCGTTTCAATATGCCCAACCTAACGTCTGTCGAGCGGCTGGCACGGTTCTATGAGTCAGACACAAACGTTTTCTCTCTCATTATGATAAAGTACTCTGTTGACGGAACAGATCTGAGGGTTTCAGATGTCTTGTTCGCGCCAATTGAGTTTCTCGATTGGGGATGCCTGACTGTAGGTGCCTTGGGGTGGGGACAGATTCAGATTGCCAATTCGAACAACATTCAGACGGTGCCGCGAAATTCAAGAAGGGACTGGATGTTGCAATTGTGTGACGTATTGATGGCCTTCTATCCACGTGAGATTGACAAGATCACAGAAAGAATGCAGCGGTTCGAGAGTGTCAGGGAGTATTGGGCGGAGAAGGAGGATGTTTGGGCACGATAGATGCAGATGGCGAGCGCAGTAGGCTCCTTGTGAGTCTCTTGGTATTGTAGATGTGCCAAGATCGTGTCCTGAACATCACGACGGTAATCGGGATCAAGCAAGGAACGTATTGGAGGTTAGAGCCGCGCCAACGCATTGTTGTTACAGAAATATTTTGTCTCGACAGCGATGAATGCGCGGATTGGTGAAGTGCATTAGCGGTGCGTGGGGTGTGAGAACAAAACGCCGCATGGCGTAGATAATCGCATGTCCACCGCGCATCCGCGAAGTGCCGAATGCCCAGCCGTAGCAATGGCTTGCAGCCTGCGCGGCGTTTGAACCCGGCACTTTCGACCCTTCCACTACCCGAACCCGACTCGGTTACTCGGCGTGTCCTAGGTGTTCCCCAACGGGCATCCTCGACGCGCCGGTCGCAACCGAAACGAACGGAAGGGATCGGACCATGCCGAATCGATTCATGAAATACTGTACAACTTGTTCGACTGCGCCATCGCATGGGGCCATCGGCCCGAAGCTGCGGGGAACCCGTGCAAGGGCATCGTCCGCTACCGGCGACCGCCGCGCGGACGGTCTTGCCGAAGCGGCATCAGGGGAGTGGATTCTTCCCGGCGACAAGGGAGACCGACCGCTGAGTACGGATGACCTGTGGAGGTTCCGGATCAAGGCACGCGATGCGCCCGGGATCGTGGCGGATGCGCGGCTTCACGATCTGCGACATGCGCACGCTTCTCAAGCGGCCATGAACGGCGAAAGCCTGCATGTCGCGGGGCGCTTGCTCGGGCATCGGCGCGCGTCCACGACCAACCGCTACGTCCATCTTGACGATTCGACCTTGTGGCATGCCGCTGAACGGGTGGCGGTGGCGATCAAGTCCAAGCTTCAACCCTCAACTGACTGAGTGGCGCATACGATGCAGAACAATCCGCTCCCGCGACTGGATTCATCTCCCGAGCTGAGAAGAAGGCTGCTGCCCTATTGCCGACTCAAGCTCGGCGAAATTTGGACCGATTCCTTGCGTGGACACCGGGTAGGATGCCTCGATGCAGGCAATCATCAACATGTATCGCAAATCATGACTGACGAGCCGGCACAATTGGCCATTCAGGATCCACCGTACAATGTAGCTGCGTTCAGGAAAATGTCATTGGAAGAGTACATTCATTGGTGTCGAGTGTGGATATGTCATACTTCCAATTCATTGGCGGAAGATTCTTCGCTTTACGTTTGGCTGGGTGCGGATCAAAACGATGGATTCCAACCGTTGCCAGATTTCATCTTGATGATGCGAGAGCAGCCATTTTCTCCACGAAGCATGATCACCATGAGAAATCAACGTGGCTATGGCACTCAAAAGAATTGGATGGCAGTGCGTCAAGAGCTTCTCTACTACATCAAGGGAAAGCCAGAGTTTTTGTTGACGCGGAATATACCGACATTCCAAAGATACTGAGAGGCTACTACAAGAAAGTAAACGGGAGAGTCACTGAGAACTTGGAAAGAAGTCGCTCTGACACGATCAGGGCCGGCAATGTTTGGGTCGATATACAGCAAGTCTTTTATCGCATGGGAGAAAATGTTTCTGGGTGCTACGCACAGAAACCGATAAAGTGCATTGACCGGATTATTCGGGCCAGTTCATCTCCAGGTGATTTAGTGATCGACTTTTTTGCACATTCAGGAACGACTTTAATTGCAGCAGATCTGCTTGGGCGGAAGTGCTATACACTGGACGTTGACCCAATTTACGCGGAGATAACAATCCGCCGCCTTGAGAGAATGCGCGCTACGAAACAGACTGGATGGCAGAACGGACATCCGTTTGAGAACGACGCACCCGATTTGGTCCGAGTGCCAGAGGCCGGTGGCTGAACTCGGCGTTTAAGATGCAGTGTTTTGGAGGCGACTTCCGTGGAACACCTAACAGGCCGTTGACAAACAACAGCACATCGGCCCGACGGTTATTCTGTTCCTCGATCACCGTGAACTGGTTTGCCGCAAGCCAGTCATTGGCATCGGCGTTGGCGAAATCGATCAGCCGGGCGGCATCGCCGCCGATGCTGCCATCTTCCCGGGAAACTCCACAGGCACAC
>JAPOOS010000078.1 GCA_026713305.1 Paracoccaceae bacterium
CGGCGGGCTTGGTCTCCATGGTTCTGATAGGCTACTGCATTCTGGCATTCCCGCAGTTCGAAGGAGAATCGAAGCAACGTGCGCGCATGGTGCTGCGCAAGCGTTACTGGCTGTACTACGTGCTGCAGTTCCTGTCCGGCGCCCGCAGACAGATTTTCGTCGTGTTTGCTGCTTTCATGATGGTCGAGAGGTTCGGTTTCGAGGTGCACGAAGTCACGGCGCTGTTCGTGATCAACTTCGTGGCCAACATGGTGTTCGCCCCGCTGATGGGGCATGCAGTCAAGATATTTGGGGAAAGAATGGCGCTTGCATTTGAATATGCAGGTCTCACGCTGGTGTTTCTGGCCTATGGAGGCATCTACTACTTCGGTTGGGGCGCCCTAATTGCAGCCATTCTGTACGTTGTCGACCATCTGTTCTTTGCCTTGGCGTTTGCCCTGAAGACCTATCTTCAGAAGATTTGCGACCCCGCGGACATCGCCCCGACATCGGCGGTGTCAGTTACCATCAACCATATCGCCGCGGTGTTCCTGCCTGCGCTGCTGGGGTATCTTTGGGTGGTGTCTCCGGCCGCAGTGTTCATCTCGGCGGCTTCAATGGCGGTTTTGTCGCTTGCCATGGCGTTGTTCATACCTCGAAATCCACAACCGGGACGCGAAACGATCTTTAGCCGGCGACAGTAGAGACCGTCAGCACAATGCACCACGAGGGATGCCGGGCAGCCTGCATTCCAGCCGCGTCGAATTCGGGCCAAGCCGGTCCATCCGACCACGAGGCCACCCGCAGGCCGGATGTCGACTTGGCGCAAAGGATTTTCCGAGCGCGACCGAAACTCAGGCAGGAGCAGCCGCAAATGCGGACTTGCCGGCGGAAATCCGTACACTTGGAGACTTCAACGCGCTTCGGCAAGGATGTGGGCGCCTGTTTCCATGTCCCAGGAGCGCCATGGTTTGCAATGACTCGTAGGTCTGCACGGCCCGACCCAACGGCATGAAGTCATGCTGTTCCGTCGGCAATCCGTGCAGTCGCTGCAATGCGCAGGAGGCGAACCGCCATTCAAGCGGCATCCGGAAAGCGGCAGCCACCGTGCAGCGCCTGACGGTTCCCCACCGGCCTGCGAAAAGTTCCGGCAATGGTCGGGAAACAGCCGGACGGCGCACATTTGGCCGGGAAACGATCGGAACGCCGACAAGGCCTGCCCATTGATGCGCAGACGACACAGCGCCGTCAGCAGGAGGTCACTCGGACTGCACCGTGGCCGGATTCTGCGCTGTCGACCGAGAACCGAGATTGGTGGAAGTCCTGGTTCAATTTGCGTAGACTGCCAGTTGACATTTCCTCCAAGCATGGGCGAACCACACATGTTTCAACTTTTTCGCAGGAAAGGCGCGATGCCCAGCGGCAATGAAGCGCTGCCGGGACGTCCCGACCCAATTGTTGTGCCAGGCAAACACTTCGTGAGCGGTCGACCTCTCGATGCGCAGTTCCCGCACGGGTTCCAGCACGCGCTGTTCGGCATGGGATGTTTCTGGGGAGTCGAGCGGCTTTTCTGGCAGCAGACCGGTGTATGGGTCACTTCCGTGGGATATGCCGGAGGCTCCACGCAAAATCCCACCTACTCGGAAGTATGTTCCGGGATGACCGGGCACAATGAAGTTGTGCGGATTACCTTCGATCCGAAGTACATTGACTACAGGCAACTTCTGAAGCTGTTTTGGGAAAGCCATGATCCGACACAGGGAATGCGCCAGGGCAACGACTTCGGAACCCAGTACCGCTCGGGAATCTACACCTACGGTCAGAAGCAGGAGAAACTGGCTCGGATCAGTCGCAGCGAGTACGGAAAGCACATTTCTAAAGCCGGACTGGGCAGCATCACCACGGAAATCCGCCCGGCGCCCACATATTACTTTGCCGAGGAATATCACCAGCAGTATCTTGCCAAGAATCCAGGTGGCTATTGTGCGCTCGCGGGAACCGGGATAGCGCTTCCCGAAGTTGTTGCTCAGCAGGCTGCCTAGACCTGCACCGGGCCATCCGCGCCAGCCTTGGCAACTGGCTTCCATCGAAGCGCCGGCATGCCGAAGCTCCAATGATTCGTGGGATCCAATTGCCTTCGACAAGCCCAGCCGCGGCACCGGGCATTCGGGCCACAGGCGCTTGATCGGGAGCGCTGCATTCTCCTGGCAACGACGCGTCCACGACGGCGGCCGGTGACCAATGCGGTTGCCATGGCAGTCGTGGCCGTGACATTCCTGCCAACATTGGGGTCCTGCCACCTGACTTCGAAAAGTGTTGCCGGTCGATGACTGCCACACGATTGAGGACATTCAACCGAACCCACGACAAGAGGCAAAGGATCAAGACGTGAAAATCGAACAACTGATCAACGGGGACTTTCAAGTTGGCGAGGGCGAAAGCGAAACGGTGATCAACCCGCGCACCGGAGGAGAAATCGTCACCTTTGGCCAAGCGTCCCGAAGGCAGGTCGACGCCGCCGTGTCGGCTGCCAGGGCAGCATTTGGAAGCTGGTCCCTGACACCGCCAGCCGACCGCTCGGCGCTGCTGCTTGAACTTGCGGACCGCGTGGACGCGGAGGGGCAGGCGTTCGCCGAACTGGAGGCGCTGAATTGCGGCAAGCCCATAAATTGCGTTGTCGAGGACGAAATTCCCGCGGTGGCCGACACTTTCCGATATTTTGCCGGCATCTGCCGGGCTGCGTCCGGCGCCGCGGCAGGCGAATACATTGAAGGACACACCTCCATGATCCGCCGCGATCCGGTTGGGGTCGTCGCCCAGGTGGCTCCTTGGAACTATCCGCTAATGATGATGGTCTGGAAGATAGTCCCGGCGCTGGCAGCCGGAAACACGGTTGTGTTCAAGCCCTCCGAGCAAACGCCGCTAACCGCGCTCAAGATGGCCGACATGCTTGCCGACGTGCTTTCCGCGGGAGTCTTGAACATCGTCACCGGCGTTGGCGAATCGATCGGCAGCCATCTGATCAACCATCCGGAAGTCGACATGATTTCGCTGACCGGGGATGTTGCAACCGGCCGAAAGGTGTTGCAGGCTGCGTCGGCAGGCATCAAGCGAACGCATCTTGAACTGGGAGGAAAGGCGCCGGTCGTCGTCTTTGACGATGCCGACCTTGCCGAAGTGGTCGAGGGTCTGCGGGCGTTCGGCTACTACAATGCCGGTCAGGACTGCACCGCAGCGTGCCGCATCTATGCCTCGAGCGGCATCTACGAGCGGCTGGTTGCCGACCTGACGACAGAAGTTGGCAAGATCACCTATGGCCTTGAAGACGATTCCGAGAACGAGATTCCACCATTGATTTCAGCGGAGCAATTGGCCAGAGTGGCCGGTTTTGTCAATCGCGCGAGCGAGCTGGAGCATGCTGAGATAACAGCTGGCGGAAGCGCAGCCGGAGGCGCGGGCTACTACTACAGTCCCACCGTGATCGCCGGTCCCCGGCAGGAAGACGAGATTGTTCAACGGGAAGTCTTCGGGCCGGTTGTATCCGTGACTCCCTTCGACGATGTCGAGCAGGCGCTGGCATGGGCCAACGACAGCGACTATGGCTTGGCGTCTTCGGTGTGGACAAGGGACATTCGCCGCGCCATGAAGATGGCTGCAGGACTGCGCTTCGGGTGCACGTGGGTCAATTGCCATTTCATGCTGGTCAACGAAATGCCGCATGGCGGACTGAAGATGTCGGGATATGGAAAGGACTTGTCCGTGCACGGGTTGGACGACTATTCGGTCGTGCGGCACGTCATGATCAAGCACTGAATCCCATTGAAACGCTCGGCCAGGGTCCTTCCGCCATGGCCGGGCGAAACACGCCACCTTGGTTGCGGCCCGGTTGCGGCGAGAGCCGGAAAGCGCGTTCATGGCCGGCGGCGTCGAAGTCCATCCCCGATGTCAATCTCTGACGGTCGAAACATCGACTCCACTCGTGGACAAACGCAGTCATGTCGGGCTGCAGGAACTTCCGGCGAATGGTGAATGGGATTCGCCACAGGGCAGGAAGAAACTGTGAAACTTCCACTTCAACAAAGCCTGCCATTCAAGATCTGGTCAGCGGCGCAACGAACGAGCTTCGACCCGGTGACGTCTCAAGTGCAATCATTGCGCGGATGGAAATGCTGGCAGACTTGAAGCCGGACATCGCTCGGGCGACGCTGCTTCATGCGAATTGCCGGCGCCTGCCATGACAACGTCCAGCCGCGCACGTGCACGTCTCGTTGCGCAAGCCTCGGAGACACTGCAGATCGAATCGCCTTCGGAGCGCTGCAGGGAATGAAACCTTCCCTGACCAACAAACCGCGCCGTGCGACAGGCGGTGTACAGATGCGAGCGCTGGCGAGAGCCGCAACGCAACATTCTCGCCCGACCTTGGCGGGCGCGGGAATCGCCAAGCGCCTTGCTCCCGGTCGGGTGGCGCCTGATTGGTGGCCGGCCAGCCTGCCCACGCCGACCCGGCGCTTGCGGAAAGCAGAAAAGAATCGTGTTTCATAGCGGCAGGAATTGCGCTATTGCAACGAATGAGTTCAACCGCCAGCGAAGGTGGCGGTGACCGCTCGCCGGTATGGCCGATTCGGTGGCCGGCGCTGCCGATCAGGCCGGGAAATACAGGCAGTTGAAAGATTCAATCAGTTTCAGTCACAGGAGATAGGATGTGAAAACACGAACTCTGCTAGCAGTTTTGGCCGCAACGTTCCTGACGGCCACGGCCCATGCCCAGACACTTAAGGTTGGCGCGCTGGCAACCCTCGAAGGCACCTACACCGCCCTTGGAGAGGATGGCATGCGCGGGCTCAGGCTGGCGCTTTCCCAAGCGAACAACATGGCCGGGGGCCGGGAGATTGAAATCATTGTCGCAGGCACGGACGCCAGCCCGGACAGCGCTGTGCGCGCCGCCCGAAAGGTGGTTGAGCAGGATGGCGTCGAGCTGTTGATCGGCCCACTGTCCGGTTCGGAAGGCATCGCCCTCCGCGACTATTCCAAGACCCAGCCGCACGTCACCTTCATCAACGGCATTTCAGGCGCCCAGGAAACCACCTTCGTCGATCCTTCCGAGAACTTCTTCCGCTTCAACATGGATGGCGCGCAGTGGTCCGCCGGTCTCGGCGAGTACATCTACAACGTCAAGGGCTATGAAACCATCGCCACGATTGCCGAGGACTATTCCTTCACCTACACTCAGGTGTTGGGACTGGCGCTTGGATATTGCGCAGCCGGCGGCGAAATCACCGAGCGCATCTGGGTGCCCCTCGGGACCAAGGACTTCGCCTCGATCATTGCAGCGTTGCCTGACGACGTCGACGCTCTCTACCTCGGACTGGGAGGAGGCGACGCTGTCAATTTCCTGAACCAGTACCAGCAGGCGGGCGGCGACGCACAGTTGGTCGGTGGAACGATCATGGTTGACGGCACTGTTCTGAGCTCGAAAGGCGATGCCAAGAACGCGTTGATCGGCGTTCCCTCGTCCGGCCCGCAGGCTGACACTTGGGACGACCCGAATTGGCAGGCCTTTGTGAAGGCCTATCAGGACGAGTTTCCGCCAGACCAGCGTTTCCCGTCGCCATCATTGATGGCCACCGGATACTACAACGCCACAACGGCGGCAGTTTCCTGCCTGAACGAAGTCGGCGGCGATCTTTCCGACGGACAGGCGGCTTTCCGCTCCTGCCTGTCGAACCTCGTGCTCGACGCGCCAAATGGCGAAATCAAGCTCGATGGAAACCGTCAGGCCATCGGAACAAACTTCATCTCGGAAGTGGTGGAGCTCGAAGACGGAACACTGGCGACGCAGCTGGTCAAGATCGTTCCGAACGTCAATCAGACGCTCGGGATCGACCCTGAAACCTTCGCTGGCTTCGGCGTTCCGGGACGCGACGTTCCCGAGTGCAAGTCCTCCTACTAGTCGCAGCATGTAGGACACACATCAAATCAGGCGGCAGCCGGCCACCTTGTGGTCGGCTGTCCAGTTTTTGACCCGTACCCCGACTGAGGCCAGCGCCTGCCTTTGAACCCGCATGGCCACGCAAAGTGTGGCGAGTGCAGCAGGCCGAGGCAGTTGTCATTGGTTTTGGATTCAGATGGTTAGAAGATTTGCGCGGGCACATCCTTGGTGGTCGATCTGGATCGCCGTTGCCACGCTCGTCCTGCTTTACCTGATTTTCGCGATCTGGCCACCCTGGCTGATTGCGTTGTTGGGCAAGAAGAAGCTGTTTCTGAATTCACTGTTCAACGGGATTACGCTCGGCAGCCTCTACTTCTTGATTGCCAGCGGCTTCACGCTGATCTTCGGCTTGATGCGCAACGTCAATCTGGCGCACGGTTCGCTGTACATGTTGGGTGGATACATAGGCTATCTGGTTGGAGACCTGACCGGATACTGGCTGCTCGCCTTTCCCGCAGCCTTCGTGGCCGTCGGCCTTTTCGGCATCCTGCTGCAGTATTTTGTCTTTCGCCGCATGGAAGGCGAGGACATTCGACAGACACTGGTAACGCTCGGCATCTCGATCGTGCTTGCCGACATCATGCTTTGGATGTTCGGTGGCGACTTCTACAACATCAGTCCGCCAAGCTGGCTGTCCGGCCCAATGGACACCTTCTTCGTGACCGGCGTCAAGCGGTCGTCCGGCGAACTGATCTACCTGAAGTACCCACTGGTGCGAATCGCCATCCTGATTGCCTCGATCGTGATCGGCGTCGGCATGTGGCTGGCTCTCAACCGCACGCGCATCGGCATGCTGATACGGGCGGGCGTCGACGATCGCGACATTCTGTCGGCAAGCGGCATTCGCATCCAGCTCGTGTTTGTGGCAGTGTTCGCCTTTGGCGCAGGTCTGGCAGGCATGGCCGGCGTGGTGGGCGGGACATTTCAGTCAATTGCGCCTGGCGAGGACATCAGGTTCCTCCTGGCGTCGCTTGTCGTTGTCATAGTGGGCGGCATGGGGTCGATTCCCGGAGCCGCTCTCGGAGCCGTCATCATCGGCATCGCGGAACAGTTCGGCTCGGTATACTTTCCCACCTATGCCGTCGTTGTCACCTTCCTGATCATGGTTCTGGTTCTGGCGTTCAGACCCAGAGGATTGCTGGGCAGGAACTGAGGCATGGCGGACCCGGCAGCGAACGGCAACACCGATTCGGGCGGTTCCCGGATTGGGCGCGTGCCTGCGGGCTACTGGCTTGCAGGCGCCTTTCTGCTTGTGGTGCCCAGCTTTGCCAGCAACTTTGTCATGTACCAGATTTTCGGCTGGTCGTTCATACTGGGCATGATTTCCCTAAGCCTGATGTTCCTGGCGGGATACGGCGGGATGTTCAGTCTGGCCCAGATGACGGTGGCCGGCCTGGCCGGATACGTGGTCGCGATTTGCGGAACGAGCGCCATCACCGACATCAGTCAGAACTGGCCATGGTACATCAACATACCTGCCGCTCTGCTGATCGCCGCCATTTTCGCAACGATTGTGGGTTGGCTGGCGGTGCGAACCGAGGGCATCTACACGATAATGATAACGCTGGCCGTGGCGTCGGCGTTCTTCTACTTCACGCGCCAGAACTACGTCCTTTTCAACGGGTTTTCGGGATTCAACGGCATCTTTCCGCCTCAACTGTTTGGTGTCGACTGGCGCAATCCCATCGCCTTCTACTACCTGGCCCTGTTCTGGGCCGTGTTCTGGTATCTTGCGGTTCTCTACGTGTCGCGTTCGCCGATGGGCTTGGCGCTGCAGGGCATAAGAGACAATCCAAGACGCATGGCGGCGCTGGGATTTGACGTAACCCTGCACCGCGTGGCGGCATACACCTTCGCAGCGTTTCCCGCCGCAATCGGGGGCATACTCCTGACTTGGCAGTCGGCTCAGATTTCGCCTGGAACGGCAGGCATCGGGCCGGTCATCGACATTCTGGTCATTGCGGTGATCGGTGGCCTGCGGCATCCAATCGGACCATTTGTCGGAGCGTTCGTCTATGTGATTCTCAAGTCGTTTTCGATCGACATTCTGGTTGCGTTGGGCATGGCTGGAGAGCGCTTTCAGCTCTTGATTGGCCTCGGATTTCTTGCGATAGTCTTCTGGTCGCCGGATGGGCTGCTCGGACTTTGGGCCAAGCTTCGTGACCTGAATCGGCGCGATCCGCTCATCGGCCGGCTGGTGAGAAGGCTGTGAGGCTCAGCGATCGGCACGTTGGCCGGCGGTCGGCGACCGGCTCTTCCAACGCTCTGGAACTGCGCGGCGTGTCCAAGCGGTTTGGCGCTCTGCTTGCGCTGGACGACGTGTCGTTGACCCTTCGACCGGGAGAGCGCAGGGCCGTGCTGGGTTCCAACGGCGCCGGCAAGACAACGCTGTTCAACTGCATTTCCGGCGACTTTCCTCCGACGGCAGGAGAGATCCGCCTCTACGGCGAAGACATCACGGCCTTTCCGCCACAGGAGCGCATTCGGAGAGGCTTGCGGCGCACCTACCAGATTTCGTTGCTGTTCACCGGACTGAGCGTCCTCGACAACGTCTATCTCGCCTGCCGCGGGGTCTTGAGGCGGCGATTTTCGATGTTGCGGCCAAGCCGCAGCGAACCGGCGTTTCTGAGTGCGGTTGAACTGGTGGAACTGGCCGGGCTGGACGAAGTCGGCGGCGTGCCGGTGTCGGAGCTGTCCTACGGTCAGCAACGCCAGCTGGAAATTGCCATGGCGCTGGCCGGGGCGCCGCGACTGCTGCTGCTCGACGAACCGGCGGCTGGACTGTCGCCGACCGAACGTCAGGCGCTGGTAGACATACTGAAGAACCTGCCTGATCACATTGGCTTCGTCATCATTGAACACGACATGGACGTTGCGCTTCAGGTGTCCGAATTCGTTACGATGATGCACAACGGACGGGTGTTCAAGGAGGGCAAGCCCAGAGAGCTCGAAAGCGACGCCGAGGTTCAGGCGCTCTATCTTGGAGAGGTCGATGGCTGAGCGATCGGGAACGGCTCTCGACATTCGCCAGCTGAATGTCTTCTACGGGCACAGCCATGCGCTGCAGGGCGTGAACCTTGCGCTTGAATCCGGCGTCGTGTCGGTGGTTGGCCGCAACGGCATGGGAAAGACCACGCTGTGCGGAGCCATCATGGGGCTGGTGCCTGTGACGTCCGGCACGATCAACCTGTTCGGAGCGTCGATTGTCGGCGAACAGCCAGCCGACATAGCGCGCCGCGGCATCGCCTATGTGCCGCAGGGTCGGCGCATCTGGCCGTCGCTGACCGTGGACGAACATCTTCGCGTGGTCAGCGGCCGCCGAGGCCCATGGTCGATCGACCGCATCTATTCCACGTTTCCGCGACTTGCGGAACGCCGTTCCAGCGGAGGAGGCCAGTTGTCGGGCGGCGAACAGCAGATGCTGGCAATTTCCCGCGGCCTCCTGCAAAATCCCCGCCTTTTGGTGATGGACGAGCCGACGGAGGGTCTGGCGCCGCGCATTGTGCGTCAGGTTGAGGAGATGCTAGTTCGAATCAGTTCGGAAGCCAGCGTGAACATTTTGCTCATCGAGCAGAACATCGGCGTTGCCTGCGCGACTTCGGAGCGCGTCGCCATAATGGTCAACGGCCGCATCGATCGCATCGTCGAGTCTGCGCGGCTGGCAAGCGATCGCCAACTCCAACATGCATTGCTCGGCGTGGGCCGCCACAAACACGAAGCCGACGAAGGCGAGGCGCTGGAGACGCCCTCGCCGGTCGGGACCGCGCAGCTCAATCTTGTCTACCTGTCGAATCCGTCGAATCCGACGCGCTGGTCGAAGCCGGCGCCGGTCAGTGTGGTCGAACGTTCGGCGCAGACGCAAACCACGGTCGACTCGCCGCTGCGCAGCGCTGCAGCGCCGGCCTCCTCGGCTCGGCGCCGATTGTCGGAAGTCCTGGTTGCCGGCACCATGGACACCAAGGGCGCCGAACTGCGCTTCATAAGGGATGTCCTGCGTTCCAGCGGCATTCGGGCGCGAATGGTGGATCTCTCAACCAGTGGCCGGCCATCCGGAGCCGAGATGCCGCCGCATGCCATTGCCGGCTTTCATCCGCGTGGGGCGGCTGCGGTGTTTACCGGAGATCGTGGGTCGGCCGTGGCCGCCATGACGCTCGCGTTCGAACGTTGGATGGCCCAGCAGCAAGGCATCGCCGGAGTGATCGCCGCGGGAGGTTCCGGCGCAACGGCAATGGTGGCGCCCGCCATGCGAAGCTTGCCGATCGGCATCCCGAAGCTGATCCTGTCAACCGTTGCAAGCGGCGACGTCTCCAGGTACGTGGGTCCGTGCGACATCTCGATGATGTACTCGGTTGCCGACATACAGGGCATCAACTCAATCACGCGGGACGTGCTCTTCAATGCGGCTGCGGCGTTCGCCGGCATGGTCAATGCCAGAAAGACACGGCCGGAGGCGCCACCGTCCAATCCGGCAGTCGGAATCACGATGTTCGGAGTTACGACTTCGTGCGTGAACAAGATCATGCATGCGCTTGAGGACACCCATGACTGTCTGGTTTTTCATGCCACCGGCACTGGCGGCAGATCGATGGAAAAGCTTCTGGAGACGCAGCGGCTCGCGGCAGTGATCGATGTCACCACAACGGAAGTTTGCGACATGTTGGTGGGCGGCATCTTCCCGGCTGACGATCAACGCTTCGAAGCCTCGATCCGTGCCGGCCTTCCCTATACGGGATCTTGCGGCGCGCTCGACATGGTGAACTTCGGACCGCGCGACACGGTGCCCGAAAGATTCCTGAACCGAATTCTCTATGAGCACAATCCGCAGGTCACTCTCATGCGGACCACTCCCGAAGAGAACGAGGAAATGGGTCGATGGATAGGAGGGAAACTCAACCGCATGCAGGGACCCTTCCGTTTCTACCTGCCTGAAGGCGGGGTTTCGGAACTGGATCGCGCCGGAGCGCCCTTCTGGGATCCGGCGGCAAGGCGAGCGCTGTTCGCGGCGCTTGAGCAAAGCGTGACGCAGGGGCCGGACAGGAAGCTCGTTCGAACCCCATGCCACATCAACGACGATGAATTCGCGGCGCTGGTCGCCTCCGGGTTTCTGGAGATGCAGAACCCGGCAGGCAGCGCGGCAAGGGGTGCGAGATAGGCGATGATCAAGAGAGCGGACATCCTGGCGCGGCTGCACGCGAAAGTCGCCGACGGACTGCCAATTGTCGGAGGCGGCGCCGGAACCGGCCTGTCGGCCAAGTGCGAGGAACAGGGTGGAATTGATCTGATCGTGATCTACAATTCGGGGCGGTATCGCATGGCCGGACGCGGAAGTCTGGCCGGCTTGATGCCCTACGGCGACGCCAACGGAATTGTCATGGAGATGGCCGCCGAGGTGTTGCCCGTAGTCAGCGACACGCCGGTCCTTGCCGGCGTGTGCGGGACCGACCCGTTCAGGATCATGGGCAGGTTCCTGGACGAGGTCAAGGCTGCCGGTTTCAGCGGCGTCCAGAACTTTCCGACGGTCGGCCTGATCGATGGCGTGTTTCGCCGGAACCTCGAAGAGACCGGCATGTCCTTCGCGGCCGAGGTCGAGATGATTGCATTGGCCAGCCAGCGCGATCTGCTGACCACGCCCTACGTGTTTTCGACCGAGGATGCGCAGCGCATGGCGGAGGCCGGCGCCGACGTCGTGGTTTGCCATCTTGGCTTGACGACCGGCGGCAGCATAGGGGCGGAAACGGCCCTGTCGCTGAAGGATTGTCCGGATCTGGTTGAGGAATGGGCAGCGGCCGCGAGGGAGGTCAACGACGAAGTCATTGTGCTGGTGCATGGCGGACCGGTGGCAATGCCGGAGGACGCCGCCTACGTTTTGCGCAACAGCCCGAGCTGCCATGGCTTCTATGGCGCTTCGTCAATGGAACGCCTGCCGACGGAAATCGCCATGACGGAGAGAACGCGCCAGTTTGCGAGCATTGGCCGCAACGGCCTTGAAGGAGAATCCAGATGACCGGGGAACTCATCGGACAGCTGATCCTGTGGCTGATCTTCGCAGTCATTGTCGTTTTCATTCTGTACTGGGTGATGCACTGGCTCTATCGCCGATCGACCAAGGAGGTTGCATTCGTGCGGACCGGATTCCTGGGCGAGAAGGTTGTCATCGACGGCGGCGCTTTCGTTTGGCCGATCATCCATGACGTGACGCCGGTCAATCTCAACTCGATGCAGCTCCCGGTGTCGCGCCAGCGAAATCAGGCCCTGATCACGAAGGACCGGATGCGCATTGACGTCGAAGCCGAGTTCTATGTCCGCGTTCGCCAGGACAGGGCAGCGCTAAGCCTCGCGGCGTCGACGCTTGGCCGGCGCACGCTGGAGCCGCAACGGCTGCACGCGCTGCTTGAAGGCAAGTTCGTGTCGGCGCTGCGCACGGTCGCATCGACCATGACCATGGAGGAAGTGCACGAGAACCGCGACGTCTATGTCGACAAGGTGTTGCAGGCGGCCCAGTCGGGCCTGGACAAGAATGGTCTCGAGCTCGAAAGCGTCTCCGTAACCGACATCGACCAGACCGAGATCGACTATTTCAACCCCTCCAACCGGTTTGACGCCGAGGGCCTGACAACCGTCATCCGCGCAATCGAGGAACGCCGCCGAATCCGCAACGAGATCGAGCAGGATACGATGATCCGCATCCGGCAGCGCAATCTCGAAGCGGAGAAGGCGTCACTCGACATCGAAATGCACTCGGAACAGGCTCGCCTCGAACAGCAGCGCGAGATCGAGTTCCGAAGGGCCCATCAGCGTGCCGAGGTGGCCAGCGAACAGGCTTCCCGCGAGAAGGAGGCCGAACAGGCCGTGTTGCTTTCCCGGGAGGAGGTCGAAACCGCGCGCATCGACAACGAGCGGAAGATTGCGCAGGCACGCAGCGCTTCCGAGAGCGATACCCGCCAGCGGGAAATCGAAAACCAACGCGCGGTGGAAGAGGCGGAGATCGCCACAAGGGAAAGGCTGGAACAGGCGCGCATCGCCCAGGAGAAGGTGCTTTCCGAGGCTCGCATAACCCTGGACAGGGAAACACGAACACTTGAAGTGGCGCGCGACCTGGATGTCGAGCGGGCGGAAATCGCCTCGAGGGAAGCCGCGGAGAAGATGCGGATCGAGCAGGAAACTCTGGTAGCCACCGAGCGCATCCGTTCGGAACAGGAAACCCGCACGTTGGAGATTCAGCGACAGTCGGTGCTCGACGAGGCTGAGATCGAGTTGCAGCGGGCCGTGGAAATTGCCCGCATCGCCCGTGAAAAGATGCTCAACGCCGAACGGATAGCGGCCGAACGGGAAACAAGGGAACTGGAACTCGAGCGTCAACGCGTGCTGGAACTGAGAAACATCGAAGTCGAGGAAGCTCTGAGCGAAGCCAGGATCGCCGAGGAGGAGAAGGTGCGCGGCGCCGAGATTGCCAAGGAGAAGGCGCTGCGGCTGCGCGAGATCGAACGCAACCAATCAATTGAAAGCACCGAGATCGACTCGAGGAGATCGGTCGAGAGGCAACGCATCGAAACGGAGGCCAAGACGGCCAGCGAACGCATCGCACGCGATCGAACAATCCGTTCGCAGGAAATTGCCCGAAATCAGGAAATCGACAGGGCGCAGCTTGCCGCCGACACGGAAGTCGACCAGGCGCGAGTTGCCAAGGACAGACAGGTTGATGTCGAGAAGGTCAAGGCCGAACGCGCCGTCGAGGCTGCGCGCCTTGAACGGCGGAAGGCGCTTGAGGAGCTGGAAATTGTGCGTGTGAGGACCGTGCGGGCCGCCGAAATCGCCAGCAAGGAAGACATCGAAAGGGCTCGCATCGCCTCCGAGCAGGGTCTTGACGATCTGCGCATTGCCCATCAGGCGAAACTGCGCAAGCTGGAAATTGGCCGCGAGCGCGAGGTCGAGGAAGCGGCGATGGAAAAGGCAATTGCCGTCTACCGCAAGTCCCTGGAGCAGAGCGCCGCCGCCATCGAAGCGGAGGCCGCACGGGCGGAAGCCGCCACGGCCGAGGAGAAGGTCGCAACTGCACGCCAGCGGGAACTGGCGTCGCGGGAAACGGTTGTCGATCTCGAAAGGGCAAGAAAGGAGGCCGAGGAGGTTCGTCTGGCCGCTCGTGCCGCGGAGGTTCGCGCCGCCGTGGAAGCGGAGGCGCAGCGCTTGATGAACGAGGCCGAAAACATTCTCACCGACGAAGCGCGCTTCTCGCTGTTCAGGCGCAAGCTGCTTGAACATGTCGAGGGAATCGTGGCCGCCTCGGTCAAGCCGCTCGAGAGAATCAACGACATCAAGATCGTTCAGCTCGGCAACGATGGCGCAGGCGGAGGCGAACGGGAAACCAGCCCAACGGACGAAGTCATCAATTCCGCCTTGCGGTACAGGGTACAGGCGCCCATGGTTGACAATCTTCTGGCGGACATTGGCATCGAAGGAGGCAACATCACGCGCCAGCCAGGCCTCATGCGAGAGGCTTCCGACATCAATCGGATCATGACCGAGCGCCGACGCGCCCGTGAACTCGAGCTGCGCGAGCGACAAGCCGCTTCGCCGGACGGTTCTGCACCAGAAGGCGAGGAGAAGTAAATGGCGAGAGTGTACGTTTCGTCGGTGATTGAAGCGCCTGCAAACGATGTGTGGCAGCGCGTGCGCGACTTCAACGGATTGCCGCGGTGGCATCCACGCATCGCCGACAGCCGGATCGAGGATGCCTTGCCGCCGGACCAGGTGGGCTGCATTCGGAGCTTTCGCCTGCAAAACGGCGACCAGATACGCGAGCGGCTGCTGGGCCTGTCCGACTACGACCTGTTTTGCACATACTCGATACTTGACAGCCCCATGCAGCTGGAAAACTACATAGCAACGCTTCGCCTGACGCCGGTGACCGACGGCGACCGCTGCTTCATTGAATGGACTGCCGAGTTCGACTGCGACGTCGATGTCGAGGCCGATCTGGTGTCAGGAATTGCCAACGACGTGTTCCAGACCGGTTTCGACGCCCTCAAGCGTCACTTTGCCAGGTGAATGGCGACACGAAATGGTCAAGGTCATGCGCAGCACGGTGCTGGATTTTCCCATCGAGGAAGTGTGGGATGTTCTGCGAGACTTCAACGGCCATGACCGATGGCACCCGGCCGTCGGCGAAAGCCGCATCGAAAGCGGCAGCCCGTCCGATCGCGTCGGGTGCGTCAGGAACTTCAGGCTGCGCGACGGTTCGCAGCTCCGGGAGCGGCTGCTCACGCTTTCCGACCTTGAAATGTCATTCAGCTACTGTCTTCTCCACACGCCGATTCCCCTGTTCAACTATGTGGCGCATGTGAGACTGTTTCCCGTAACCGATGGCGACCAGACGTTCTGGCAGTGGGAAAGCAGCTTTGACACGCCAGCCGGGCAAGGCGGCAGACTGGCAAGCATGGTTGGCGAGGACATTTACATGGCGGGCTTTGCCGCCATCCGGCAGCATCTTCAAAGAAGCGGCGCTTCATGATCAAGGTCGACACATACAGAGCGGTCGCAGAGGCGGAAGCGAGCATGGATGGGCAAAGCCGCTACATGGGCGGAGGCACGCTTGTAATGCGCGACCTGAACTACGGGTCATACGGCTTCGAGCGACTGGTGCGCTGTACCGATCCGAGGTTGAACTCTGTTCGCCGTGACCGTGGCCGCATCGTGATCGGCGCCGGGCTAACGATGGCGGAGTGTGCCGAAAACCGTGATCTTGCGTTCCTGGCAGCGCCGGCGATGGGTGTCGGCGGACCCGCCGTTCGCAACATGGCGACGGTGGGAGGCAACCTGTTCGCTCCCCCGCCATTTGGGGACTTCGCGACGGCCATGCTGGCGCTTGACGCCAGGGTCAGAACTGCCGGCGGCGAAGAGCTCGGAATCGAGGCGCTGCTGGCCAGCCGCAGGACCTTCCGCCGGATTGTGACGGAAATCGAATTCCTGCCGCCACCAAGAGGCGGTTTCAGGTTCCGCAAGGTAAGCAGGGTCAAGCCAAAGGGAGTTTCCGTGCTGTCAATCTGCGCCTTGCTTCCGCAGAGCGGAGGCCGCATTCGCGGCGCCCGGATAGCCTTCAACGGAATGGGGGCAACGCCACTGCGTGCAACGGGATCCGAAGCCGCGCTGGAAGGCCGTCCGCTTGATCGAAACGGGATAGCGCCCGCATTGGACGCGGCGCTGCAGGGTCTCAGTCCTGCCGACGACGAACTGGCAACGTCATGGTATCGTCGGACCGTGGCGCCTGTGTACCTGCGCCGCATGCTGCTGGAGCGAAGCCATGCCTACTGAGAGGCCGATGTTCGCTGCAACCCCGAACGCTGCCCTGGCGGCCGCCAGCGCTGCCGGCAGCGATTGCGATTGAGGGGGCCAGCATGGCGAAAACACCAATTGCCTTCTCGCTCAACGGCATGGAGCGGTCGATGTTTGTGGATCCGGGGCAGAATCTGCTGGATGCCCTGCGGCGTGGAGTTGGCGATCTTTCGCCCAAGTATGGCTGCGCACAGGGGACCTGCGGAACATGTTCGGTGCTTGTCGACGGGAAGCTGCAGCTGGCCTGCATCACGCTTGCCGAGGCGGTGGCGGGGAGCAGCGTCACGACCACCGCCGGACTGGCGGATGGCAGCGAACTCCATCCGCTGCAGAGGAGTTTCATGGACAACTTTGCCGCCCAGTGCGGGTACTGCACGCCCGGCATGCTGATGGCAGCCAAGGCGCTGCTGGACCGGAATCCCAGTCCGCAGCGACAGGATGTCGTCGAAGCGATTTCAGGCAATTTGTGCCGATGCACCGGGTATGAACCCATAATTGATGCCATTCTGAAGGCAGCCGCATTCATGCGCACGCGAGGTCGACCATGACGTCATTCGAATTCCGTCGCGAGTTCTTTGCCGACGAACGGCAAGGGCAACTCAACGAAATCGGCAAGCCAACCATTCGTCAGGACATTCTTGGCCATGTAACCGGCCGCTCCCCCTATTACGACGATCATCTGTTTGACGGACTGCTGCACATGCGCTGTGTGCGGTCGCCGCATCACCATGCCCGCATCGTTTCCGTGGACTTCAGCGAGGCGGCCAGAATGGAAGGGGTGCGCCGTGTCGTCGGGCCGGACGATGTTCCCAAGAACCTCAACACGCTGCTGTCGCTGATCGGCTTTGGCAAGGAGGACGAACCACTGTTGACGCCCTCGAAGGTAGCCTACCGGGGCGAGCCGATTCTGGCGATAGTTGCCGAAAGCGAGCGGCAGGCACGTGCGGCGGTGCAGGCGGTGCGTGTCGAATGGGAGGAACTTCCACATGTGCTTGACGTCGAGGAGGCGCTGAAGCCCAACGCGCCGGTGGTGAATGCCACCTATCCCGGCAACACGTTCGAATACTACGACAAGTACGATCACCAAAAGCTTCGCTTTGGGGACGTGGAACAGGGCTTCGCCAAAGCAGACCAGATCGTTGAAGGAAGTTACCGCATGTCGCCGATCGAGCAGGCGCCGATGGAGACCTGCGGCGCCATTGCCGTCCCCGAGACCAATGACCGCATTGCCTGCTACACTTCGACGCAGGCGCTGTTCTTCTCGCTGGCAACAACTGCCAAGCTGCTGGACATGTCGTCAGCTCGCCTGCACTTCGTCGGCGGCACGGTAGGCGGTGGTTTCGGGGGCAAGGTCGACAGCATTGTGGAACCGATGTCGGTGCTCGGCGCCTTGCTGACGGGCGCGCCGGTCAAGTTCATGTGGGACCGCGAGGAGGAAATGCAGGTTGGCGCTCCGAGGGGCGCCGAACTGTGGAAGATCAAGGATGGCATTGACAGTCGCGGCCGCATAGTCGCCAGGTCATTCACCGGATATTTCGACTCGGGCGCCTATACCCGTCTGTCGTCCTACGCTGTCGTCAAGGCCACGGGCCATCTGCCGGGCCCGTACAGCATTCCAAACGTGGCGTCCAACGTCTTCTGCGTCTTCACCAACCGCACGCCGGCAACCGCCATGCGAGGATTTGGAATAACGGGCGTCGATTTTGCCATCGAGTGCCAGATGGATCGCGGTGCGCGGGCCACCAACATGAACCCGATCGACTTCCGCATACTCAATGCCTATCGCGATGGCGACATGAAGGCGCATCGACGGCTGGCCAAGAACACTGCCCTGATCGAGTGTTGCCAGGTGGTTGCGGACAAGGCGAGATGGATCATCGGTTCGCAGTCAAGGACACAGTCCAGCCTGCGTGGGGGCGGCGGCGAGAAGGCCCACGTCCCTGCAACCGTCATTGACGAAGAGGGACGGATCGGCGATCGCCGCAGGTCCGACGTGCCAACGGCGCCGCATTCCGCTGGTGGGCGGAAGCGGCGCCTGCCGGAAGGATCGTTGCGCGGAGAGGACGTCGTGGCGGCACCTCCGCAAAATCCCGACATGCTTGGCGACGCTCCGGCATCGGACCCAGCGGCAAGTCCGGAGAATGGGCGGACCTTGGCCAGACCGAGGTTCGGGCCGCCTGCAGAGGTGCAGGTTGACAGGCCGCGGCCTCGCCGCCCGCAAGCGAGGGAACGACCGGCCATTCCGGCGGCCCCAGCGCGGCCCTCCACTCGCCGACCTCTGCGTCGGCGGACTTCAGTGTCGCGGCACGTTTCCGGTTTCAGGAGGAGATAGGGTGGCGTTGCATCGAGGCCGCGGCTTTGCCTGCGTGAACTATCCGATCGGCATGAATCTGGGAGGCGACCCGTCGCAGGCGCTGGTGCACTCCACGCCCGACGGCAAATTCATGGTGACCCTTTCATCCATCGATCTCGGGCAGGGAATGAAGTCGGTTACCCGTCAGATTGCAGCCGAGACGCTCGGCGTGCCCGTGTCGGATGTCTATGTTGACACCGCCGACAGCGACACCGGGCCGCACTGCATGGGCAGTTTCGCATCGCGGGGCACACATCGGGTCGGCAACGCCGTGATTCGCGCCGCCACGGAAGCCAGAACCCAAATGCTGCAAGCGGCGGCGGAGGAGCTTGAGGTCGATGCAGCCGATTTGGAGACCGACGGCGAGGGCGGCATCCGGGTTCGCGGCGCGCCGCAACGCACGATTTCGGTGGCGGACGTCGCCGTCGCAGCACAGTTCAAGCAGGGCCGAACGCTGTCCGGGCGAGGAATATTCCTCGTGCCTCCCTCGGAGGTCGATCCGGAAACCGGCGAGATGTCGCCCGTCACGTGCTTTGCGCATGCCGCCATGGCCGTCGAGGTCGAAGTCGACGACGAGACGGGCATGGTCCGCGTGATCGAAATCAATTCCGCCTACGAAGTTGGCCGTGCGCTCAATCCGAAGCTTGTCGAACAGCAGCTGGTGGGCGGCGCCTGGATGGGGTTGTCGCATGCGCTCTATGAAACAACCGAACCCTATTATCCGGACAGGGATCATCTGCCGGTCGACTTCAACACCTATCTGATGCCCGGCCCGGGAGACGTGGCGCCTCACAACATTGCCGTTCTGGAACGTCCGGCGGAAGATGCGCCGTTCGGTGGCAAGGGACCGGGCGAAATGTGCGCCAATCCCGTTTTGCCGGCCGTGGCCAATGCCGTGTTCGATGCAGTTGGCGTCCGTTGCGACGATTTGCCCATCACTCCCGAAAAGATTCTGCGCGGGCTGCGCGCCAACGGATCGTGACAGGTCTCGGTGCACAGTCCGTCGAATTCGCGAGCTGCATCGAAAGCTGCGATCGCAACGTGAAGGGCGCCCAATAGTGGCCGTGCGCAGGAGAGTTGACGGGATTGGCAGTCCGCAGCAGCTTCAAGCGGCGCTGTCGGGAGCGCAGTACTTGGCGGACGAGGCGCTGGCCACGGCCGGATACCTTGCTCTGGCGCTTGGCAAGCCGCTGCTGCTCGAGGGGTTTCCGGGAGTTGGCAAGACCGAGGCAGCCAAGGCCCTGGCCTCCGTGCTTGCACGCCGCATGATAAGGTTGCAGTGCTACGAGGGCATCGACGCGGCGGCAGCGCTCTATGAATGGAACTATCCGCGACAAATGCTGGCGATTCGCCAGGCCGGGGACGACCAGTTCGACCTGTACTCGGAGAGGTTCCTGTTGGCGCGGCCCCTGCTGGAGTCGTTGCGCAACCCTGCCGGCACGCTGCTGCTGATCGACGAAATCGACCGGTCGGATCACGAATTCGAGGCGTTCCTGCTTGAGTTTCTGTCGGACTTCACGATTTCGATCCCCGAGACCGGGACGGTGCGTGCCCATGTTCATCCGGTGGTGGTGCTGACTTCAAACCGAACCCGGGAACTGCACGAGGCGCTTCGGCGGCGGTGTGTCTACAACTGGATCGACTATCCGGCTCCCGAACAGGAGGCCAGGATTGTAGCCGCCCGCGCCAGCTCGGTTGCCATGGAGACGGCTCGGGCGGTTGCCAAGTCGGTCGAGCGTCTGCGTGCCGAGCCGCTGGTCAAGCCACCTGGGGTTGCGGAAACCGTGGAATGGGCGGAAGCTGCGACCCTGCTGCACCAGCAGGGCGGTCCCTGGCCGGAAGCGTTCCGCCGTTCGATCGGAGTCGCCCTCAAGAGTCAGGACGACTTGCTGCATGTCGAGGATCGCATTGACAGCCTCCTTCCTTCGGAGGTCCTGTGACGTTGTCTCCCATAGCACGGCAGTTGATTGGCTTTGGGCCTCATCTGCGGCGGCATGGATTTGCCGTTGCAACCGGTCAGCTGATCGACTTTCTGCGTGCCATTGCCCTTCTCGGGCCCAACTCCATCGAGGACATTCGTCGCGCAGCTGTCGCCGTGCTGGTCGTCTCCCGCGAGCGAGAGGACGAATTCAACGCTCTGTTCGATGCATACTTCCTCGGTTTCGGCCTGGCCTTGCCGGAGACCGATCAGCGGGAGGATGAAAGCGTCGAGGCCCATGAACCCACGGGCATGCAAGCGGAGGCGCTGGAGACCGAAGACGAAAGGCCGGCAGGAGAGCGGGCCGCCAGCGCCGAGCGCTTGACACAGAGGAGTCTTGCCGAGGAGGATGACGACAGAGCGCTGGCTGCATTCGAACGCGTTGCTCCTCGACAGCTTCCAAGCAGGAAATCCTACCGAAAGGCGGCGGCCAGACGCGGCCAGGGAATTGACCTGCGCAGGACGCTCAGGCTGCTTGTTCGCAGTGGCGGCGAGGTCGTCGCGCTGATCAGGCAGCGACGGGTGTTGCGGCATCGCCGCATACTGCTGCTGATCGACGTTTCGGGATCCATGAAGGAACATACCGAACAGTACATGCGCTTTGCCCATGCGCTGACGATGGCTGGTCGCCAGGTTGAGGTGTTTGCCCTGGGAACCCGGCTCACGCGCATTTCCGATGCCCTGCGCATACGAAGTCGCCAACAGGCTCTCAGGGCGGTAAGTCTTGGGGTGGCCGACATCGATGGCGGCACGAGAATTGGCGAGGCGCTGCAGGCGCTGTTGTCGGTTCCGCGCTACCTGGGATTTGCCCGGGGCGCATTCGTGATCGTTCTCTCCGACGGGCTGGAGCGTGGCGGCCACGAACGCATGGTGGATGCGACAAGGCAGCTTGCAGCGCTGGCATGGCGCATCAGCTGGCTTTCGCCCCTGGCAACGGGGGATGAATTCCGCCCGCAGACGCAGGCCCTCATGGCGGCGAGTCAGCACCTGGACTCCATGGGCAGGAGCGATCGCTTGGAGGAAGTTGCAAGTCATGTCCTGAATGCGGGGAAGGCAGGATGATCGATTCCCACCATCATGTTTGGAGAGTGAAGGATCTGCCGTGGCTGCAGGGGCCGGAGCAACCAAGAATATTTGGACCCTATGCGCCGTTGCGGCGCGACTACCTGATCGAAGAGTATCTCGCAGACGTTGCCGGCACCGGGATCGAAGCTTCCGTGTATGTTCAGGCCAACTGGGACAAGAGCCGCCATGAGGATGAGGTGGCCTGGGTGCAGGCCATTGCCGATTCGCATGGCTGGCCAAACGCCATCGTTGGATTCTGCGACATGTGCTCCGACAATGCCGAGGAGCAGTTGCAGCGGCTTGCGCGTTACCCGCTCATGCGCGGGATCAGACAGCAGCTGCACTGGCACGCCAATCCCGCCTACCGATTTGCGGACCGCGAGGACATTCCCGCCGACCCCATCTTGACGAAGAATGTGGCACGGCTTGCCGACTACGGCTGGAGCTTTGACTTGCAGGTGTTTGCCAGCCAGATGGAACATGCAGCAGGTCTCGCCGAAGCTTGTCCGCAGGTTGCGATGGTTTTGCAGCACTCGGGAATGCTTGAGGATCTTTCAGCTGATGGAGTGAGGCAGTGGCGATCGGGAATGGAGAGGCTGTCGGCATTGCCGAACGTTTTCGTGAAGCTGTCGGCCTACGGGACATTCATTCACCGCAACGATCCACACTTCATTGGCCGCATGATCCGTGACACAGTGGAATTGTTTGGCGCTGGCCGCTGCATGTTCGGTTCGAATTTCCCGATTGAGAAGCTGTGGACCACCTTCGGAGAGATGTTTTCGGCATTTCGGCAACAGTGCGCCTTCCTGTCCGCCGCCGAAAGGAGCATGATATTCCGGGAAACGGCGGAGCGGGTCTACAGGCCGGACACTTGATACCAATTTCGTGCAACGAGAGGAGCGATTGATGGCTCTTGAAATTCACACTCTTGACTATGGGGACATCGAACTCGAGACGAGCTTTCTGGTGCTGGGCCATCAATGTGGCCGGGTCCGGCGGGTTCCCGTCTACGGTTTCCTGATACTTGGCGGCGCCTATCCGGTTCTGGTCGACACTGGATACAGGGACAATGCCATCATGGAGAGCCTCGGAATGCGGGGCCTGCAGTCATATGAAACGATGATCGAGAATCAGCTGGCCAGGCACAGTCTGAGGCTGGGCGACATTCGGTACATCCTGCATACGCATCTTCACATCGACCATGCAGGCAAGGACGATCGTTTCCCAATGAACACGACGGTCGTTCTCAATCGGCGTGAGATGGAGTTCTCGGTGTCCGGCATCATGTACCCGCAGTATCCAAAGCCCGACATCCTTCATTTGGTCGAACGCATCTACGAACCGGAGGCCATGCGCTTTCTCGATCTGGAAATCACCGGCGCCGAGGAGATCATTCCCGGCGTATGGTGCGAACCTGCCTATGCCCACACGGAGGGTTCGATGAACGTGGTGGTGGAAACGGCGGACGGGCTTGCGTGCATCTGTGGCGACGTGATTTACGACTTCAACGACCAGATCATTAACCATGTCATGACCAACAATTTCATGGAGCCGCGCACGACCGGAAATCATGCGGGTTCAAAGCGAAGCGAGAAGGGCGCCATGAAGAAGCTTCTTCACAAGTACCGGTACTTGTTGCCCATTCACGATCGTGGCGCGCTAATCGAGCATGGCAGCGTGGTTGGCAGGCTGGGAAACGTGACGCCTGGGCCTGTTGTGGAGACTCTCCCGGCCCGGCAGTGGTTTCCAGCCTGAACGTCCTTGGACAGGCTTGCCAATTGCGTCAAGTGTGGAAATTTCCGCCCCGGAGTCTTCGGATGGACATGGTTGGGCC
>JAPOOS010000077.1 GCA_026713305.1 Paracoccaceae bacterium
CAATGCCAGCCACTCGCTTGGCTGTTTCACTCTGGACGAGAGCGCCGATCTCATTGCCGGCTGGGGCCGTCACTTCGGGCTGCCGGAAGGCGTTTGGCAGGACGAGATGCGGTCGCTCGCCGCCGAGATGGACCACTGGCCGGTGCATGTGCAGAATGCGCTGATCGCCTTCGCCGAACAGGTGGTTGCGTACGACAGCGTGGAGGATGTGGACTTCGCAGCCGTGCGCGAGCGCAGCGGCGAATTGCAGATCAACTACTATCACAGCCGCAGGAGCCCGGAAATGGAGCGCTCAAGTTTCCTCGTAAGCGCCGTGATGAGCGAGCTTCGACCCGGCGACGACTCAGGTGCGATCATTGCACGGATAGAAATGCTGGCAGACTCAAAGCCGGACAGGAGATGACGGCTGCCCAAGGGAATGGATGCCGATGGCTTCTTCGAGCACCTGGTGCACCGAGGGGCTTTGCAGAAGCTGCCCGACGGCAGCGTGCACTGTCCGATTCCGAGTTTTCGCAGGTACATGATCGGTCTTGGCAAGCGGTAGGGGTGCGGAACTGGCCTTCGTTCAATGGAGCGTTTCATCCACTTCCGCGCTTGCACCAGATCGGGCTGCAACTGCCAGCGGCTTGCAGCGATGGTTCTGGTACGCCCACGACCGACGAAGCGGTTGCGTCAACAGCTCCCATGAGGCGCTGAACCGGCCTGAAATCAACGGCGCCTGGAGAGCAATGATCGACTGCCGGCCAGCCATGCTTCAACGCATTCCCGGAATGTTGGCTTCCAGGGGACAAAGCGCGTCCTGCTGGATGAAACACACCCGACGCGCGAAAAGAGGACATTGGACCATGTTGAACGAATCAAGATCTCGGCAGGCCAACTCCGTTCTGCGAGGAAACCGGACCGCGCCATAGACACCTGGGCAAAGCGGTGCGAACCCGAATTCATGCAGCAACTGACCGGCCTTCCTGCAGGGTCAGACAAATGGCATGCATGGCTTCCGCTCTCCCGAACATCGACAACTTCATGATTCAGCACGAAGTGCGCAGCCGCTCAATTCCATTATGACGAGGCTGAACTGTGCAGGCTCCCGAAACGGCTCACGTACTGCCCTCAACTCGATGCGGCTTCCGACGACGGCAATCCTTGAGAATTGCCGGGCCCACCACAGCGCCGCCGCGCACGACCTGCGGCATTGCGGACCATTTGCGGCCTCAACTATCCAGGTGGGGGTTCACTTTCCTGAGTCCTGCTACGAATGGGCATTGAGACATGCGCCGAAACAAGGCGGAACTTCATCGCCAAGCTGCATGGGCTGTGTTTGCCAACTTGACGCCGACTCCGCGCCAGCGTCGGTCCGGGTTGGATCGAACGCTCGGCCTTTGGCCCTGGCTTTGACGAATCAGGGCCTGTACGGAACAGTGGGATCTCGCTTCCGTGTGCTGCTCAACCCAATGCGCGCGCTTGCTCGCCAGCGGAAAGGACCCGCTCACTTGTTGAAACTGAGTGCCAGTCGATTTGGCTTGATCGCCGACTTGGACCAGTGGTCAACTACCGACTGCATGAATTCCGGGCAAACAATCTTGGCCCTTTGAACCAACAGTCCTCCGCTGTCCGACCTTAGATAGAGTCCTTCGGCTGGCCGGTTCGTATAGGTGGAACCCCTCAGATGATCGATGATCGTCGTCAGGCTGTACCTTCCACGAGCAATGACGGGCACCTGCACAATGCCCAGCTTGCTGCAAAACGCATCACGACCGGCAACCGACAGGAAGCGCTCCAACTGCCTGTCGTAGACATCGAACCCAAGGAACCAGTCCGGCAGTCGGCTATAGGACACAGAGTGCCGGGCGTAGCACCACTCGCCGAACAGTATGTACCGGTCGATCAGCGCATCGAACAATGCATCCTCTCGAGGGATGAGCCAATCGTACAGCGTCCGCCATTGTCCCGAATATGGGTGCCTCAGGTATTCGCCTCTGTTCTGAGCCTGCAGGTTCCCATTCGAATCAAAGGAAATTCCCAGATTGGCGCCGTCCACCTTTTCCTCGAGCGTGATTTCCCGGTCAAGAAAGGCGAGGCGTTTGCTTGCCGTCAGGACCTTGTCCTCCCGGACGGTTGCTCCGGGGAGAACCACCAGGTGAGGCGTGGAGGGAAACTTGACGAAGCCGTCCTTCACTTGCCCATCTTGCTGGCGTACTTGGCTTCGACATACTCGGCACAAAGAAAGCAAACCTCTATGTCGACATCAGCCAGCGCCTCCTTCCATCCCCACCACTTGCTGTCGGTGGCCTGCAGAATGGGCGGCTTCTCTTCATGGGTGTTGGCCACCGCAACAAATTTGCGGTCGGAAATGTCGAAGTCTTCCAAATCGCGGTGCGACGGAAACTCAACGAACGTATCGTCCTTTGGATTGATTGGCACTCTTTGCGACTCATCCAGCATCCATCGATAGTCATGAACCCACTTGAAGAAACGATCGCCGATGCTTGGTCCCCAAGAATTGAGCTTGTGGCTGTATTCACCATAGATCTCGTTGCCCGCGTCCAGAATCAAGCCTTGAGTATCAATGACGTGCTCGATCGCCTCTACGCATGCCAGTATGCAGCAAGGCGGAAAATCGGCATTTGGGTCCGGTTTCATCGCATAGTTTGCCACAATGGGCACATTCGTGTCGACCAGGCACTTGGGCGGCAAGTTCACGCTCCCGACTCCGCATTGGTCTCGCGCTGCATCCGCTTCTTCATGGCCGCCTTGGCCTGATTCAAGATGTCGCCCATCTCGTCACCGAAGAAATCTTTGGGCCAGTTCTTGATGTTCCCAAATTCGTCCAATTGCAGCGCTTCAAGCTTGGAGGTCGATCCCGAGACGTTGGCGAAGTAGGCGGCCACCTTCTCCGTAGGCACCCGGTCCTCGGCGATGCGGCGCTGCAGTCGCCGCAGAAAATGTTCCGAATGGGTTTCGATGATCAACTGAATGCCTCTGTCCTTTCCTCCCATTCTGGAATTGATGACATCGATCATGACGTCGGCCAGAGCAGATTGTGCACTCGGATGAAGATGAATTTCAGGTTGCTCCATGAAGATTATTGAACCTGAAGGTGCATAGAAACACTGTACCAGCACCGGCAGTACCTGCGATATCCCGAATCCGACGTCAGGGATGTCAGCCCATTTGTTGGAGCCTCTGGTGCGGACCCTGACTTCGAACTCCTGTCGATGTTCGGATATTTGAGTGATCTTGAACTCGTCGATCAAGCCCATTTGCATGAGCTTCCGCGCGATGATCTCTTCGAACGGCCTTTTCACCATGTTGAATCCAAGATTGATTCGGCGGTCTCTTGCGCTAAGCATTGCCGCGACGGTGTTCTCTCCTGCGTATCCGACGCTGTCTGGTTCGAAACCGCCCCAGGAATACAGTCTCTCCGCACGTGTCCGCAATGGTCCGAGATAGGAAATCTTGTGGAACAGCTTCTCATGCCACAGATTCAGGAAATGCACGAAATCGGCATTCTCATAGTAGGCAAAGATCTCATCGGGAAACCCATAGAACCGGACTGGCGCTCCGACAGACTTGGTGCGACCATGGTAGCGCGTCAGCGGGTAAAGCTCCGTTTCCACCTCATAAGTGGACTTGGAGCTTGAATCGCGCATCATCCTGATGGCAAGCGAGTCCTCACCTTGGTCAACAAACCGGTACTGCAGGCGATCCACGATCAGCGAATGCCGCTTTGGATTCAATCCCGCCTGAGCGGCAAAGGCGAGAGTGTCGCCGCAAAACTCCTGTTCCGACAGCGGGTCCACAATCTTCAACCTGTTTGGCAGTGACCAGCGATACTCGAAGGCCACCATCCGGTCCGGTTTGTTGCCAAAGACCATGTCGCGATAGGAACCAAGCCGAAAGGGAGAGTTCACGGTTCCCGGATGGAAAACCGCCTTTCTGTCCGATGATTCTATCGTTTGCTTCAGCATCAGGAGAAAATGGCCGATGCTTGACTTGCCGGAGCTGTTGGCGCCGAAAAACAACGTGATTGGAGCCATGCGAATGACGCCGGTATCCTGCCAGCCCTTGAAGTTCTGAATTCGCAGTTGGTCTAGCACAGCAAGTGTCCTCTCAATGAACATGATGGGAAAGTCGAAATCGAAGGGATTTCTTTCGTGAACGGTCTGCAGGACACGGCATTCCATTGAATGTTGGTCTTCAAGGCAATGGAGACAGTCGTTCCCTGGTTCAGAGCCACTCGCCAACTGCATAAGCGTTTGGACGGCTGCTCGCAAACCGATCCGACCGTTGCCACCGTCCACGTGCGGTCCACAGATTGCCAGCGGCGTGTTCGAGGGCATGCCGCCTTTCGAGAATCTGCAAATGCCGAGGTCAACAATGGCTTGCAAGGCAATTGGGGTGAACCGAACGCCGCACTCGCCCAACGACGCAGGAGCGCTGTCGCGGGCTCAAAGCTGTTCATGCAGGTTGCCCGCCTTTGTCCGGTCCAGTCGGAGCCGGCGAAGGTCCAATTGGTCACCATGTCCTTGCAGGTTCCGCCAGCAGCGCATTCTGTTCTCTTCCAATCCATTCAAACACCTTGCGCCACACGTCGGAATGCAGCCTGTCGGCTCTCCCATCACGGCGCCGTCGATCAAGTTGGCTGCCACCTTGAGACTTCGGCGCAATGGGCGCCCACTTTGCCTGCTCCAATGTTCCATGTCAGAATCGGACTTCAATGCCGGCAGGGTCCATCCCACAATGCGGGTCCTGCCTTGAGAGCTGGTGCGAACTGAGGCGCTCAATGACGCCATACCATTGCGAATGCAAGTCACGGCTGTGGACAAGGGCCTGTCAACATCGCAATTCAGCGCATCTCATTGCAACTTTCCGGGCAGCATCCTCGACTTCCGCCCAACGACGCTCCTGCATCACCCTGTCGCCGACCAGCCACGACCCGCCGACAGCGGCCACATTGTCGAGAAGCAGGTACTGTTCAAAGGTGGCGGCATGGATGCCGCCGGTTGGACAGAACAGGACACGCGGAAAGGGACCGGCCAATGCCCGCAGAGCGGCCGCCCCGCCGATGGCTGCAGCAGGGAAGAATTTCAGAAACCGATAGCCGTGTTCAGTCAGCCGCATGACTTCCGACGCTGTGGCGGCGCCGGGCAGCAGAGGCATTCCCGACTGGGTTGACGCTTCCAGCAGGGCGGTCGTCGCGCCGGGCGACACGGCGAAGCGAGCTCCGCACGCCTTGGCGTCGTGCAGCTGCTGCGACGACAGCACACTCCCTGCGGCGACCTCGCAGCCGGGAAGCGAAGAAAGAGCCGAAATCGCATCCAAGGCGAATTCGGTGCGCAACAGAACCTCTATGATGGGAAGCCCGGCATCAACCAGCGCCTGTCCCAACTGTTCAATCCCCTCCAGCCCATTGACGGTTAGCGTCGTGATGACAGGAGCGTTTGAGCACTTGCGGAGTATCCAGGAACTTGCCTGTTCTGGTGTCACTTTCCGTACCTATGCAATTGCAGAAGCGCCGGAACTCGCCGACCCAACGTTGCTTCGGAAGTTCTCGAACAAATCCCGCCAAGGGAGATCGTGCGCTGGAAGAGGGGGCTTTGCATCGGCCCGCAACGCTGCGCCTGGCGATGTCACGTCAATTGTCCCGGCATCGCAATCGAGCCGAAGGATGTCGCCGTCCGCAAGCTTGGCGAGAAGTCCGCTCTCGGCAGCTTCCGGCGACACGTGGATTGCCGCCGGCACCTTGCCTGATGCCCCTGACATGCGCCCGTCGGTCACAAGGGCAACCTTGATGCCCCTGTCAAGCAGCGAGGAAAGCAATGGGGTCAGCGAATGCAGTTCCGGCATGCCGTTGAACTTGGGCCCCTGAAACCGCACAACGACAACGCAGTCCGAGCGAAACTCGCCTGCGGCAAACGCTTCCTTGACGGCATTCTGGTCGGAAAACACACGCGCCGGCGCCTCGATCTTGCCGTGTTCCGGCTTGACGGCGGAAACCTTGATCAGGGCTCGGCCGAGATTGCCCTCCAACAGCCGAATGCCTCCATTTGCCGCAAAGGGCCTGTCGGCGGCGCGGACAATGGATTCGTTGAGGGAATCCCTGGCCGATGCCTCCCAATGAACGGCGCCATCCACAAGCCGCGGTTCCGTGGCATACTTTGCAAGCCCTCGCCCGTGCACCGTTTCGACGTCCTCGTGGAGCAAACCTTCCGACAGCAGCTCGGCAAAAACAAATCCGAGGCCGCCCGCGGCATGGAATTGATTCACGTCCGCCAGACCGTTTGGATAGACACGCGCCAGCAGCGGCACAACACCCGACAGATCGCTGAAATCCTCCAGCTCGATGCAGATGCCGGCCGCTCGGGCCATGGCGGTCATGTGAATGACCAGATTGGTGGACCCGCCCGTGGCCATCAGCCCGACCATGCCGTTCACGAAGGCCCTTTCGCTCAACAACCTGCCAATCGGACGATATCGATTGCCAAGCGCCGTCAAGGACAGAACGCGCCTGACACCGACTGCGGTCAACTCACGGCGCAGCGGCGTGCCGGGATTGACGAAGGAAGTTCCGGGGAGATGCAGACCCATGAATTCCATCAGCATCTGGTTGGAATTCGCGGTGCCGTAGAAGGTGCATGTGCCGGGACCATGATAGGCCGCCATTTCAGCCTTCATCAGCTCGTCGCGGCCAATCTTGCCGGCAGCGAAGTCCTGTCGCTTGCGGGCCTTTTCGTCGTTCGTCATGCCCGACGTCATTGGGCCCGCCGGCAGAAATATGCCGGGCAGATGCCCAAACTTGGCCGCGGCGATGACCAATCCGGGAACAATCTTGTCGCAGACGCCCAGATAGGCAACGGCATCGTAGGTGTTGTGCGAAAGCGCGACGGCCGCCGCCAGGGCGATGACGTCTCTGGAAAACAGCGAAAGCTCCATGCCCGGCTGCCCCTGGGTTACACCGTCGCACATGGCGGGAACGCCGCCGGCAACCTGCGCCGTTGCACCGAAGCCGCTGGCGGCTTCCCTTATCAGCTGGGGATAGTCTTCATATGGCTGGTGTGCGGAAAGCATGTCGTTGTAGGCCGTCACAATGCCCAGATTTGGCGCCGCTCCCTCCGCAAGCCGGAGTTTGGAGCTGCCGGAAGCGGCATAGGCATGCGCCTGATTGCCGCAAGCGAGGTGTGCCCTTGCCGGACGGGTTTCCGCCATCCGCTCAATGGAGTCGAGGTAGCGAGCGCGCGCCGGGAGACTGCGCCGGACAATGCGCGATGTCACAGCCGCGACGGTTTCGTTGAGCGGTGAACTCATGGGTTAGACTCTGAATTGGCCATTTGAATTCCGGAATCTCCTGTTTTCAAGCCAATGAGGAAGCTGTTGCGGCGACTCCCGCCACGCTTCGTGAAGTTGCAGGACGCTGGAAACTCCGAATTCGCATGTGAATGTGAAGATTTCGAGACACGACTTGCAGAAAAGTTGGAGCACAAGTTTATTTCCGTCCCTCAATCGAATAAAGCTGCAGACGGTTGGGTCGCAGCCGACCCAAACTCGCCGATCGGTCGGCTCCGCGTCGGCCGACATGTCCTTCCGCGTTGCAGATTTCGCTGCCATCGCGGAATGCGAGAATTCGAAAGCCAGCGCCGCAAATTCGGCGCTGTCGTCACCAATCGCGCAGTTGAGGCGAAACGGGATATGGTCCAGGGTTCAAAGTCGCTCATCAGCATCGACGGTGGCTCCATCAAGCGGATTACCGCTCTTTCCTTGTGCGCCATAGTGATTGGACTGGTTTCAGCCTTGGCTGCAATTGCCTTTGTCGACGCGGTGGGCTTGCTAAACCGAATTCTTCTGATATCGCCCCGCGCCCGTGTCCAGTACGAGAGCATACCCTATCTCGTGGAAGCCGCAACTCTCCTGGTCCCGACTGCCGGCGGCCTTGTGGTTGGGCTTCTCCTGCTGCGCGTGTCGCCGGAACGTCGGCCGGTGGGGCCGGCCGAGGTGATCAAGTCGACGCAGTTGGGCACGCCTCTGCCGGATTTGCGAACCGGGCTTGTATCGACGGCGGCGGCGATTCTTTCGCTTGGGGCCGGGGCCTCGGTTGGCCAGTTCGGTCCTGTCGTCTACCTTGGCGCGCTTGTGGGAAACTTTGCCCGCAAGCTGCAGATCGACGTAAAGGCGTTGCCGACAATGGCGGTGGCGTGCGGCGTGGCGGCAGCCATGTCGGCGGCGTTCAACGCGCCCATCGCCGGCTTGGTGTTTGCCCACGAAGTGGTGCTTCGTCACTACTCGCTAAGGGCCTTTTCGCTGACCACAATTGCCGCCGCCATGGGCTATGTGGTGACCAACATCATATTCGACCGACCTGCCTTGTTCCTGGTGAGCTTTGAAGGCGTCGGTTTCGGGCACGAATTCGCGCTGTTCGCCCTGCTGGGGGCGCTGTCCGCGGTGATCGCCATGGCGCTGATGAAGCTCGTCATGTTCAGCGGCCGCATTGCCGCATCCCTGCCGGTGTTCCCGCCGCTGCGCACGGCCTGCGCAGGGCTGGCGGTCGGGCTGACGGCCCTCTGGCTGCCGGACGTGCTGGGAATTGGCTCGGCGGCGCTGAGATTCGCCACGATTGAAGGCGCCTTCGAGGCGAACGAGCTTCTCGTCCTCGTGGTCGCCAAGATCGTGCTGACGGCAATTTGCCTGGGCTTTGGATTCGCAGGGGGGATTTTCAGTCCATCGCTGTTGATCGGCATCATGTTCGGCGCGTTCTTCTGGAGCGTTCTGGACTCGACCCAGTCGATCGCCAATTCGGGAGTGGTCGCCTACGCCATATGCGGAATGATGGCAATTGCCAGTCCGGTGATGGGGGCGCCCCTCACGGTCATTCTCATAGTGTTCGAACTGACGCGCAACTACGACCTGACCATCGGAGCCATGGTTGCCGTTGTGGCCTCGAATCTCATTTCGTTTCGAATCTTCGGGCGGTCGCTTTTCGACGTTGTGTTGAAGAAGCAGGGCATCGATCTTTCGCAGGGGCGGGAATTCGCGCGGCTGGCGGCAGTTCGGGTGGTCGAATACGCCAACGACGACTTTCCCCGGGCGCAGGAGGACGTCACCGCAGGGGAGTTGCGCCACAGGCTGACGTCGGGAAAGTGGAACGAGGCTTTCGTTGAGAACAGCGAGGGGCAATTCCTGGGAAAGATTTATGGCAGGGATCTACACGCCGATTCGGCCTCGACATCACGCGACGTCCTGCACTCGGCGGGACTCGTGTACTCGGAGAAAACCACGATCTTTCAGGCCATGCAGTCGCTTGCCGACTTTGTTGGCGACGCTGTGCCAATTGTGGATTCGAAGACCGGGAAACTGCTCGGCGTTGTCACCGAGTCGGCAATCATCGTGGCGTATCTTGAACTTGTCCACGACATTCGGCGCGAAGAACATGCGCCTGTTTAGCGCATGGCTGCTTCTGCTGCTGGGCGCGGCGTCAGCCGTCGCGTCGTCGGAGCGGAAGCTCACGGTCGTGTCCTGGGGCGGCCCCTACGAGCAGGCTCAGCGACAGGCCATTCTGGATCCCTTCACGAAGGAAACCGGAATCGAGATATCGGTGCTGGAGTATGACGGCACGCCGGCCTCGATTGCGGCCCGTGCCGAGGCCGAAGGCTGGGATCTGATCGACATGACCGAGTTCGACGCAATTTCGGCATGCGACGACGGCTTGCTCCTGCCCTTGAACGGGGAGGAAATCGTGATTCCCAGCCCCGGAATCGGCGTGCAGGAGGATTTCGTGAAACGGGCGTTCCGCAAGTGCACGGTCGCGCAAAACGTCTATGCATCGGTAATTGCGTTCAACGTGGAGATGTTTCCGGGAGTGAAGCCGAGCCGTGTCGAGGACCTGTTCAACATCGAGGCGTTTCCGGGCAAGCGGGCGATTCAGCGCAGCCCCAACGACATACTGGAATGGGTGCTGCTGGCGGAGGGCGTTCCTCCAGGGCAGGTCTATGACCTGCTGAGCACGGACCGTGGCTTGCGGCTGGCCTTCAGGAGGCTTGACGAAATGCGCGAGCACATAGTGTGGTGGGACACCGTCGATGAACCGGCACGTCTTCTTGCCGAGCGAAAGGTGTCCATGGCAAGCGGTTTCAACGGCAGGTTTTTCGCTTCCGCCTACCAGGAGGGCCAACCCATCTCAATTATCTGGGACGGCCGCCTCATAGGCCACGAGGTTTGGGGAATAGCCTGGAACTCCGACCAGGTTGAGGAGGCCAAGCAGCTTCTGGCATATGCGACCTCTCCCGAGCGCCTGGCGGCGCTCAGCGAAATCATTCCATACGGGCCGACCCGTCGCTCCGCCATGATGCGGGTTGGATTGGGAGGCGAGGCCAACATTCCAATGCTTGATCACCTGCCGAATTCGCCGAAACACGGGCAACGCTCGCTGACGCTGGACAGCGGCTGGTACGCCAACACCGAGGCGCTGCGCAGCCGACGCTTCAATGCATGGCTCGAGGCGGGACAGGAGCAGGGAGCGGCGCCGCAGCAGTGATGCCGATGGCCGCCAGTCGGGGCGTCCCGTTTGGCCGCAACTCCGCAGCGTCGTCAGGAAACCAGTTCGCGGGCAATCCGACCTGCGATTTCGTGGACTGACAGGACGTCGGGACGCGTGGTCGCAAACGTGCCGGCCGTTACCCTGATTGCCGTCCTTCCATCCACGACGGTCGGAGTCAGATAGACATGCCCGTCGTCGTTGATGCGCGCGGCAAGTTCCACCGTCAGGCGTTCGGCATGCTCGAAACTGTCGGCAAGGCGGAATCCGAACAGGGCCAGCTCGCTGCGAAAGGCCACGTCGAACAATGGGTCCGCAGCAAACAGCCTCTCAAGCTCGCCTATCCAGTCGACATGGTCGCGGATCAGTGATCTCAGTCCGGCCAACCCATGCGCCCGCATCGCAAACCACAGCTTCAACGCCCGAAAGCGTCTGCCAAGCGGAATCGTGAACTCGTTCAAATTGGTGATCTCTTCAAGGCCGGCTGTCTTCAGGTAGTCGGGCCGCAATCCCACCGTGGCCGCCTGCTGCTGAGGATCGGCACAAAACTGGATGGAGCAGTCGAACTGCACTCCGAGCCACTTGTGCGGATTGAAGACGACCGAATCGGCGTGCTCGATGCCCTTCCAGATGGTCCTGAACTCCTTGCAGATCATGGCCGACCCTGCCCAGGCCGCATCAACGTGGGAATAGAGATTGAACTCCCGTGCGATCTCGAGAATCTCGGACAGCCTGTCGCACGCGCCGGTTGCCGTGCCGCCAATGCACCCGACCACGCCAACGGGAAGAAAGCCTCTGTCGAGGTCCTGCCTTATGCAGGCGTGCAAGCTCTCGGGGTCCAGAGAGCGGTCTTTCCGTGTGCCGGGCTTGACCAGGTTTTCCTGGCCGATGCCGGCGAGTCGCGCCGCCTTGTCGACCGACGAGTGATTCTCGGGAGACGCGTAGAGGCGCAGTTGCGGAGCGTTGTGCAGCCCGCTCTCGTTGCCTTTCCACGACAGCGCCCGCTCCCGCATCGTAAGCACGGCGCAAAGTGTCGCCGTTGTGGCCGAATCCTGAATCAGCCCGGTGAACCTGGACGGCAGTCCGACGGCCTGTCGCAGCCAGTCGGTCATGCGCTGTTCCAGTTCCGTGGCGGCAGGCGAGGTCTGCCAAAGCATGCAGTTGCACGCCAGGGAGGTTGCGAGTTGCTCCGCGATCATGGACGGAAAGGAAGCGTTGGCAGCGAAATAGGCGAAGAACCGTGGATGTTGCCAGTGTGTCAAGCCCTGTGGAATGAGCAGGTCGAAGTCGCTGAAAATGTCTTCCCAGGCTTCCGCATGTTCGGGAGGAGCCGTCGGCAGCGCATTCAGCAGCTCGCCGGGCCTGGCCTGCGAGCGGACCGGCATTGCAGGCAGGCGTTCATGGTAGTCGCGGGCCCAGCGGGCAACGTGTTCGGACCACTTCAGAAAGTCGCTTGTGTCCATGAAAGCCACCGAATTCGCCTGATCGAGTCCCGCACCGCCCGCGAGGCTGCCAAGGGCGGCCTCGTTCCGCCGCCGGACGCCGGGCGCATTGCCGAAACCCTATACTGCATGCGGCATCCGCAAGCGAACAGGAGAAGCGGGGCGCGCCGGGGCATCCTTGGAGCGGAAGACGGAAGCAATGCTGGCCGCGGGGCGGTTTCTCGTTGCAATGCGTTCCGGTTTGCGGCATCTGTCTGTCCATGATGTCCACTGCACTCAATCGAGAATTCTGCATTGGCGGCTGACAATCGCTTGTCGGCCCGGCGTCATACTTCCGCGCAGAGCAGTTTCCGGGACCGTCGGCAAGGCGAGCCAACAGGTAGCGGCATGAAGATTGCCCTTTGGAATTCCAGGACAGGCCGCAAGGAGGAGTTCGAGCCCCTCCGGCCGGACCGCGTCCGCATGTATGTGTGCGGACCGACGGTCTACGACAGGGCCCACATTGGAAATGCCCGTCCTGCGGTGGTCTTTGACCTCCTGTTCAAGCTTCTGCGGCATTGTTTCGGCGAAGCGCAGGTTGTCTACGTTCGCAACATCACGGACATTGACGACAAGATCAACAACCGGGCGCGGGAGCTGGCGGACGGGTCAGGCGACTCGCTGCGAGCCACGATCCGCCGGGTGACCGACGAAACCATTGGGTGGTTCCATGAAGACATGGGCGCCCTTGGGGTCATGCTGCCAACCCACGAACCGCGCGCCACCGACTATGTTTCGGAAATGATCGAAATGATCAAGGCGCTGATTGCAGCCGGCCATGCCTACGTGGCGGACGGCCACGTGCTGTTCGACACTCCGAGCTATCCGCAGTACGGCTCGCTGTCGAGACGGTCCCTCAAGGACATGCAGGCGGGAGCCAGAGTCGAGGTGGCGCCCTACAAGGCCAACGAGCTCGACTTTGTGCTGTGGAAGCCTTCGGACAGCACGCTGCCAGGCTGGGACAGCCCGTGGGGGCGAGGCAGGCCGGGCTGGCACATTGAATGTTCCGCAATGAGCCTGAAACTGCTCGGAGAGAGCTTCGACATTCATGGAGGAGGGTCCGACCTGCTGTTTCCGCACCACGAAAACGAGGCGGCCCAAAGCTTCTGCGCACATCCCGACGCGTCGTTTGCCAGGCTCTGGATGCACAACGGAATGGTGCGGGTGAACGGACAGAAGATGTCCAAGAGCCTGGGGAACTTCCTGACGGTCAGCGAGCTGCTTGATCGGGGCATGGCAGGCGAGACAATGCGCTTCATACTGCTCGGAACGCACTACCGTCAGCAGCTGGACTGGACCGCCAGACGCGTGGAGGAGGCTCGTTCGGTGCTGGGCGAGTGGCGCCGCATCACCCGCGACGTCGCTGCGGACGACGCCGGCTGCCACCGAGATGTGCTGGACATGCTGGCGGACGATCTCAATACGCCGGGTGCGATGTCGGCGCTGCATCGACTGGCGGCACAGGGTTGCAGCGCCGAACTGGCGGCTTCCGCAAAGTTCATGGGTCTTCTCAACAGCGCTCTCCCCGACGGACTGGCAGGCCGAGTCTCTGAAATCCTGAAAGTGCGGGACCAGATGCGGAGTTGCCGGAATTTCGCCGTCTCGGACACAATACGTGACAGCCTGCAGGATGCGGGAATAGTTGTTCAGGACACTGCCGGCCGCTCGAAGTGCCACTTCGAGCCAATGGGCAGGTACGACGGGCAGCTTGCGAAAGTCGAGAAGGTCTTGGAGGAACTGGAAGTCATGGCGGCAAGCGAGGCGCGCGGCGGATGAACAAGGAGCGGCTTTACATATACGACACGACGCTGCGCGACGGCGCCCAGACTTTGGGCGTGCAGTTCGGCGTCACCGAGAAGCGTGCGTTGTCCGACCTGCTCGACGACTTGAAGGTGGACTACATCGAGGGCGGATTCCCGGGGGCCAACGACACCGACGAAGAGTTCTTTTCCAGCCTTCCGGTCACACGGCATGCGAAGATGACGGCGTTTGGCATGACAAAGCGCGTTGGCCGCTCGGCCGCCAACGATCCTGTTCTGTCGCAGGTTCTGGCGGCCAACACGCCGTCGGTGTGCCTTGTCGGCAAGGCCCATGACTTTCACGTCCGGGAGGCCTTGCAGGTCACGCTTGAGGAAAATCTGGAGAGCATTGGCGATTCAATTGCTCGGGTGGTGGCTGCCGGCAGGGAGGCCATATTCGATGCCGAGCACTTCTTCGACGGCTATCGCGACAACCCCGAATACGCTCTGGCCTGCGTGCACGCGGCCTATGCACAGGGAGCCAGATGGATTGTCCTTTGCGACACCAATGGCGGGACGCTGCCCGGAGAAATCGAAGCCTCCACACGCGCCGTGATCGATTCCGGCATCCCCGGCGCCGATGTCGGGATACATACGCACAATGACACGGAAAACGCCGTTGCCGGTTCGCTGGCGGCGGTTGACGCAGGCGCCAGGCAGGTGCAGGGGACGCTCAACGGCCTCGGCGAGCGCTGTGGAAACGCCAATCTCATCACGTTGATGGCCACATTGGCGCTCAAGGAGCCCTACCGTTCGAGATTTGTGCTTCAGTCGTCGTCAAGCGACATCTCCAAGCTTACCAGTGCATCCCGCATGCTCGACGAGATCCTGGATCGAAGACCCAACAAGCACGCTGCCTATGTCGGGGATTCGGCGTTCGCCCACAAGGGCGGACTTCACGCATCCGCGGTGAATCGAAATGCCGCGACGTATGAACATGTGGAACCGGAGAGGGTTGGCAACAGCCGCAACATTCCGGTGTCGAACCAGGCCGGTCGTGCCAGCATCGATCCGTGGTTTGCCAGACTCGGAATAGAGGACGATTCCATACATCAGAACTGCAAGCGCGACATTCTGGCCGAGGTCAAGCGTCGAGAAAAGCTCGGCTATACCTACGACGTGGCACAGGCTTCCTTCATCCTGTTGGTCAAGCGCATGACGGGAAAGCTCCCGGAGTATTTCTCCATCAAGCGCTATCGCGTGATTGTCGAACGGGACGGTTCCCTGACTTCGGGGCCAGTCACCTCCTCGGAAGCCGTTGTGGTCATGACGATCGGAGACGACCGAATGCTGTCGGCTTCGGAGGGACTCAACGACGGCCGCGACAGCGGCCCCGTTCACGCGATTTCGAAGGCTCTGAAGCGAGACCTTGGACCGTACCAGAAATACATCGACGACATGAACCTGATCGACTTCAAGGTCAGGATCTACGGCACGGGCACCGAGGCGGTCACCCGCGTCATAATTGACTGTGCGGATTCGTCCGGCACGCAATGGTCCACAGTCGGGGTTTCCCCGAACATCATCGATGCGTCGTTCGAAGCGCTGGTTGACGCGATAGTTTGGAAACTGAACCGCGAAGGCGCAGTTCCCGTCAAGGGACTGTCGGAGGCCGCTCCGCAGGACGCCTCCTGACAACTGGCAGCGTCTCCGAAGGACACCCGGTCAGGCGCCGGGCGACGACCGGCGTCCAGGTCCGGCGCCCAGCCGCGAATGCCAAAGCAACGCCATTGAAGCGAGCAACAGGAACGGCACCATTGCCCAAATGACGGTGTTCCAACCGGTTTCCGGCGTGCCTCCGGTGCAGTTCATCAGCGTTCCCGAAGCAAGCGAGCCTACAGTCACCAACCCGAACACCATCATGTCGTTCATGCCCTGGGCTCGCCCTCGCTCATGCGGCTCATGCGCCTCGACCAGCATGTTCGTGGCGCCGATGAAGCTGAAGTTCCAGCCAATTCCAAGCAGAATCAGGGACGCATAGAAATTGGGCAGTTCGACTCCTGAAAGTCCGGCAACGCCGGCCAGCGCCAGGAGGAAGAGACCGGCGGCAACGATCGCCGCAGCGCCGAATCGCGATATCAGGTGGCCGGTGAAAAAGGCAGGACCGAACATGGCGAGGACATGCAGCGACACAATGTCGGCGGCGTGGTTGGCGGTGAACCCGCACCCCACCACGGCCAGAGGAGCCGATGTCATCACCAGGTTCATCAGCGCGTAGGAGACCATCGCGCAAACCACGGCAATCAGAATGCGAGGCTGAGCGATGAGTTCCCGATATGAGCGCGCCGGAAGGCTGTTCCTGTCCTTCGGCTTTGGAACCGGAATGTCCAGGAACCAGATCAGGACCATGGCGAGGGCATTCAACCCGAAGATGGCCAGGTAGGAACCAAGAAACGGAATGGCAAACTGGTTGTGAGTCAGTTTTACAAGCTGCGGTCCTATCACTGCAGCCAGCAGTCCGCCTGCCAGAACGTAGGATATTGCCCGCGGTCGGAACGCAGCGCTGGCCGTGTCTGCAGCTGCAAATCGGATCATGCCGTTTGCCGACATGTAGATGCCCGATGCGTAGGCAGCCAGGAGGAAGTACAGGAAGGATCCCTCGAGCAGGGCAAACGAACCGATGCAGCCCCCAGCAACGCCTCCAAGGCAGCCAATCCAAAACCCCACGCGTCGGCCAAACCTCTGCATCAAGTTGCTCAGCCAGGGCGCTGTGGTCATCGACCCGAAGACCATGACCGAAATCGGCAGCGTGGCCCAGCAAACGTTTGGCGCCAGGGACTGCCCGGCAAGTCCCGCCACGATGAACACAATGGGCATTTGCGCGCCTGCCGTTGCCTGAAGCAGCACGAGCACAATCACGTTGTGCCTTTCCTGTGAAATGGCGGGATGCTTCATGGAACCGTTGGCATGACAAGGAACAGGACTGGCAATTGACCATCCCGCCCGAATATGGGATCTGCCATAGCATGAGACAGGTCAATTGCAATCATCTACGCCAAAAACCGCCATGCACTTGCCCCTGACCGCGCAAGTCGTAGCCTTTGCGGCAGCCAGCCAATGATTCGTTCGGAATCCGGCCCGAATTCGCGCATGCCGCCGACAGCGTTTCCCTGGGCAGTTCATGGCTGCCACCGACACTTGAACGAGTTTGAGAATGTTGCCTGAAACCGATTCCGCGCACCGGCTTGATCTGCAGGCCGCTGTGGATGCCTTGGTGACGATCGAGCCCAGATTTGCTCCGGTTGCCCGCCGGGCGGCTCCGCTTTCCATACGCATGCGCAAGGCCGGATTTGCGACGCTTGCCGACATCATTGTGAGCCAGCAACTGTCGGTGGGCGCTGCCGATGCCATTGCAGGGCGGCTGCTGGACCAGAGCATTGTCAGTCGTCAGGACTACCTGGATGCCTCCGACGAGGTGCTGAGGCAGTGCGGCCTGTCGCACCAGAAAATCGGGTACATCAGGGCTCTTGCACTAGGCGGCGTTGACTTCGACGCACTGGAGAGCCTGCCCGATCGATCGGTGGTTGAGATCCTGACAGGCATCCGCGGCATTGGCCCATGGACCGCGAAAATCTATCTGATATTCTGCCTTGGCCGGCTGGACGTGATACCGGCGGGAGATCTTGCGGTGCGCGAGGCGGCCCGGGACCTCCTTCAGCTGGAGGATCGACCAACCGAACGGCAGCTTCTGGTCATTGCCGAGGCCTGGACACCTTGGAGAACCGTTGCGGCGTGCCTACTTTGGGAGTGTTATCGAATGAAGAAGAAAAGGGTAGGAATTCGATGAAGCAGTCCATGACGGCCGAAAGAAGAGAGGCATTGTCGGGAACCACCGGGAGCATGGTGGTCTTCCTGCACGGATACGGCGCCAACGGAGCCGACCTGTTGGGTCTTGCCGACCATCTGGCCGAGACGATGCCCGACACGCTGTTTGTCTCACCCAACGCGCCGCATGCCTGTAGGTCATATCCGGGTGGGTACCAGTGGTTTCCGCTGCCGCCGTACGATGCTGCCACGCCGGTGCAATTCGGACTTGCACTGCAGGAGTCCATTCATCACTTGGAACTGTTGCTGAAGGCCGAAGCGGAGGATGCCGGAGTGGGATTGAACGATGTCGTTCTCTTCGGATTCTCGCAGGGCGCCATGATGGCCCTGGAAATGGCGCCGCGCATCAATCCCCGTTTGGCTGCGGTGGTCGGATTCGCCGGCGCCCTGTTCAATGACGTCCCGACGGATCCGGCGACGAGTTCCCGACCGCCCATAATGCTCGGGCACGACAAGGATGACCCGATTGTGCCCTACGCGGCGCTGGATGAAGCCGCCACGGCGCTGGAAAAGGCTGGTTTCAGGGTCTACACATACACTTCGAGCGGTTTCGAGCACGAACTTTCGCCGATTGGAATTGGCGCGGCGCTGCATTTCATGGTACGCGAGCTTGGGTGAATTGCCCTGGTTTGAAGGTACGAAGGAGACTCTTAAGTTGACGACATGGCAACAGGTGCTGAAGTTCTGGTTCGAGGAACTAACGCCCGAACAGCATTTCAGGCAGGACGACGCTCTGGATGCAGAGATACGTGATCGCTTCGGATCTCTCTGGGAGCAGGCGCGCGTCGGCCGCAAGGACGCATGGCTGGAGGAGTGCCGGTCTTCACTGGCCCTGATAGTTGTTCTGGACCAGTTTCCCCGAAACATGTTTCGAGGTGACGGCAGATCGTTTGCATCCGACGACAAGGCGATTGAAGCGGCGGGCCTGTCCATTGGCAGGAAATTTGACGTCCAGTCTCCCAGCGAGAGGCGCATAAACTTTTACTTGCCGTACATGCATTCCGAGGTTCTGGAAGAACAGGACAAATGCATCGACCTGATCAGGACTGGGCTTGGCGAAAAGGGCGCGGAAAACCTGATTCACGCCAAGGCGCACAGGAACATCATCGCAAGATTCGGGCGTTTCCCGTTTCGCAACGATGCTCTCAACCGGCAATCGAGCGCCGCGGAAGTGGAATGGCTGGCCAACGTTGGCTACATGGGCGAGGTTGAGGCCACCAGGAAGCTCGAATCCGATTGACGGCCGCAGTCAGGCCCGCCATGGAGGCAGGCGGCGCTTCAGCCTGATCTGCCGTCGCCCGTTCCGTGCAGGGCCATTGGCTTGCACCGAACAGCCAGTCCACGTTGACAGGGCTGCGGCTGGAAACCGGATTGGATGACGCGCCGTTGCAGCCGGCTGCGCGTCCGTGCCTGTCCCTTCTCCTTGCGGCCTCCGCATTGGGAGTGGGGGAATCGAGCCGGTTTGAAGCCCAGGCAAACTTGCCAAATTGGAGAAGGCGCCAAATGGTTACCGAGAACTTTGACATGACAGTCGTCGGGGCAGGGCCCGGCGGATATGTTGCAGCCATCAGGGGAGCGCAGCTCGGACTCAAGGTGGCAATTGTCGAGCGTGAACACCTTGGGGGCATTTGCCTCAACTGGGGCTGCGTCCCAACCAAGGCCTTGCTAAGATCCGCGGAGGTCTTTCACCTGGTCGAAAGAGCCTCCGAGTTCGGAGTCGCTGCATCTGCGCCGAGTCCTGACCTTGACGCAATGGTCGACAGATCCCGCAAGGTGGCGAACCAGCTGGCCTCCGGGGTCAAGTACCTGCTGCAAAAGAATGGCGTCTCGACCATCATGGGAGCGGCCAGACTGGAGGCTCCCGATCTCGTGCGCGTGTCGACGAACGAGGGCGACCGCGATCTTCGCAGTTCAAATGTCGTCATTGCCACAGGCGCCCGGGCGCGGGAGCTGCCTGAGCTTCCGGCCGACGGAAACCTTGTCTGGAACTACAGGCACGCATTGAAGCCGCCCAGAATGCCTCGCAACCTGCTGGTTGTCGGTTCCGGCGCAATTGGCATCGAATTCGCCAGCTTCTTCAATTCCCTCGGGGCCAAGACCACGGTTGTGGAGGTGCTTGACCGAATCTTGCCGGTTGAAGATCAGGAAATCTCCGAATTTGCCAAGCGCCAGTTTGTCAAACAGGGAATGCGCATTCTCGAGTCCGCCAGGCTTTCGTCGATCAAGATCAACGCCGGCAGCGTGGACGCAACGATCGACACCGGAAAGGACCAGGTCAAGGAAAGCTTCGACACGGTGGTTTCCGCAGTCGGAATCGTTGGCAATGTTGAAGGACTTGGCCTTGAGGAGGCAGGTGTCGAGGTGGACAGAACACACATTCAGGTGGACGAACTCTGCGGAACGGCCGTTGCCGGAATTCATGCCATTGGCGACGTGGCAGGGCCGCCGTGGCTGGCGCACAAGGCCAGCCATGAAGGCACAATGGTCGCCGAGAAGATCAGCGGCAGGGAAGTGCATCCCGTGCGGCAGGAGGCGATTCCAGGGTGCACCTACTGCATGCCGCAAGTCGCCTCGGTCGGCCTGACCGAACAGCAGGCGCTCGACAGCGGCCTCGAAGTTCGGGTTGGGCGTTTTCCGTACATTGGCAATGGCAAGGCGATCGCGCTGGGCGAACCGGAGGGTCTGATCAAGACGATATTCGATTCCTCAACCGGGGAGTTGCTCGGCGCCCACATGATCGGGGCCGAGGTCACCGAACTCATTCAGGGCTTCGTCGTTGCCCGCCAGCTTGAGACCACAGAGGAAGACCTCATGCATTCGGTGTTTCCACATCCGACCCTGTCGGAGATGATGCATGAAAGCGTCCTGAGCGCGTATGGCCGTGCCATCCACTTCTGAAACCGCCAGGCTTGGGCGAAGGCCGGGGCCGATGGTTGCCGCCGGACGCGAGCGAGGCTGGCTAGGCCTTCCGAGCCGAGCATGCCTCGGCGATCTCTGCAAATGAAATGGGATTCAGCGAAGCGCCCCCTATCAATCCCCCATCCACGTTTGGGAGAGCCAGGATTTCCCTTGCGTTCCGTGGGTTGAGCGACCCGCCATAGAGTATCCTGACGTCCGCCGCCTCGTTCTCGCCCAACACGCGCGTGCACTGCTTGCGAAGAAAGCCATGAACCTCCTCTATGTCCACTGGGGAAGCTGCCATTCCAGTTCCAATGGCCCAAACCGGTTCGTAGGCCAACGTCAACAATTCGGGCCTTGAGCGGTCGGCCGGCAAGCTGTGCGACAATTGTGCATCCAGTACTTCAAGCGTCCTCCCTTCGCTGTGCTGATCCAGACTCTCGCCAATGCACAGAATGACGCTCAAGCCCACACGCCATGCTGCCCGGACCTTGCGGGCGATGAGATCATCGGTCTCGCCATGGCCCTGACGCCGTTCGGAATGACCAACGATGACGTGCGTGGCGCCGCACTGCAACAGTTGGACGGCTGATACGTCTCCGGTGAAGGCGCCTTCGAGTTCGTGGTGACAATCCTGACCGCCGACCAGTATCCCTGAATTGCGAAAGGCCTCGACGGTGGATTGCAGAAGTGTTGCCGGAGGACAGACAAGCGTGTCGCACGGAGCCGCGCGCAGTCTGCGGCGAGACTGATGGAAAGATTCCACCAGCGAATCGTCACCGTTCATCTTCCAGTTTGCAGCGATGAGCTTGCGTCTCATGGACAAAACTCCAGCCTGTTTGCCCGTCAATTGCTGTCAAATGCGGTCGGAATGCCGGCGCAGGGTCAATTGCGACCGCTTCGGCATACATCCATGCATCCTACGGAATGCGCCGGCAGGAACCGTGTCCCAATCGCCAAGGCAACAGGAACCTACAACCTGTCGGGCCGAGAGTCGCCAGTTCCAAGCATGGTCACATTAGACCAGAACGGATGGAATTTGAATACCTTGGCAAGCGCAGGAATGTCGCCACAGTCGAATGCGGACGACCGACCGCGGGGTCGAACTGCCGCACATGCGCAAGGACGCTCAGCCGCGTTCGAAGCCCAATCACGCTTTCACGTTCGGAGTCGCAGCGATGGTCGATGATGCCGAATGGCGCTGCGCCTTGCGCCAGGTGGAACGTCGGCTGCCGTCTCCTGGGCTTCCGTGCGGTCGTGCCCGGGACAGGAACAACTTGATGATCGGTTCCGCAAGAGGCCTTGGTTGTGGCGCCGCAACTGTTCTCCCCGGAAGCGGAACAGGAGGAGAGGTTGCCAGGTTTGGTTTGATTCAGGCGCCGAAATTCTCTTCAATTGCTGCTTGCAAACTGACAGTGCTTCGCGTTTGACTCCTCCAACAATTTCGTGGCATTCGATTCGGCATGCAGGTAGGACTTCGACACTTCTCACCCGAAACCATCGATTGGTTGATTGGCGCCGCCAAGCGGCAGGACATGACACGCAGCGAGCTGGCCCGTGAGCTGTGCGAGCGTGAGGGATGGCACAACCCCCTTGGAAAGCCCTGCCTCGGTTCGGCCCGCAAATGCCTGCGCAAGCTCGCCGCCAAGTTGGGGATCGAGCTCCCTGCTCCCCGCTCCATATCTGGATATTCGACCATTCTCGACCTGACGCCGGTGCCCGACATCGAACTCGCCGCATCGCTGGCTGACATCGGTCCAGTCTCGCTGACCATTGCCTCCACCGCCGAGGCCAAGCTGCAGTATCAGGCGCTGATGAACTCCTATCATCCCGAGGGATGGACGCGTCCGCCAGGCGGCCAGATCCGCTACTTGGCCACCATCCCGCGGCATGGCGTCATTGGCGGCATCGGATTCGTAGATGCCAGCTGGCATCAAGCGGCGCGTGACGAATGGATCGGCTGGTCACAGGAAGCGCGTGTCAACAACATTGGCCTGATCCTCAACAACCATCGCTTTCTGATCCTGCCGGGGCTGCGCGTGCGCAACCTCGCCTCGCACATTCTGGGAGCCGCCTGCCGCCGCGTGGCCGACGACTGGAACGAAGCCTACGGCCGGCGGCCGCTTCTCGCCTACACCTATGTCGGGCCACGCTGGCGCGGTACCTGCTACGGCGCCGCCGGATGGAAGCGCTGCGAGCGGCAGACTTCGGGCAGGACAGGCACGATTCGTTCCATTTGGATGCGGCCACTTGACGAAGATTGGAAGCGGCGGCTGTACAAGGTTCCCAGGCGCCGGCTCGGCAACATGCCCGAACGCAGGTTTGCGGAGGATGCGGACTGGGCCGATTTCGAGTTTGGAAGGTGCAGTCATCCCGACAGCCGCATCCGCGTCCGCATCGTGGCGATGGGACGCGTCTGGGGCGAGCGGCCAAACGCTTCGATACCGAACCTTTTTCCCGACAGTGCGAGCCGCCAGGCTGCCTATCGGCTCCTGTCGAACCCGAGAGTGAAGATTGAGCACGTCTTGGAGAGTCATTGCGAGGCAACGGTGGCCCGTTGCCGTCTCGAGCGCGTGGTTCTTGCCGTTCAGGACACGACGGCGCTCAACTGCGGCACGCTTGACAACATCGGCGGCGGAGCGCAGGAGCTTCTGGCTCATGTCGGTCTTGCGGTCGCCGAGAGCGGCCGGCCGCTTGGCCTGTACAGCCTGGAGGCCGACTTCCGGCGCAAGCCGGGCAAGGACAGCGAGCGCTGGCAGCGCTGCATGGAGCGGGCCGGCGAGCTTGCCGAGGCCTGTCCGGACACGCGGGTGGTGTCGGTGTGCGACCGGGAGGACGACTTCTGGGACTTGACGACGATCGCCGAGGCCTCGCAGGCCGACCTTCTGGTGCAGGCCTCGCGCTCGACGCGGCGGCGGGTGTCGCTGCCTGGCGGCAGGAGCGAGTGCCTGTGGGAGCATGTGAAGACGCTGCCGGTTCTGGCGCGCCGCAAGTTGAAGATCGCCGCCCGCGGCGGTCGCGATGCGCGGCGGGCCCGCACGGCGACGATCGAGTTCCGCGCCGCCCGTCTGGACATCGTGCCTCCCGAGGGCAAGGGGACGCAGCCGCGCCGGATGCTGGTTGTTTCGGCCCGCGAACGCACTGCCTCCGGCAGGAAGCCGCTGCACTGGCTGCTGATGGCGACCGTCGGCGAGGCCGATGCGAAGACCGCCCAGCGCCTGGTCGGCTGGTACCAGAAGCGCTGGGTCAGTGAGGAATATTTCAGAGCGTTGAAGAGCGGCACGCACATCAAGAACCGCAAGCTCAACGAGGCCGACGAACTGCGCAAGTGCCTCGCCTTCGACGCCATCACCGCCTGGCGGGTTGGCGAACTGGAGTGGCAAGCCCGAAACAATCCCGACGAACCGGCTCGCAACGTGGACTCCTAGGACGAGACCGTCGTGCTCGACATGATGCTGCGGAGCCATGGCATCCGACTTGCAAGGGGACCTCCCACGGTCAGCAGCTTCGTCTTCGAACTCGGCCGGATGGCCGGGTTCGGGAAACCGTGGCAGGGCTGCGCAAGGTTGCAAATGGCAATGCGCTTCCACAGGGGCAGGAAGGCATTGACGCGGCAATTTGGGTGATGAGAGCGTTAACAGAACAGGCGGCAGCAAAGCTTGAAGCGAGCCAATTGAGCCAGAATGATGAACCCGCGGCTTCCACTCCACGGCAAACTGGATCAATGTCCCGACAAAACTTCGTCGTGCCATGGACAAATGCCTCAAAGAGGATCAAGCGCGCACCCCAAGTCGAAAGCATGATCGCGGCCCGAAGATCAGTCGCCGAGGCCGCAGCGGGAAGCGACCGGTCCAACCGGCTGTCTTCCCTTTCAACCTCTTGAAGACTCAAGTGAAACGACACCCGTCTGCAAGCGCTCGTGAGGGTTGCCAGGGCATTGACGTTTCCGTGCAAGCAAGGCAATGACGACCAATCCTGATTGCCATTGCAGTCTGCCTCAACGGCCCTTGACGTCAACGCCCTGAATGCCAACTCCGCTATGAGCGTGTCCGCAAATGTTCGAAACCGGATTCATGCGCGCGACGAATCCGGGAGCCTGCTACCCGACAGTCTCCGCCAAGATCGATTGCCACTGACAGGCAAGCCAACTGAGAGGGAGTTCAGCAATACTCGGACCCGACGCGTTTGCGGCGTTGAGTGTCCGGAAGCGACCGTGCATGTAGCCGAAAGCAACCCCATGCAAGCCCTTGAGGCATCGAGGCACGTTCCAGGAGCCGAAATTGATGCGGCTCTCGATGCGTCCGAAGACCGGTGTCCTGGCTCGCGACCGATTGAGCGCGGGCAGCGGCAAGCCGGCTAGGACTCCTTGAACTTGATTGATTCTCCGCAGCCGCACGAATCGACCACATTCGGATTCTCAAAATGAAATCCCGACTCAAGCAGCGATGTGCGGTAGTCGATGCGTGTCCCGAAGAGGAACATCTGCGCCATAGGCTCGATGATAACCCTGGCGCCATCCTGCTCGATGACTTCGTCGTGGCGCCCGACCTGGTCAACGAAGTCCATTGTATACTCCATGCCGGCGCACCCACCCTTCTTGACGCCGATCTTGAGCCCGTAGTTGCCGGACTTCCGCATGAGACCGGCAATCCGGTCGACCGCGCTGTCGGTGAGTGTAAGAGCCTGCTTGCCTGGTATCGAGAACACCTGTCTGGCTCCTTTCAAAATTCCCTGTTGGGTTGTTGTGGGCAGTTCAATCCTTCTGGCCAAGTGACGACCAGTCCGGCTACTTGATGCAACTCCAAACCGCCGTCCGGGAACGGGACCGAATCCTGATCCTGCTGAAGGGAACTGCGGCCGGCACAGCTTGCGGTCGAAGTCCTGCCTTCGATTCGACCAGTCACTTTCAATTCAGAGCGTCCAATCACGTGTCTCTGCCACCATGGGTCGTTCACGCTAAATGAATCCGAGCTCAAGTCGGGCTTCCTCTGACAACATCTCCATTCCCCATGGTGGGTCCCAGGTCATTTCCACGTTGACCGTGCGAACGCCCTGCAGGGGCGCAATCGCGTCGGCCAGCCAACCTGGCATGTCCTCGGCAACCGGGCAGCCTGCGGTGGTTAGCGTCATCACAACGTTGACGTCGTTGTCGTTGTTGATGTCGATGGTATAGACCAAGCCCAGATCGTAGATGTTGACCGGGATTTCAGGGTCGTAGACCGAACGGCAGGCAGCGACGACTGTTTCGTACAACGGATGGTCGACGCTCGATGGCCTGATCAAAGGACGTCCTTCGACATGACCGAATTCGCCTGGGATCATTTGTTCTTCCTTAGCCGAGCGCCCGAATGTATTTAATATGGTAGGCAATTCAGTTTACTCAAGTTGGGACGGGCACGCAATTTCCTGTGCGCACCCAATCGAAGCGACTTTTGGCGACCTGTGCCTTCAACCGTCATCGACATGACCGAATTTACGATACATGCCCGCGACGGACTTGCCCGAGTCGGCTGCATCCACCTGCCACGCGGCAAAATCGACACACCGGCATTCATGCCGGTTGGCACCGCAGCGACAGTGAAGGCCATGCTGCCGGAAAGCGTTCAGGCCACCGGCGCGCAGATTCTGCTGGGCAACACCTACCACCTCATGCTCCGGCCCACGGCCGAGCGCATAGCCAGGTTGGGCGGTCTGCATCGCTTCATGAACTGGCGCCGTCCCATTCTGACGGATTCCGGCGGATTTCAAGTAATGAGCCTGCGGCAGCTTCGCAAGCTTTCCGAAGAGGGAGTCGAATTTCGCTCGCACATCGACGGTTCATGCCATTTCCTGTCGCCGGAACGTTCTGTCGAAATTCAGCAGGCGATGGGTTCCGACATAGTCATGTGCCTTGACGAGTGCACGAGTTTCCCGGCCACAAGGGCCGATGCTGAACGCTCGATGAAGCTGTCCATGAGATGGGCGAAGCGGTGCCGTGCCGCGTTCGACCGGAATCCCTCCGGAATGTTGTTCGGCATACAGCAGGGATCAATGTACCGCGACCTGCGGGCCCGCAGCTCCGAAAAGCTGAGGAGAGCTTCGTTCGACGGATACGCAGTGGGCGGGCTGGCCGTCGGCGAAGGACAGGAGACAATGTTCGAGGTGCTGGACTATGCGGCCGGCTTCCTGCCCGAGGACAGGCCGCGCTACCTGATGGGAGTGGGCAAACCCGGGGACATGGTGGGAGCGGTGGCCCGCGGCATGGACATGTTTGACTGCGTCCTGCCGACCAGGTCGGGACGAACCGGACAGGCGTTCACCAGCCATGGAAGCGTGAACATCAAGAACGCCCGCCACGCAGACGACCCGGCTCCGTTGGAGGATGGTTGTCATTGCCCCGCATGTTCGCAATACTCGCGGGCGTATCTGCATCACCTTTTCAAGTGCAGGGAAATACTTTCGTCGATGTTGCTTACCTGGCACAACCTGACCTACTACCAGAGGCTGATGGCGGCCATCAGGCGAGCGGTGTCGCGCGGAGAGTTTGCCGAGTTTCAGCGCCAGTTCGCGTTGAAGACGGAGAATTGAACATGATTGGCAGCGATCAACCTGACGGGAATCCCATTGACGGTGTTGAAATCGCCTGCAAAGCGCACACATTGATTGTCGGAGGGCATCCGAACTGCGCAATCAAGCCGGAGTGGCTCGGAATCGAGGAGACATGAATGAGTGAAGAAAAATCCTATGCCCTGTTGCCGCTGCGGGACATTGTCGTGTTTCCAAATATGGTGGTGCCGCTCTACGTCGGGCGGGAACTTTCAGTGCGCGCTCTCAGCAGCGTTGTCAACGGAAGCAAGGAGTTGGTGCTCTGTGCGCAGGTCGACGAGAACATAGACGACCCAGTGGAGGAAGAGATTCACGCTGTCGGCGTGATAGCCAACGTTCTGCAGTTTCTGAAGATTCCGGGAGGCACGATCAAGGTGCTGGTTGAGGGAACACAGCGGGTCAGGATTGACGGCTGGGTCGAAAACGATTCCTTCCTGGAGGTGAAGGTTGAGGAGCTGCAGGAGACATTCGAGGACACGAAACGCTCGCGCGCCTACTTCAAGGCCGTGAAGAAGATTTTTCTCAAGTACGCGTCCGCCAAGAAGGCTCTGACCAAGGAACTCGAAAGCGACGTCGAAAGCGAGACCGATCAGGGACGTTTGGCCGACATGGTCGCCGGAACAATCGTCACAAGCGTTTCCGTGAAGCAGAAGATTCTGGCCATGGACGACGTAACCGAGCGTCTGAGCGCAGTTCTTGATCTCCTGCAGACGGAGCTGCAGATCATCGATCTGGAAAAGAACGTCAAGAAGCGAGTGAAAACCCAGCTCGAAAAGAACCAGAGGGAACACATTCTCACCGAGCAGATGAAGGCCATCCAGCGCGAGCTGGGAGACAAGGAGGAACTGTCCGAACTGGATGAGCTCGAACAGAGGATCGGGGACACCAAGTTTTCCGAGGAGGCCCGTTCCAAGGCATTGTCGGAACTCAAGAAGGTGCGCTCGATGAGCCCCAACAGTCCCGAGGTACAGGTCTCGCGCAACTACCTGGACTGGCTGCTCGACATACCCTGGGGAGTGAAGCAGGACATTCAGAGCGACATCAAGCTGGCCGAGAAGATTCTTGACGACGATCATTTCGGGTTGCGACGGGTCAAGGAGCGCATTGTCGAGTTCATCGCCGTGCAACAGCGCACCGGCAGCGTTGGCGGCACAATTCTCTGCCTTGTCGGGCCCCCGGGGGTCGGCAAGACATCGCTGGGACAGTCGGTTGCGCGGGCAACTGGCCGGGAATTCGTGCGAATCGCACTTGGCGGCATTCACGATGAATCGGAAATCCGAGGGCATCGCCGCACCTATGTGGGGGCGATGCCGGGGAGGATCATCAAGTCCTTCCGAAAGGGAAAGTCGATCAATCCACTGATCCTGCTCGACGAAATCGACAAGGTTGCAGGCGGCAGGGGCGATCCTGCGAGCGCGCTGCTCGAAGTTTTGGATCCAGAACAGAACAGCAAGTTCTACGACAACTATCTGGATGTGGACTACGACCTGTCGGAGGTGATGTTCATCACCACGGCCAACTATCTGCACGACATTCCGACGCCGCTTCGGGACCGCATGGAAATCGTGCAGCTCGATGGCTACACCGAATACGAAAAGCTGGAGATCGCAAAGCGCCATCTTATGCCCGAACTGCTTGAAAGGACGGGCATCAAGAAGAAGGAGTTCAGGCTTCCCGATGAAGTCATTCAGGACATCATCCGAACACACACGCAGGAGGCCGGAGTCCGCAATCTGAAACGTGAGATTGCCCGGCTGATGCGCAAGGCTGTAACCAAGATTGTCAAGGGCGAGGCCAAGCGTGTTCAATTGACCAGCAAGAACCTCGAATCCTACCTTGGAATGGCTCGCTACCACTATGGGTCGGCTGAAAAGACCGATCAGGTTGGAGTGGCCACGGGTCTCGCCTGGACGCAGGCCGGGGGCGACCTTCTGTCGATTGAGGCGTCAGCCATTCCCGGCAAGGGCAGAATGCGCACTACAGGCACATTGGGCGATGTCATGAAGGAATCGATATCCGCAGCCTCGACATTCGTAAGGTCGATCGCATCCGAAATCGGCGTGACGGCGGAGACGTTCGAAAGGACTGACATCCATGTTCATGTGCCGGAAGGCGCCACGCCCAAGGAAGGACCGTCCGCAGGAGTCGGGATGGTCACCGCGATTGTCTCGGTGTTGACAGGCATCAAGGTTCGCAAGGAAGTGGCAATGACCGGCGAGGTTACGTTGCGCGGAACAGTGTTGCGCATTGGCGGCCTCAAGGCAAAACTGCTTGCTGCGATTCGCGGAGGCATCGAGTTGGTTCTCATTCCCAAGGACAACGTCAGGGATCTTGCGGAAATCCCCGACGCCATCAAGAACCAGATTGAAATTCGACCGATCAGAAACGTGTCGGAAGTGCTTGAAGTGGCGCTTGTGCGAAGGCCCACGCCGTTGATCGAGGACGACGTTGTTGAAGGCGATGTCATTGCTCCCACGGCAGTCTTGGGTCAAGAGGAGCCACCTAGCGTTGCCAAGCATTAGGGCGTAAAGCGCGAACAGGCGCCACATGATGGGGCAATGGCGCAAGTTGTTGAACAGGCGGGGTGATTAGCTCAGTGGTAGAGCGCTTCGTTCACACCGAAGAGGTCGGGAGTTCGAACCTCTCATCACCCACCATTTCCCTGTTCGATTGCCGGTCCCGACGCTGCAACGGCAGACGCCCGGTTTCGGGAGAAGTTCGAAGCGGCCCGTTGTTCCTGGCATGCAGCTGAAAGTCGGCCATGGGATGAAACGGGAATTGCCAAGTCTCGCAATTGCTTGCCTTGGTTGTGGCGTTACGCCTTTAGGGGGTGATTAGCTCAGCGGTAGAGCACTTCGTTTACACCGAAGGGGTCGGGAGTTCGAGCCTCTCATCACCCACCATTTTCCCTCGCGGCAGTTTGGACGGCTCCACGCCGAATGCAATCCTTTGTCCATGCCGTTCTGCTCGCCTTGGCGCGACATGCTGTCGCAAGCGACATTGCTACCCTTGCACGGACGGCTCGTTGCACAAGTGTCTGCACCATTCGCTCAAGTCGTCGCGGGTCTGCTGCGGCAAGCCCAGCATGTCGCAGACATGGGCGTCCAGCTGCGACCGCACCGGGTCGTCGTTGGCGTGGACAATGCGCCTCAGCGGCCGTTCGCACAATGCGTCGAAACACTCGGCGCTGCGTTCGAGCTGTTCCTCGGACAGCGCGTCGAATCTCGGCGCCGGCATGCGCTTGACAGCGGTGATTTGCGTGGGCGCACGTCCTGGGTCGGTGCGCTGGCCACGCGTCCAATGAACGACAATTCCCGGCGTCGAATTGAACCAGAGTGCCGCCGCCTTCAGCACATTCGGATTGTCATGTCTCAGCGACACCCATGATCTGCCGCCCATGGTTGGCCGGGCAGCGCTCGCGGCAACGAGCTTCTGCGTGTTCCAACGCAGATTGCGGGCATAGAACAGTGTGCTTGCGGTCTCTCGAATTCGCGCAATGTCCTGGCCATCCCGTGGCGTTCCGCTATGCGTTGGGGTCACCAGCAGGCTGGTCTGGCTGGCGTGGTTGTGGGACCAAAGCATGCCGTCGAGGCCTGCCATCTGATTGTCGGGCAAGGCATCAACGACAAAGCTTCCGCGCGGGGATCTGCTGCCGCGGGGACAACCAATCAAGTCATGCGATGGTCCGACTTTGAAAAGTTCGCTGATTGTGGTCATCGGCACGGCGAACGCATGGGTGCGCCAGTCCTGAGCGAGCAGTCGGCCCTGAACAAGGTGTCTGGCGACCATGCTAAGTGTGGCGCTTTGAACGCCCAGCGGAAACCATGGGTCTCCTCTACCCGTTTCCGCATGCCGAACTGCCGTTCCGACGCTTGCGTTGGCAAGAATGACCGGCGTGGCCCGCGTGTCGTCGTCGACGCCTTCCAGTTCGCCAGCGGCTTGGGCGACCGCCCTGGCCAGCTCTCCTGCAATCCCGTTGCGCGTCGGCGCCACATTCAACGTCACGCAGCTCACAGGCTCCGCTGCAACCCCGTTGTCCGCCCTTCGTGTGGCGAACAGCATCATTTCGCTTATGCCCGTGTCCTCAGACTGCGGTCCGGCGTGGTGGTCTCCCCCGATCGTGACCGCCACTATGTCGGTGAAGCCGTTCTCGATCATGGCGCGGGTTTTGGCCCAGCTCTCGGCAAAGGCAGCCGTCAGCGGCAGCACGAAGCCGAGGCGTCCGTGGCAACGCAGCTTCTGGCAGGCCAACATCAGGAAGCTGGCTGCCATGCCGGCGGTCTTGTTGGCAGGTCTTCTCTTGACAAGGGCGCGCCACCGCTTCTGGAACTGCCGGCGCTGACAGTCATTCAGGCCGGCAATGTCGAACGCCGTCTGCCCGCCGCGGGTTCGGTTGTAGGGCGGGTTCATGAGAATCCAGTCGATGCTCTCGTCCTCGACCACGATCAGCTCATGCGGGGCTTCCTGGCCGGCGGCCCGACCGTGTCCCTCTCCGTACAGATTTGCGGTTTCGTTCGAGGCGAGATACTCTAGCGAGCCGGTGGTTGCCTGGCCAGCTTCCTGAACGGGGCGACCAACGTCGACCCAACCGATGTTGGTATGGCCGTAGGGCTCTTGGTCGCCAAGTCCGGCCAGGGACGAGGCGGTCAGATGCGTGGCAAGCGGCGACACGTCAACGCCTACAATCCCCTGTTCCATGGCCATCCTGTGCATGGCGGCATCTGGACGCCCGCCATGTCGCCGACTCAAAGAGCCAATGCGGTGATAGCCGGCCAGAAGCAGCGAACCCGTGCCGCAGGCGAGGTCCGCCAGCCGATGTCGTCCGTACAGGTCCCGCCTGCGCCATTCGGACGCCGGCAGGTCGACATCGCGGATGGCCAAGCGCGCAAGAAACTCGGCGGTTCCAGCCGTGGTGTAGAAGGCAGCCGCCTCCTTGCGGTCCTCGCTCAGCAGGGGAAACAGCTCAGCTCCAACATTGACATGCCGGCCGAGCCGGGCCGTGTCAAGTTCGCGGGCAGCGTCGTTCAGCAGTTCCATCACCGTCCGCATCTCGTATTCGTAGTTGCAAGCGATTTCGAGAGCCTGCACGGCCGGCAGGAATATGGCGTTCCAGTTGACCTCCAGAATCCGTCGCCACTGCGTCAGGTACTCGGCGCTGACCGGCTGCAGCGCAGGCTCGAAATGAATCGGACCCACATCGGCCACACCACTCCGATGCAGCTGGTGCTGCGCCATCAGCGCATTGAACCACATCAGCGTCACGACGCGCAGCCCGTCGATCACGCTGTGCTGCACCGTTGCGGCAATCTGCCGGCGCATGCGTTCCGGAATCGTGACGAAGTTGTTTGCCGCCTGCCGGATGCGAAGCGCAACCTGTTGTGTAAGAGAGTTGACGCGTTCGTCCGTCACGGCGGCAGCTGCAAGCAGGTCGGAAAGGTTGTCAAGCCGTGCCACGATGTGACCGCCGCCTTCGGGAAAGCGCTCAAACCCGTCGCTGCGCCGCTGGAACAAGGCCATGCCAAAGGTCGTGCCTGCGCAAAGGGCCCGACTGGCCAGCGACTGTCGCAGGTTTCGAAACTCCTCCGGAATGACGACGGCAATGGCGGCGTCAAAGGGGGCGTCAATGCGACGTGCAGTCTCTACCAGCGTCAGCTCAAGTCGGTCCTGCGCGTCCCTGTCGGCATCGCTGGCGACATAGGAACACTCGATTGCCACCGGCGGCGCAGTTGGCTCGGTGATGAGAACATCCAGCCTCAGCTGCCGGCCCGCTTCAAGCATGCCGATTATCTCGGGGCGGCACACATGCTCGTCCCAATGCGGGTTTATGGAACGAAGCGCGTCGGCAAGCGCCCGGTTGAACGTGCCTTCAGCTTGAGTCTGCATGATAAACTGTCCTGTCGTTCCGGATTGGACATCGGTTGTAGTGCGGGATCCCCATATATTGACATAGTGGCAATCAAAACAAAAAACAAAAACGCTGGCACGCAATGGGAAGATCTGTGATGGGAAGCCAACCGTTGGTTTCGGGAACAGCAGATGCATTCGATTGGTCCTGCATTGGTCGCTGCGCGAGATGTGCCCCAACCATCGATTGCGCTGTGACTGGTCCTCTCTTGCTGTCGTCAACTGCTCCCAACGAATGCAAGGCCGGCGCAGGACGGCAAGACAAGCTGGCAGGACATGGTCCCTTCCTGCCCAATCCGGCACAACGCAGTTCTTCGTCTCCTGATGAAACTGAACACATTCAGGCAATCCTGCTCAAGCGGGAGCGCTTGAACGACCTGACGGTTGGCCTCTGAAACAAAACCATTCGCGTGAACAAACGCGCATTTGGCGAATTGTGGGCCGAAGAAGGAGACGATGGAACAGCTCGATTGTTGCACCCAAAGCGCTGGATTGCTTGGACACCGACGACGCCCGGCAGGGAATTCGCCTTGGCGGGAGACGGGAGCGCGCAAAGGTTGCCCTCATGAATTGGCCGCTCGCTGACGACGACAGTGCAACCAAGGCCGATTGGCCGCCTTTGCAGCGCATCCGGGCCAGCCTGTTGCTCCCATTGTTTCGTCAGGTCATTCGACAATCAATGGACATTGATGGCAAAATGGCATCATCAAGGGGCCTAACCCGACAATGCATTGTTGGTGGCCAAAATGCACTGTCCCAATCTGCGCGCAGAAGGAGACACTGAGATGCTGTTCAGAGTCGAGATCGAAAACTTTTACTCATTTGGCACACAACAGGAAATTGACCTCCGTGTTCCGAAATCGGTTAGGGACGGATTGGGGCGCCTTTCGCCAACCTTTTCGGGTTCCAGTTACCGTGCTCCGAATGTGGTTGCCTTGTTGGGCCCGAATGCCGCGGGAAAGTCCACTGTGCTTCGCGCGATAGCTTTCGCTGCTTGGTTCGCAACCGAGAGTTTTGGGCACAGGTTCAACCGACCTCTTCCCTACATGAAATTCGGAAGCGTGGCACGAAATGCCGAACCAACGCGATTGTCGTTCTCGTTCTCGGGGCCTGCCGACTTTCAAGACATGTCCAATGAGGGTCCCACATGCCCATACACATATGAACTCGTTCTTTCTCCAAGAGGCACCGAGCCGGACTCGGTCATTCGAGAAAAGCTCAGTTACCAGCCAGGAGGCTCGGGAAAGCCAACCACGATTGTCGAGCGCTTGGGCAGCAAACAGTTTAGGTCAGCAAGATTCTTCATGACTGTCCATCAAGACAGGGCGCTTAAGGAGGTGCTTCGCAGCAATGCGAGCGCAATCTGCACCTTGGCTCAACTCAATCATGAAATCTCGGCGACGTTCGTCAAATGGATATCTTGCAATGCAACGAACATGTCAATTGATCGTACTGAGAATGACGAAGGCGGTGCAGTGCAGTGGTATGCTTCCAATATTGATGCATTCAGTCAACTTCAGCGTATCGTAAAGCGCATTGACCTAGGCATTGAACAAATTGAGCTTGATGTATCTTCATCGAAGCCTCAACTGCGGTTCCATCACCCCGGCCTTGACTGTGGGCTGCCACTTGAACTGGAAAGCCATGGGACTCGCCAGCTCATCAAATTGTTGCCGTTAATTCAAAGCGCTCTCAAGACCGGTGGCGTTGCTGTCATTGACGACATGGATTCGGTTGTTCATCCCATGCTGCTGCCTGAGATCATGCGTTGGTTTGGCGACGAAGAATTGAATCCTCGGGGCGCCCAGCTTTGGACAACCTGCCATGCAACAAGCCTTCTCATGGAGTTGACCATGGACGAAGTGATGTTCTGCAGCAAGAACTCGAATGGTCAATCGACCGTCTTCAAACTGGCGGATGTGAAAGGAGTTCGGCGCACCAAGAACTTGTTCGGGAAGTACATGGGCGGTGAATATGGCGCTGTTCCGACTATTGGTTGATGGCCAATCAACGGCAAGTGTCGCAACGAGGACGCTCGTTCAATGGTTGTGAGGGCGCAAGCAAAATTGGCCATGTGACAATTCTGCGGAAGTTTGCTGAAGAAGGTCGGGCTGTTCATGTTGAGGGAAGGATTCTGGGAAAGACGGGTGACCCGTTGTCATTGGTGCAAAGGGCGATCAGTGCGGCGAAGCAATGAGCGCTCAAGCCAAGACATCCGCATGTCCAGCGATTTGTGATCCTCGACTCCGCATTGCTTGGCAGAAATTCCGATCTCGATGCAAGAATGTGGCAATTGCCCGCAAAGGCAGATTTACCCTGATCCGGCAACGTGTTTGCCTTGAGTCGGTTGCCCTGCGACACTTTGCCGGTGACGAGAATGATCACCCCTCAACCAGCATGGGTGCGCTTCGACGTCTTGAGGCGGGTCTGGCCTGAGCACAGGAAGGGCAGCTCTGCACTTGACCTGTCCAAGCGCATGCAACTTGCTGATGCTCGAAGAGCAGCAGCCAATCCGCCGAAATCCGATTTCGCCAAGTTGCTTGGGGAAGTGGGATTGTAGGATGGCAGAATCGACGGGCATTACCTTGCCAATGCCTGGCAAGGAGCAACAGCGGCAGGTCGTGCCAATGAGGGACTGTTTGAAGAAGTCAGACTCTTCCACTGCAGTGAAATTGCCACCGGACAGCTGAGCATGTGCCTTGGCGGGGCGGATCGAGAGCCCAGGCAACGATCGGTTCGCAATCATTGGCGTTGAAGCCGGCATTGCAGCGTCAGCTCTCCAGCCAGGAAATCGCACATGAGAGTCTGGTCCGTAATTTCTCTCCAATCCAAGAAGGAATGCACAATGGTCCAGTCTCTTCAAACAGCAGCGGCGACTGCAGTGGCCGGAATCTGAATGGCGGCGAAACTGAATCTTGAGCGGCCTTGGCGGACAGTTCCCCCATTCTGTCCAAGGTCTGTCTTGTCGCTCAAGGCAAATGAAAATGCGCCTATCCAGCGAGGGGATTTCTGAACGGCCCGAGCTCAGTGCCGTTCAGATGGCGGAATTCTGCCAAAGTGGCAGACCACCATCCCGCCAAAATCATGGCCTTCCTCAGAGTTGTCCAATGTTGGATTCCTCCAAGCTGCGTTTCGAAGCATTCGCGAGGCGCTGTGTCCGAATGACGCTACACATGAATTGCAGGACAGTGTCCTTTGTTGCAACGCGCGGCGTGTCACATATGCGGCGCTTGGTGTTGCGCCAGCCGGTCTCCAATAAAGTGGAATGAAACAGCAGGGCGAGTGGAACGGAGACTTGCGAGATCCTGAGCCAAATCCTCCAAGTTCAAGACTTCGTCATTTGCCCAAGCGTGCCTCTTTTGGAACCTGGACGTGAGCCTCCCTCGAACTGAATGCTTGATCCAACGCCAATTGGCGCCATGCAGATCAAGAGCGCTGATCCGTGAATTCCCGCCTGGGTGCCGTTGCGGTCCGGTTCGTGCTCGCACCCGCGGCGTGCCATCCGTCAGCATGAAAGCCAAGCATCGGCGCAGAACTTGAAGGCCTGTCGGACACGCCCGCAAGGTGAAGTGTCGCGAGCTCCGTTGGTTAGAGCACACCAAACTCCTCGAAGACGTCCTCCAACATCCTTCCCGCCATCAAGGCTTCGACGGTCTTGTGTTCTGCCGCGAGCTTTTCCCGGCCTGCCGCAACCACCGCGTCTTCAAGTTCCCGAGGAATGACGATGCAACCGTCTGCGTCGCCGAACACGAGATCACCGGGAGATACAGGAACGCCGCCAACTTCAACGGTTACATCGGTTTCAATCACCTTGCCTCGGCCATTGCTGTCGAGGGGAGCGATTCCCGCGGCAAAGACGGGGAATTTCAAGCTCCGAATGTGCAATATGTCTCGGACATAGCCGTCCATCAATGCACCGGATGCGCCCCGCGCAATTGAAGCTGTGCTAAGCAACCCGCCCCAAGGTGCGATCCGGCCGGTTCGGCCGCACGCCGCCACCGCAATTTCGCCTGGCCGCAAGCTGTCCACGAGACGGATTTCCAGTTCGTAGTGGTTTTCGTCGGAACCGGGCGGCGAGTAGACATCGGCGTACAGCATTGTTCTGGCGCGTCCCACCATCTTCAGGCTCTCGTCAAGCGGACGAATTCCGGCGGGAAGAGCAAGGCGCGTGTGTCCCAGGGAATCAAGAACATCGGACACCAGTGACACAAAGAAGGAATCCCGCATCTCGGCAACGATTGGATCGGACTCTTCCTGTCCGCTCGCGGGCAAGGTTGATTTGGCCATGTTTCGAAGGTTCTCCTGTCGCTTGACATGCTTGCAGGAACAAAACCTCAAATGTTTTCGAGAGTCAACGCCACGGACAGTAGCATTGCAGTGACTTCCCGACGGATCGACCAAGCCAGAGGCGCCAAGGAGGAGCTGCAGGATCCCGCCTGTTGCAGAAATCTGCGAAATGCGCTCCTGCAAGTTCAATTCGCTTGTGGACCCACAACCAGCCAGGGGTTTCGCGACCGGCTGGCGGCAACCTTGCGTGCGGCCGGCCGCGATGTTGATCCCGGATGGAAAGACAGCGTTGGACGAGCGGCACACATGACCAACCTTGATCGGGAAGTGTGGATTGGAAGTCTGCCAGCCTTGGATGTAGCCTTCGAACGATGTGCGTGCGGGGCCTGTCGCCACTTGCCGCTGCGGGGCAACCGCTATCCTGACCGGCCTTGGGCAAATGGTTGCCGGAAAGGGAGGCAGCCAGGAACGCAGTGTTGAACATGGCTGTACAATGCCGTGGAAGGCCATTAGGCCCCGCGTGGCGGAAACCTGCTTCCGGCTGGAGGCGCCCTGGACAGGCATGCAACCACGGGAGGATGATCTTGAAGGAAAAGTTCCAAATTCAGCCATATGCCCTGAACGAGTTCCAGGGACGGATCGGAGTGGCGCGTGCCGAAATCAACCCGCCCGAAGGAATGTACGCCCGAACCTGGGGTTGCGCCAAACACGACATTGCGGATGGCTTGCACTCGCCGCTCTATGCCACCTGCATGGCAATGGCCCCTCGCGACGGCGGGCAGGAGGTTTTCCTGGTGACGCTCGACCTGATGGTTTGGCTGTCGAAGACTGACGAAGAGGGAATTCGACTGAAGCTGGAGAATGAATTCAATGTGCCGCCGGGGGCATTGATCGTGCACCTCTCCCACAGCCACGGCGCGCCCTTCACTGATCCTGCCCGGGCTTCCGCTCCTGGCGGCCACCTGATCGTTCCGTTTCGAAAAAAGATTGCTGCCGCCTGTCGCCAGGTGATGATGCAGGCGCTCAAGGGCATGAGGAAGGCGACGCTGACTTGGGCGGCCGGACGATGCGGACTGGCATATGATCGAGACCTGGTGATTCCTGAATCCGGCGAAATCGTTTGCGGCTTCAATCCGAGCAAGGTGGTTGACGACACGCTGACAGTGGGGCGTGTTGTCGACGAAGGCGGGAAAGTCCTTGGCACTCTGGTCAACTATGCTGCGCATCCCACTTCGCTTGGCGGTGGAAACCGCTTGATCTCGCCGGACTATGTCGGCGCCATGAGAAGCCTTGTCGAGCGGGAGACAGGCGGTGCGATTTGCACCTTCCTGCACGGGGCGGACGGCGACCTGACGCCGCGCCGCAGTTTCGAGGACGAAGTGGAGGCAGCCGACCAGAACGGGCGCGAACTCGGATATGCGGCGTTGTCTGTCCTTGCGGGGATGCTTCCGCCGGGACACCGCATGGAGTTTGCCGGACGCGAGGAATCCGGCGCCACACTTGGCCGATGGAGGCTGGCGGCATGCCAGCCGGACAAGGCATTCGCATTCCTGCAACGGACAGTTGGTCTCAACATTGCCGAGCTGCCTTCGATTGCCGAATGCAGGAACGCGGCGGCAACCGCTTCGGACGGCTTTGAAAGGGAACGTGCCGAGCGCAGACTGGCAATTCGGGAGAAGCTCGGCGACGGGGATCGTTTTGAACTGCCAATCTATGCCTGGCGACTTGGTTCGTCGGTGATGGTGGGCGCCCCCGTTGAATTCTACAGCGACGTCCAGGTGGATCTTCGCGCCCGCTTTCCCGGCATCACCATTGCAGTGCTCGACGTCTGCAACGGCTTTCTGAACTATCTCCCGAGGGAAGCCGACTATGAACGAAACACCTATCCGGTGAAGATTGCACTGTTTGCCCGCGGGAGCATGGAAAGGGCGCGCGACCGGATTGCCGAAGTGATTGCCGAACTCGCAGGCACACCGTGAAGGTCCGCCACTGTCCTAATGGCCGCCGGCGACGGCCGCCTCGATGATTCTGTGGATGTCCCAACGTGGCGAGTATCCGAGAATTGATCGCGCTTTGGAAATGTCATGCGCAATTCGGATCGGCTCCCCCGGGATCCTTGCATCCACAAAGGGCATTCCGGTTTGCGCGCTGAGTGTCTCGACGGCTGTCTGGTACGAAAACGGCGCCGGCCCGCTCAGGTTGAAAGCCTGGCCAATCGCCGATGGGCTTGTCAGCATCAGTTCAATGCCGTCCACAATGTCGGCCACGTCGCACATGTGGAACCCATAGGGCACTCCGTCTTCGTCGCGGGCAAGAACGAGTGTCTTTCGGGGATCGGTCGAGCAGGCGACGTCAAGCGCCTCGGCAGCTTCGGGCCGGCCGAGAGCCAAGAACAGATCACGCATGGGAGCAACGAACAGAAACCGTCCGGACCAACCATCCGGGCGCAGGATTTCCTCGCTGCGGGCAGTCAAGGCAAAGCGCGCAACGGTGACAGGAATGCCGTGGGCTCGGTGGTAGTAGAATGCAAAGCGCTCGTTTGTTTCCTTGGTCAAGCCGTAGAAGCTGTACGGGTTGCAGGGGTGGTTTTCGTCGATCGGGGAATATCGCGCCATGAGCGACGGATACACTTCGTCGCTGCTGGCCAGAAAAAATCGGTCCAGCTTGACCTCTTGTTGGGCAGCTGCGTCAAGCAGCTCGAAAGTTCCAGCGACATTGTGTCTGAACAGTTCATGGTCGACATCGTCACCCCACAACATGGTCGCGGCGAGATGGGCGATCCGCCTGACTCCAGCGACGGCTTCTTGAACCGCTCCGCGGTCGGTCAACGACCCCGTGACGACTTCGATGCCTCCGCGCCGAAGCTCCTCGAGAGCTGGGTCGTCCGGAAGAACAAGCGCCCGAATGCGATGGCCCTTGCTGCCGAGCCGGGCGGCAAGCCTGCGGCCAATCCGGCCGGATGCACCGGTAATCAAAGTGGGCATGATCCGTGTCTCCTGACTGGTTCAAGGGATTCATCAAGGGGAAAGGCTACAGCCGCTCCTTTCCGGCCATCGAAAAAGCGCAGTTTGGACGGCTCCACGCCGAATGCAATCCGTTGTCCATGCCGGATTTGTTCCGCCCTTGCAGGCGGCAGCCTTGCAATGAACTGGGCATTTCCCGCCGAGACGGTTACCAGCGCTTCGTGGCCGAGGTCCTCGACTGCAACAACCTGTCCAAAGAATCCGGCGCCTGTGTTGCTTCCGGAAATCACCGCGTCTTCAGGACGGAAGCCAACTCGAAACCCTTGCCCGACAGCCTCGAGCGCCTCAACCGCGCTCTCAGGGCAGGGAATCCGCACGCCGCCGCCTGTCAGGCGGTCGACAGAGCCCGAACGGTCCAGGCGGACCGAAAGCAAGTTCATGGGTGGCGTGCCGACAAACTCGGCAACAAAGGAATTGGCAGGATTGCGGTAGAGATCTCGGGGAACCGCAATCTGCAGTATTTTGCCGTCATTCATGACCGCAATTCTGCTGCCCATTGTCATTGCCTCGCTCTGGTCATGGGTAACGTACACCGTCGTGACCCCCAACCTGCGCTGCAGCCGCGTTATCTCGGTGCGCGTCTGCACTCGCAGCTTGGCATCCAGATTGCTTAGCGGTTCGTCCATGAGAAACAGCTTGGGCTCGCGAATGATCGCGCGTCCCAGAGCAACCCGCTGACGCTGCCCGCCCGACAGTTGAACCGGCTTCCTGTTCAGCAGCGGCGAAAGATCAAGCGTTGCGGCCACCTGGTTGACAAGCGTTTCGATTCGTTCGCGGGGCACGCGTCGAAGGCGAAGCGAATAGGACAGATTCATGAAGACGTTCATGTGCGGATAGAGGGCGTAGTTCTGAAAGACCATGGCCACATCGCGATCCCGCGGCGACACGTCATTGACACGCCTGTCTCCGACCCAAATGTTTCCCTCCGTAACGTGCTCCAAGCCGGCAATCATGCGAAGCGTGGTCGATTTCCCGCAGCCGGAGGGACCTACGAGCACCAGAAACTCTCCATCCTCAATGCTGAGATTTATCCGGTCGACCGCCAGGTGGCCCGGATACCGCTTGGTTACATTCTCCAGTCGGGCAGTGGCCATGTCCTTCTCCGTCAGCCCTTTACGCCGCCTGAGGTCAGTCCGCGAACCAGGTATCGCTGCAACGCCAGAAATATGACAGCCACGGGAAGCGTGATGATCGTGGCGGCCGCCATCACTTGGTCCCAGGGAGTCACGAATTCGCCGGAAAACGACGCAAGTCCCAGCGAAACCGTCCAATTGTCGGGCTGGCGGATGAACATGCGTGCAAAGAGGAACTCGTCCCATGAAATGATGAAGCAGAAGAGAAAGGTTGAAGCGAGGCCCGGCAGCGAAAGCGGAAGGGTTATCCGGAAAAGCGTTCCGATGCGCGAGGCTCCGTCAATCAGCGAGGCCTCCTCCAACTCGACCGGGATTGCGTCGAAGAACGCCTTCAGGAGGACGGCGGCAACGGGAATGAGAAATGCAAGATAGGCGAGCGAAAGCCCGAACAGGCTGTTCAACAAGCCAAGCCGCGAGAAGAAGACGAACATGGGAAGCGCAAGCAGAATGGCCGGAAACATCTGCGTCATCAACAGCACGACTTGAGAGGTTTCGCGGCCGGAAAATCGAAAGCGCGAAAGCGCATAGGCGGCCATCGCGCCAAACAGGCAGGCGAAGAACGCCGTGGCTGCCGACACGCCGGTTGAATTCAGAAGCCACTGCGCAAGGTCGGTTTCCTCAAAGAGCGTCAGGTACGGCGAAAACACCGAGTCGGCGCTGGGCAGAACCCGCGGTGGAAACTCGAAGATCTCCGTGCTGGGGCGAATTGAAGTGACAAACATCCAATAGAACGGGAAGACCCCGATCGAGCAAAGAAACACGGCGGTCGCTGCAATTGCCAGCTTGCCGGCTGCTCTTGATATCCGTGGAACGACATTCTCGAAGATTGGCGTGTTGCGGACTTCAGTCATTGTCCTGCCCGCGCAGCATGATGATGTAGATTGATGTCAGGACAATTGACATGGCGAGCAGGAGTGCGCCCATGGCAAAGGCGGAGCCTGCCCGAAAGAACCGGAAAGTTTCGAAATAGATGTGGACCACCAATGCATTTGTCGCTCCGGCCGGCCCTCCCTGGGTCATGAGGAATATGAAGACGAAATTGCCGAAACTCCAAATCAGGAGCAACAGAACGACAATGGCCAGAACACGCTTCAACCCCGGCAAGGTTATGTCGAGAAAGCGCCTTGCAGGGCCTGCTCCGTCGATCGCGGAAGCTTCGTAGAGATCATCGCTGATGGTCTGAATCCCGGCGAGCAGCAACAGGGCCGCGAACGGGTATGTCTTCCAGACATTGACGATAATGATGGCAAGAAGCGCAAATTGAGGGTCGCTTAGCCACTTTGGCGTCGCTGAAACCCAGGGCAGCAACAGCAATCCGTAGTTCAGGATGCCGAAGTCGGGATTGTACATCCACTGCCAGACCAGGGCGGCAACCACATGGGGAACTGCCCATGGGAGAATCACTAGCACGCGGACGATGCCCCTGCCGGGGAAGTCACGATCAAGCACCAATGCCGCTGCGATTCCCAGCAGCACGCTGCCAATGACCGTTCCGCCGGAAAAGACAATTGTGACCCAAACGGCATTCCAGGTGTCTGGGTCCGACAGGATGGTTTGAAAGTTTTCAAGGGTGAAGCCCTTTCTGTAGCCCAGCCCGATCATGCGGCTGTCAGTCAGGCTTATCCGCAAGCCCCAAAGCAGCGGAGCGATTACAAGGACAAAGATGCAGACCAGCACCGGCCCGAGCATAACTGTCGGAAACCACCGATCCTGTCTGTCGGCGTGATCTATGGGTCGCACAGCGGATCCGCGAAGGGTGAATGGAACGCTGCCGCCTTCGACTGGCAGCTACATGTGTGCAGGTTGTTCCGGGGCGGTCGCACGGCCCGCCCCGAAAGTGTGTTGATGGCTATCCGCTGATCAATGCCTCGACCTCGCTTTGGGCTTCGTTCAGAGATGCCTCGATGTCGGCGTCCCTGTAGAGAATCAGCTCGATCTTGTCGGCGATTATCTTGAGGATTTCGTTGCCGTAGGCCTCAAGTCCTTCGGGCATGATCGAAACAGCATACTTGTCCGAGGCCTCCTGGAAGCTGTGGAACCAGGGATTTTCGTCCAGGTAGCCTTCCGGCAAGCTGCCGAACCTCGGCGAAACGGTGTTTGTGATGGAAACCATTTTCACCTGTTGTTCCGGGCTCTGCATGAATTCGATCAACTTGAACGCCGCTTCGGGATTGGGAGCTCCGCGTGGCACCGACCAGATCTGGAAGGCCGAAGCCGTAAGATGGCCAGGCCAGGGCATCAACGCCGTCCTGAGCTTGGGCGTTATGTCGGGGTTCTCCGCGCGTGCAAATCCCATCATCCACGAACCATCGAAAAGAACGGCGACCTTGCCCTGCCACCACATCTGCCGATAGGTCGACTTGTCGACGTCCCGCGGCATCACGCCAGCGTCGAACAGCGACTTGAACTGCTCGATGGCCGCTATGTTTGCCGGAGCGTTGATCGTGGGCTTGCCGTCCACGGCAAAGCTGCCGCCGCCGGCGATCACCCATTGTGCAACGTCCATGTATGTTTCAACATAGCTGCCTGGCTTGACCATCGCCGCGTAACCGAAACTCTCGGGTGGGTTGGACAAGGCTTGAGCCATGGCCAGGAAGTCGGCGGGATTGTCGGGGAACTCCTCGAATCCGGCTTCGGCAAGAAGGTCGGCATTGTAGAACGGGATGTAGTTGGCCACCATGTGGATGACGCCATAGGTTTGGCCGTCGGTGACAATTGGCGACGCGAACTGGGCAGGCGTAAAGGTTTCAGCGCTGATGTCCGATTCGGCCATGAATTCGTCGAGCGGCAACAGCAGGTCGTTGCGCAGATAGTCGCCGATGTTGAGATTGGTTAGATGGATGACGTCGGGTGGCGTGCCGGAACTCATCTCCATCAACATCTGGTCCGCATAGCTGCCGTAGGGCAGATTGTAGCCGTCGACCTTGATGCCTGGGTTGGCGTCCATGAAGTCCTGGACAACCTGATTCATCCAGATTTCATTGCCCGGCTCGCCGAACCACCAGCTTGGCAGTCTGAGAGTGATGTCCTCCGCCTTCACCGCAATCGCAGGCACAACTGCCATGCTCAACGCAAGAAGGATAGATGTGGCAGCGGTTCCAATCGCTTGCAAGTGTCTTTTCATTAGTTCCTCCTGATCCTTGCTTGATTCACGGTGCGCCTCACCAATGCCAATGCACAATTCAGCCTGCACATCCTGACAACTCCGATGGAATGGAGTTCAGTGCATCGTAAATCGATTTCGCAAGTTGACTACAACCTTTTGTTGCAGAGTTACAGCAGGCAAGATTCGGGGGGAGGACAGCGCACCAAGCTCGCATCCGTCAGCTTACCGACATGGGCATGCCGGAGGGCTCTGGGTGGTCAAGGGCCCACCTTCATGTCCATTGTTCCGCAGGATTCAATGGCAGTCAGCACACAGGCCAACAGTTGAACGGAATGGCACTGGAAATGCCGCCTCTCGGCATTCCACGGATCCCTGATGCAGGAAATGGCATTTCCGAACTTGCGACATAGTCCAGCGGTCCGTGGCTCAAGTAGTCGTGCCAACGAGCAAACCGTTGTGCTGCAACGCCCAAAACCCCTTCGTTGAATCCTGCGTTCGGAAGCTCGGGCGGGTCCATGGACCTCCAGTCTCGCTCCACGCGCTCAAGCGCCTCGCCGGCCAACGCTTCGCAACTGCCGCATTCAGCTGTATCTCACGGCTCAAGGAGCGATGCCTGTCTGGCGCAACCACACCGCCCTGACGGCGCTTTGCGCCTCCTTGCCGAAACGATCCGCAGCAGGGGAGGCTCGGAAACGTCAGCGCCGCAAACGCATATGAGCCGCCCAGCGCAGTCGTCCAATGTGGTCTCGGTTCAGCATCGATTCGGAGTTCCGCCCATTCGGCGCCGAAACTGTTCGCAATGAAGCCAACCCTTGGG
>JAPOOS010000321.1 GCA_026713305.1 Paracoccaceae bacterium
GCATCGGTCCACGGAAGGAGTCGTGGCGCGACGGAAAAAAGCAGGAGAATTCCAGTCGTCGCAACGCTCCTTGGATGCAGCGGGCTGAAGCGCGACCAGCAATGCGTCGGTCGAACGCAACGGGGAGTATTCTGGAATACGCTCAAATGGCACTTTTCCTGCATCATCACGAGCTGACGGATCCGCTCCGGCATCAAGCAGAGCCTGCACGACTGCCGGCGCTTCGCTGTAAGCAGCCGCAAAGTGGAGAGGGGTCAGACCGACCATGTCGCGGGCATTCGGATCCGCTCCGGCATCCAGCAGAGCCTGCACGACAGCCGGCGCTTCGCTGAACGCAGCCGCATGGTGAAGAGGGGTCCGACCGTCCTCGTCGCGGGCATTCAGGTCCGCTCCGGCATCAAGGCATTGCTCTACCGAAGTCGGCGTGGCGGCACGGAAAAAATCACCAGAATTCCAGTCGCCGCAACCTTCCTGGGATGCAGCGGGCTGAAGCGCGATCAGCAATGCGTCGGTCGAACGCAGCGGGGAATCTTCTGGAATATGCTCAAATGGTGCTTTTCCTTCATCATCACGAGCTGACGGGTCCGCTCCGGCATCCAGCAGGACCTGCACGACAGCCGGCGATTTGCTGAACCTAGCCGCAAAGTGGAGAGGGGTCCAACCGTCCTCTCGGCGCACATTCGGGTCCGCTCCGGCATTGAGCAGAGCCTGCACGACTGCCGGCGCTTCGCTGAACGCAGCCGCAAAGTGAAGAGGGGTAGAATCGTTCTTGTCGCCCGCATTCAGGTCCGCTCCGGCACTCAGCAAAACCTGCACGACCGCCGGCGCTTCGCTGTACCAAGCCGCAAAGTGAAGAGGGGTCCAACCGTACGCATCGCGCACATTCGGGCCCGCTCCGGCATCAAGGCATCGCTCTACCGAAGTCGGCGTGGCGGCACTGAAAAAATCTTCAGTATTCCAGCCGGCGCAACTTGCCTGGGATGCAGCGGGCTGAAGCGCGATCAGCAATGCGAGGAACGTGGCCACCGGAACTGCCCTGATTGGGCGAGCTGTCAAGGTCATTGCTATGGCCTCCGGGCTCTCAACGCTGGCTGACTGCACTCTTGGCGGGGCCTGCCCTCCGCCTGGCGCGAACTGCAGGCCGAAATGGGTTGCACCATGCGCATCTTGTAGGCAGTTCCGGTTCGCATGTCCAACCGCGACGTGTCCGACGGAGATCGGTGAACGCTGCAAAGGAGACGACAACGCGCACTTCCGGCTGCACCAACATAGCCGGATTGGTCACAGCGACACCACGGCACGCGTTGCGCGAATTCCATCTGTCACCGTTGCGGGAAGCAGCGCACTCGAATTCGTGACGTTGCCGAACCGATGCCTTGTCGCGACACCAGCGCCTTTCAGTTGCTCCGGGCCGGCTTGCGGTTGAACACACCCAGCTTCCGCTCCCCATCTTGGTCGCCTGCGGCCATGAACTTCCCTGCTCAATTGGGACAATCGCCGAGGCGTCGTCCTTCGTTGCCTTGGAAGCAAGCTCGGCGAAAGCCTTGCCAAAGATGCCCATCCGACTCCAACATCGTTGGACCAATGGCCGTCACCTTCACGCAACCGAATATTGTGGCATGCACGCTGAGGGGCGATCCGTCGGAAATCCATTCGGCTTCGCAAACCGGCTCATCTGCTCGTTTCGGCGCAGCCAGCATCGCATCCAGCGACGCCGGTTGCGGTGCCCGGCACACTCGGAACTTGCCGCAAGGTGCAAGGCTGTCGGCAACTTGTTCAAAACGGATGTCGAGGAAAAACGCCTTGGCAAACCCTCGTGCGCAACCAGAATTGCCAACCGCCGACCATGCCATGCTGGACGGACCGATCACCATCCGAAAAGAGCAAAACCCGACTTTCCAATCGGGCATTGAAAACCCGGCCAAGCATGCCCAGCAAGGAAAAATGCTGGAGGCGTTGTTTGTCTAAAGGGAGGCGTTTCTGAAGAAAGGCGCAATGGACAGCCACGAGGTCTCTGCCGCTATCGCGCGATCCTTGTCCAGTTGGAACCAATGCTGGAAAAGCTCGGCCTATGAACTAAAGGAGTGCAAGAGTCTTGTCACAGTGGTCTTTGTAGTTTGAGACATGCTGTTTCAGAGTACTGAATTTGTCGAGATTGATGAAGTCCTCTATGCTCTCCGGCTGTCCATTGCTTGATTTGCTAACAGGCGAGAATGAATGTCGGCCGTTGGCCATGCTTATCGGCATGTCCGGATTTTGGGGATGACAAGGCACTTCATTCCGAATTGCAAGGGTGTCCACAACAATGGAGACATTTGTGAGCAACATACGCTGGCGAGTGAAATTGAGCGCATCGGAACGAGACGAATTGAAGGCCATGCTAGCCGGCGGCAGGGAACGCGTGCGCCGCATCAAGCGGGCACAAATTCTTCTGGCAGCGGACCGAGGGACACCCGACGCAAAGATTGCCAGGTCAGCGGTCTGTGCGCTGTCGACTGTAACACGGATAAAGCGTCGTTACGTCGAGGGCAGCCTGGAGTGGGCATTGTCCGAGGCGCCGAGACCGGGAGCGGCCCGCAAACTCACCGGCAACGAAGAGGCTTTGCTGGTCGCAATAGCCAGTTCGAAGCCGCCGGCCGGTCATGACCGCTGGACGCTTGAACTGCTGTGCGACGAAATGGTTCGGCTTACGGGCCACGACAGCATCTCGCGGGAGACCGTGCGGCGGCGGCTTGCCGAGTACAGGATCAAGCCAAGGCGCAAGAACAGGTGATGCATCCCCAAGGTCGATGCCGCATGCGTGCGCCGCCATTGAAGGCGTTTTCGATCTTCACAATTAGCCGCACGACCCGTCCCGTCCCGTGGTCTCCTTCGACGAAACCCCGATGCAGTTGACCGGCGAAACCCAAACTCCGGTTCCAGCCAAGCTTGGGGAATGCCTTGGTTTCGACGTGAAAAGATACTGGAGGGGAACATTCGGACATAGCAGTTGATCACTGGATGAAGTTCACCGTGCTGCCGAACTCCACCGCGTCACTCGAACCCGTTCGTGTGACTAGGCTTAAGGCTAAGTGAGAATGAGGAAATGGAGGAGCGGGAGGGCAGGCACCGGACCGTCAAGCACATTCAAGCGGCTGTGTGGACAATTGAAGCAACTGGTCGTGGGCGCCAGCTTGCTATCCAAACAATATCAGATTTGGGCGTACACGACAGGAGTCTTTCAATAACCGAGATGGCTGGCGATGAAGCGTCCCGGCGCAAATGCTCCTGCGCCTGCGCCAGCAACTCCGACCATCGATCCGATCATCCAGATGGCGTGTGCTCTGACTCGTTTCGTGCGAATGCAGAAAATTGCCGCAGACATGGAAATCAACGTCCACACCGTTAGGAGATGGATCCAACTGAATGATCCGGGGTTGAGTTCACGTATCCAAAACGACGAAACTGTGACGCAAAGCATCAAGAGCAACCATGTCCATCCGAAAACTCTGTGTCGCAAAGTTCCCTTTGCAAGAGCCAAGTTTGCGCTGCCCACGACAAACGCGATCAAGGCGGTGGTCAGGTGAAACCAAATGATTGTTGTCGACATTTGCACCAAAGTCTGCGTCGAAAAGGGTCCCAAAATAGCTTGACGAGGCACACGGCTCAAGCGGGCGCTGCTGAGACTCAGTAACCCGGCAAGTGGTTGAGTGCCCGACCGTTAATTTCGGGAGTTCCAGCGAAGTGGTCAAGCCCTCGCTGATCAAGACAATTGGGCCAATGCAGTTGGGCGCGGCTGCGGCACAAGTGCAAGTTCCATTTGGTCCGGATTCCTGGCCGTCAACTGTTGGGTATCGAGGACGGCAACTCATTTGAAATCCGAACAGTTTCAACACTGACATGGGTTATGCGCCGAAATGCCCTAACGAGGTCGTAAGGATCCTTGAACCAGGCGTTCGGGTCGTTGAGGATTCCGCTCTTCTTGTCCGTCTTGACATGGTAGCGATCAATGAACCACTCGATCGGCGTGCGGCCATTGACCTGGTATTGATGCGCCTCGGGAGGAATCCCTGCGATTGAAACATGGTCGTTGATCTTGAGCGTGCCTCTCGATTTGTCGGTGAACTTCATCTTCTTGGCACCGATGCGGAAATGCTTCGAACTGGGCGTGCCATCGCCCTTGAACTGCAGTTCCAATGGGTATTCGGGGCCAGTCTCGTATCCGAGATGCAGCCGGGCGAGTTCGGCGCCTGCGTCAGCGAACGCCTGAAAATCCTTCGCCAGCGGAATTCGAGCCAGTTCCCTGGATAGAGCGTTCGGAAAGGCCGCCCGAAAGTCGGCTGCGTGGAGAACTCCGTAAAGGTAGTCGAATATGCCATCCTTTGTGATTAACTGGGCGGCATATTTTTCCTGGAACTGTCTCAGGGCGAAGTTCGTGATGTTGTCGACGCGTCGCGGAAGCGTCCCCCCCCCCGGTCATCAGGCTTGCTTGGTTGCCTATCGGCGATGTCTCGAAACGGTAGCGAGGGAAGCACTGGCAGGCAGAATTCAAGCCCAAATCTGGCATCGCGTCGATCATCAACGCTGAAAACGGCTTCGTCGATCCGACGCCGGGCACGCAGATAGCGCGGTTTTCCGTGTATGCCGATGGAAAGATGCCGTCCTGTCGATACTTCATGCTGGCAAGTGCGTATTCGACATAGCAGTTCTGTTTGACGAAGGGGCGATGATACGTCTTCCAAATCTTGCTATGCGAAAAGACTACAGCCTGTTTCCGTCGCAACCTGTTCTTGAGCTCGCGGTCCCAGTGGGCATAGGCCGAGTGTCTACTTGCAGCTGCCTTCGCGTCGATCTTGTCAGGATTCTCGCCTAGCTCCGCCATGGCCGACATGTAGTCCTCGATCATCCGCCGAGCATTCTTGGCGCATTCCGCCTGGGAGAAGTTGTAGATGTAAGCATCTCGCCCGGTTTTGAATCCATTGCTGTAGAGCCCAAATGCCGCATCCTCAATTCTGCCAGCCTTGCATTCCTTGGTCCCCAGCGGAAGCAGTTCGTCAACCCCCGCTTCTCGCCGACCAATCCAGTCGTGATGCCGATCGGGGACGATGGTCCGCCAGTCGTTTATGCCTCCAATCGAACCCCATTCACGGAGTTGCTCCAGCTTCCGCTTGCGGCTCAAGTAGTCGCCTATGTCGCGATAAAGAATGCGGCAGCCTTCATGAGCGGCGTCCGGGTTCTTGACAAATATCGCGATTGCCACGGGCGCACGCGATCCCTGGCCGAACACCTTGCCACCCTCTCGCCTCGACAGTTCACCTTGTGTTCGCTGGTTGCCACGCAAGTTGAGGACATGGATCGACGAGAACTCCTCGGACAGGCAGGCGCGCACGCCGCTGTCCACGTTTCCGGCAAGCCACGACCCGTTGGTGACGAAGCCTATCACCCCCTTGTCGCCTATCCTGTCCGAAGCCCAACGGATTGCCAGCTTGTAGCTGTCGTAAAGGCTGTTCTGGTTGGTCGCTGTTGAA
>JAPOOS010000076.1 GCA_026713305.1 Paracoccaceae bacterium
AAGGGCGTGGTTCATGCGCAGGTGGCGCTTGGCGTCAATGTGATCAAGGACTTTTTCAGTGGCGTGCGCGGTTTCGTGGGAGGACGCATGGGAGCGATTGAGGAGGAATTGACCATGGGTTTCGAACAGTGCGACAATGAGCTGCGTGAAGAGGGCAGTCGATTGGGAGGGAATGCAGTCATTGCGGTGGAATACGACAGCAACGTCGAGGGCGAGAGCAACAAGATCCTGATGATCACGGCATCCGGAACCGCCGTTGTGCTTGCCAAGCGGCGGTAGCCTGGGATCGGGCCGCTTTGTTGAATGTCGTGCACTTCAAGGGACCTGTGATGTCAGGAATTGCCGGCAGCGCTCCACAACGATGATTGGCGAAGATCCCGTGCAGGTCGCCGTCCTGCAACCGGCATTTGTGGTCGATGCACAATTCTGGCGCCGACATACAGTTTGGGTCCGCTCCCGTGAAAGGTTGGCTTGATGGTCTGAATGCTCCAGAGTCAAGCACAGTCGCGTTTCAAGGACAGCGCAAATGTCGCGCTCGCATGACATGTTCGTGCCAGAGGAGGAACAAGCAAATCGCCCTGCCGCCAAATGCTTGGGCAGCAGTTGGTGTTGATGCCAACCATTCGAAAGGCTTCGACTGCGGTCCATAGAAGGCTTGCTGTTCGCATGCCGACATGGAGCAATCCGATGCTTGCATGCTGTGATACATGGCCAAACCTGTACAGGCTGTGCCTTCGCGTTTCATGCCTGAACATTGTGCGGCGTTATTTCTCGGAACGGCATTGCATAAAAGGGTTGAACGGACCAATGTGCTGATCGATTGCCCAATTGAATCCCTCACGGGGATTCTGCTTTGCCGACCAAGCGCAGAGCTCGGAAGCTGTCGGGGTCAGATGGGCAGAAAGCTTCCGAGGTTTTCGAACCAGAAGGTCCGATTCAAACCGAAGCTGCGTTCAATTCAGAATCCGCCGGGCACGGCAGGATTCTTGCCCTTCCCGATGATATAGGGTGCGGTCTTTGCAACAAGATCACGCACAAAGGCTCCGGTCACCTTTTCTGAGACACGGCAAAGCCTGTCATGAGTCATTTCGGCATGGCAATTGTCAACCGGGAACCAGTCGGGATTGCTGTACCGGATTTGGCAGAGACCTCGATAACCCATGGCAATGTATCGCAAATCCAATCGAGAAATGGTCTGGTTACCTTGCGCATTCTCGAAAAGGACTTCGAGATGACTGTCGAAAAACCGCCTCACCCGCTCAAATCTCTCTCTGTCCTCCTTCAGCAAGTTGCGAACAACAACCCTTCGAGCCATTGGGTGAGAAACAGCGGCGAGAAGGCATTTGTCCAGCTGTTGTCCCTGCGATTGCTCCCACCTACAAATGAGCAAATCGAATAGTGTTCGCAGTGCGGCTTCGTCCTGAACCGCTCTTCCAACCCCTTGGTAAATTGACCACTTGGATGGCCACAGATTAATTCGCAGTCTTTGACCTATCCTTCCTTCCGGATTCACCATCGCTTTCAACAGTACCCCCACGACATCCTCAGGACAGCCAGTGAAGAGCCATGTAAGAGGCAAGTGGAGTCGGTTTACTTCCATATCCGTCCACTGATGTGGTGAGTCACAATTGACAAACCGCTTGAGATCGTCAGACAATCGCGCCGTAGCCTCAGCCAACAGCTTCCTGTCGAATTCGTGCTGCCGCCGATCATCTGCACGAGGCGGGCGTCCATCCGAGCCCAACGGGAATAGGTTACCCTGCCACTGCTGTTTCGTACACATGTATAGTTCGTCTCTGAGCGTGTGACCTGTTTTTCCTTCGCCAGCATCAACCACGCGCTTGAGCAAAGGCTTAAGCTCGTTCCATCCCACTGTGCTCGCCTTGAAAATGTAGAGCTCGGGAATGCTGCTAAGTTCCTTCGGTTTAGTCCCGGCCATCTCGCTCCATTTGATGGCGGTCCTCGAGGCTTCAAGTGTCCGAGTCGCACCGTTCGGAAGATGTTCCGCAAACTCGATTTGTGCCTCCCCTGAAAGCGGTCGCACTTTCGCGCGCGGCTCAATCACCATTTCATGGTCACTCGGTTGAATCGTGTGTCCGGTGTTCCTGCCGCTGTAGCGTTCGTCCCAATTCCCGTCCCGCCCTCGGCGCAGATGAAGGTGAATGTGCTCGATGCCTGGCGCTAGACTTACACGTCGTTCCATGTTCAGCTCGCTGATGTAGATCTTTCCAGCTGGAATAGCCTCGTCTGCCTTGATCACTTGATTCCAAATTGCTTCAGTGTCACATTCCGGATCACGTACTCTCATTTCAATGCAGGGCACATGGTCGAGCCAGGCCGGTGGATTTCGTTTCCGCCCAAGCTGACCAGCCAATGTATCAGCCGCGAGTGCCGTGGCGGCACAGGTAACGGACCAGACATGCAGAGGTCCGGCAGTCTGGCGCACCAACTCCGCAAAACCAGCTGTCATCTTCTCTCCAACAGGGTTCTCAATGACAATTCCCAGTGGCTTGACATCGTTGCCATCCCGAAACATGCGTATGGAATTCTCGAGCGCATGAGGAAGGAATCCTTCAACCTTCGGCGCTGACGGGCAACCCCATATCTTCTGCCAGTTGCCACTAGTTGTAGAATTTGCAGGTCTTGTTGGCCAACACTGGTTCTCAGGTCCCTTTGGGTGGATTCCGAGTCTCTCCAGCGAATTTGCAGGCATGTCGGTGGCCAGAAGTTCCGCCAGCCGGGTCCAGCGGCAAATTGCCTCGATGTCTCCCTGGTCGACAGCCCGTAGTCGACAAAGGTCGCTCAAATCTCTAATGCGTTCCCCATGCGTGATGTCGAGCACACGCTGCTTTTCCAGTTCCTTCCTCACCCCATCAATCCTGCGTGCGGCCCAGGATTCGCCTTCTTCGCATTCCTGCATCTCGGGCCTCCTAACAATGCAAAGTGGGTTGCCTGCGTGACCATTGGGTGGCCAGGGGCGAAGCTCCAGCACGTTCCAGCATACGCTTTGGTCGACATTTATGACGAGTACCGCTCCTGCCGCCTCTCCGAGTCCGTCCTTGCCCATTGCAGCCTTCAGAGTCGCAACCGAACGCCAGACAAGCTCGAATCGACATCCTCTGAGCTTGATTGGGCGTGCCCTGACAAATGTCTCGTGCAGTGTTTCAAGCGACGTTTTCCCAGTGCCGGGACGAACGGTCGGAGTTCCAAAAAG
>JAPOOS010000178.1 GCA_026713305.1 Paracoccaceae bacterium
ATGACGGCACCGTTCATCGCCTTTCGGAAGAATTGTTCTTTCCGTCGAAACTGGCACGGCCATGCGAAACCTCATGCACCAAGATGTCAATGTACCGCAATTGTCTGTGGAAAACCCCTGCACGTGGGGACGAGCTCGGGCTAGCCGGTTGGTTGAATTCCGGAGCAGTGAGTGCAATCGGGTTTGGGAAACCAGAACTGTCGCTCATGCAGGGAATACCTAGGATGAGGAATCCAAAGGCGCGTCGGCCAAGGACGAACGAAACCGCGTTCAACCAAGAACTCGGGAGACTCTTGAGACAGCTTAATCCTCGCTGGAGAGAGGAAGGAAGCGGGGGGGGGTCGCGATGTACTTCGTTCGGAACAAACCCGGACGATTGACGGCTTCCCATCAAGGCGACCGGATATCCTTGTCCTGCATCCTGGAGGGTTGCCGGTCGTCATCGAAACTGAGTTTGCGCCGGCTTCCCAAGTGGAACTTGATGCAAAGGCGCGGCTGGGAAACAAGATTTTCGGTCAGGAAGTGGAAGGGGTGTTGGCTGTGCGCATTCCAGCTGATCTTTCTGAGCGACAGACCAATCTAGAGCATCTGATCAAGGACGCCACCTTCGACTACTGTTTGATTTCTGGCAGCGAAATGGAACCCGCACGTTGGCCTGAGTATGGTTGGCTGAGTGGAGGATTGGAAAATCTCGCTGACGCAATTGAATATGCGGCACTCTCCAATACCCGGCTAACTGCGGCAACAGATACATTTGAAGAGGGTATCAGCAACGGAGCGGCCTATTTGCGTCAGTATGTGGACAGTCGCCCGAATGTATTCCAGAATATGGAGATTGTTCTGCATCAGACGGATTGCGAACAAACCACTCGAATGGCTGTGGCAATTATTGCCAACGCGTTTGTCTTCCAGGGCGCTGTGGCTGGCAAACACGGAATTTCCTCCCCAGAATCTCTGTGCGACACAGATGGATTGGTGTCAAAGCTGAATGTCCTGAATTGCTGGAGGGGCATTCTGGAAGTGAATTACTGGCCAATATTTGGTCTTGCCATAGACTTGTTAGACACAATTCCCGGTGTGGTCGCTGGTCGCTTTCTGCAAATGATGATCAAGCTTGCGGACAAACTGGCAGTCCTTGGGACGTCAAGAATGCACGATCTTTCGGGACAAATGTTCCAAAGACTCATTGCTGACAGGAAGTTCCTCGCCACATTTTACACGCTGCCTGAGAGCGCAGCGCTATTGGCTGGACTTGCCGTTTGCAGACTGCAAGTAGACTGGAATGATCCAACAGCAGTGTCCAGCTTGCAAATTGCAGATCTCGCGTGCGGAACCGGCACTTTGGTAGCGGCTGCGCAGCACTCCGTTGCGGTCAAGCATCGTCGGACCGGAGGCGACGACAGACTTTTGCATCGAAAGTTCATGGAGCGTGTGCTCGTTGCTGCAGACATCATGCCCGCGGCAACTCATCTGACGGCATCAATGCTATCCAGCGCTCAACCCGGATCCACTTTTGGAGACACACGAGTTTTCACCATGCCATATGGTGTTGACAATGATGAGGTTCAGCTCGGGTCGCTCGACCTGATTCTAAAGGAAACGGCAATCTCATTGTTTGGCGAAGACGCGACTTCCCGGTCGGGAGGACACGGCACAACAACCCAAAAGGAAGTCGTTCTCGATCACGAAAGCTGTGATTTGGTAATCATGAATCCGCCCTTTACCCGACCTACCAATCACGAAATTGCAGATGTTCCCATCCCGTCCTTCGCTGGCTTTGGAACTTCAAGTGACGAACAAGGGCGAATGTCAGATCGCCTCAAAGGGATCCGGCAGCAACTAAAGAACCAACACCGGAATTGGCGAGAACTTCCGTACCCTGCCGGCGATGGCAATGCGGGGTTGGCCTCATATTTCATGGATCTTGCACATGCCAAACTTCGTCCTGGCGGATGCCTTGCCTTGGTGCTTCCTGCAACTCTCGGGCAAGGAGATTCCTGGAAGCAAGCGAGAAGGCTTTTGGAAGACCATTACAAGGACGTAACAATCATCTCGATTTGCAACCACGGAATGACTGACACAGCATTTTCCGCAGATACCGGGATGGCAGAGATTCTTTTGGTGGCGACCCGCAGAGAGTTGGTTCGACAGAATGGGAAATGTCTAGCCCTTGTTGCCAATCTACTTAGGCGACCACATTCCAAGCTAGAAGGAGCATTGATTGCGGACGCATTGGATTCGGTCTGCCATGAGGGTTTCTTGGGCGGTACATTGACATTGGGCTCTACAAATGAAGTCGGTTGGTATCTGCGCGCACCGCTAAGTGTTGCGTGCAAAGCAATTGGCATTCGGCATGAAAACCTGACTGATACTTTGGAGCACCTTGATGCGGGGCAATTGAAGCTTCCGCAACTTGCGAAGCCTGCAACTGTTCCAATTGTAAGGCTAGGTGAACTTGGTAGCCGGGGAGTTCTATCCCGAGACGTTACTGGACCTCCACCGAAAAAGGAGAAACCGCCACGAGGACCGTTCGCCAGTGCGCCTCTAAGTCCTGATGAATGTCCGGAGTTTCCCATGCTCTGGAATCATGATGCCAAACGCGAGCGTCGGTTGGTGGTCGCCCCTGACATGAAGGGAACAATCAGGACGAATTGCGAAAAGAGGGCACACGAGACTTGGAAACGAACCGCGTCTAGGCTCCACTTCAGTGTTGATTTCCGAATTAACTCCCAGCCACTTGCTGCCTGCCTAACCGAGCGTATCAGCATCGGTGGGAGAGCGTGGCCCAACTTCCTGCCAAAGAAAGTGCAATGGGAAATTCCGCTTGTCTTGTGGGCAAACTCGACACTTGGGTTGATATCCTTTTGGTGGGAGGGCACCAGACAACAACAAGGCAGGTGTAGCCTTAGCATCGCTCGACATCCAAATCTCATGACGCTTGACGTTAGCAATATTTCGCGGAGTCAGATAATTCAGTGCAATGGGATTTTTGAAAACTTTCGAAATAGGTGCTTCCTGCCCGCCAACGAAGCCTACAGGGACCAGGCCAGACTGGATCTAGACAAGGCAATGCTCATTGATCTTCTAAGGTTGGATGACGAAGTTCTACAGAGTCTGGACATTCTCCGGCTTCAATGGTGCCTTGAACCAACCGTGCATGGCGGCAAGTCAACAAGGCCCAAGGTCAATTGAGAAGCAAGTCAGCTCGCCAACACAGCAGGTCTTGAGCCTTGGGCAACAAGATTTGACGTCATTGCAGCGGGATTGACCGACAATGGCAACTATCCGATTGCTGCCGATCTTGCTTGGTCAAGACACCACAACTGCCGACAGAATCATTGGTGCAAATGCCTGAAAGTGGCCACACAGTCCCCTGCAAGGGTCCAGGCATGGGCACCGAAGGCCAAGAAATCGTCGATCTTGTGCGGATTGATCTCTGCTCGAACGGCATCATGTGCAAGTGACCGCAGGCCGTTGGCAGTCTGCATTCGAGCCTCTCCACACAACGCGGCGCTTGCCCTGCCGAGTTCGTGCAGGAGTCGCCGACGAACTCTTGGCACCGCATTCCCGCTGATCCAATCCGCTTGGCAGCGACAACGAAGCCAGAAACCAACGCCGTCGAGCACGACGTGAAGAATGCGCCGTTCCGCCCTTCAATATCCTGCGGTCACCTGCGACTGGATGTCGTACATTGTCAGCACAACACAGAAGATTACGCCAAACACAGCGCCAAACGATGCGGCTCGAATCAGGGCAAGCTGGCGTTCG
>JAPOOS010000074.1 GCA_026713305.1 Paracoccaceae bacterium
CAACCGGCTCGCCGAAGTGCAGGGAGGCGCAAGTCTCTGGCGTGAAGGCGAGGAGTCTGCGCTGGTCGAACTGCCGATAGCCGGGCTGATGTCCGACCGGAAGGCCAAGCATGTGGCTGCCGCTTCCGGAAAGCTGTCCGAGGCAATGGCACAGTGTGGCTGCCACTTGAACAACGCCTTCATGCAGCACTCCCTTCTGGCGCTGGCGGTGATACCGGAATTGAGGATCACCGACCTGGGGCTGGTCGATGTGCGCAAGTTCGAGCTGGTCGATCTCTTCTGCAACGGCTGAAGGTCAGGAAACGCGCGGAAGTGGTGTCGCCACTTTCGGCGGGAGGTGAAGGTGAGGTCGGGAAGGTGTTGAGCGCCCCGTTGCTGCGCTGCTGCCGCAGCAGTTCTCTCTCCGGCACGGCGGCAGTGATTTCTGCATTCCGCTATGTGCATTGAATCCAACGAAGGAGTCGCAACACTCGTTTGACTTGCTTCATGGCGGAGGACTTTTGGCCAGCGGCCAGGAAGAGGCGGTCTGTTCAAGCCTCTTGGACTTGACGCACAGGCTGTTGTAGACTTTCCGGACAGCCTGTGTGCGGGAAAGGGTCTTTTCACACTGTGCGCAAAGGTCCTTTGACCCCTTTCGAATGGATGCGCGGGCTGGCGGGATCAACGTGCGCGCGAGAGTTTCGGAGGTGGTCCGAGTGACGGTGCAGGTGTTCGACTTTTTCTCTGGCTGCGGCGGCGCAAGCTGCGGGTTTCGAAATGCCGGCATGGACATTGCGTTTGCCTTGGACCACGACGCGGACGCCAGGGCAAGCTTCGAAGCCAACTTCCCTGAGGCCCACTTTGAATTTGCAGACATCCGGGAGGTGAACGATGAAACGATCAGGAGGAGGGTGGAGTTGGCACAACCGCATCCCGTCCTGTTTGCAGGTTGTGCACCATGCCAGCCCTTTTCCAAGCAGAATACGCAGCGACCGAACTTGAACAATGACGAGCGCGTGCCGTTGCTTGCCAGGTTTGCATCTTTGGTGGAAAGTTGCCGACCGGACTTGGTGTTCGTGGAGAACGTTCCTGGCCTTCAGGAGCTGGATAGCGACAGCCAACCATTCGGTGATTTTCTGGGTCGGCTCGACTTGGCCGGCTATCGGGTGGATTACCGGGCCCTTTGCATGGCCAAGTTTGGAATTCCTCAAACACGCCGTCGGCTTGTACTGATGGCGAGCCGGCATGGTGCAATCAAGCTGCCGGATGAGACACACGGACCAGGAACGCCCAACAAGCGATACACTACCGTTAGGAACTGGATTGAAGATCTTCCTCGGATTGAGGCAGGTGAGGAGCATGAAGCTGTGCCCAATCATGTAGCCGCGAATCTTTCGGCCCTCAACCTTGAGCGCATCAAGGCAACGGAGGAAGGCGGAGGCCATCGCAACTGGCCGGAACAACTGAAGCTTGAGTGCCACAAGTCCTTTTCGGGCTATACCGATGTCTATGGCCGGATGGCATGGGACGCTCCCGCTTCCGGGCTGACCACTCGATGCATCAGTTACTCGAACGGACGTTTTGGTCATCCGGAACAAAATCGTGCCATTAGCGTTCGCGAGGCCGCCTGCTTGCAGACCTTTCCAGAGGGTTTCATCTTCAGGGGTGGCATTACTTCAATGGCCAGACAAATCGGCAACGCAGTGCCAGCCCTCCTGGCAGAGCGGATTGGCCAGCGATTCAAAGAGCATCTGGCGGGTGTAGGGAGCCTCTTCTGATGGCGACTTTCAGAACTCGCGCCCGCACTGTCGACATGCTGGGGCGGCAGCAAATTGCCGGCATTCCCACGGCGATCAGTGAATTGTTCAAGAATGCGCACGATGCCTACGCCGACCGGGCGGAAATTGATTTCTACCGCTCGGATGGACTGTTCGTGCTGAGGGACGATGGAGTCGGAATGAACCGGAAGGACTTTGAGTCCCGATGGTTGACAATCGGCACTGAAAGCAAGTTCGACGCCACTCATGCGCCACCAATCGACCGGCAAAAAAACCGTCGTCCTTTGCTCGGGGAAAAGGGCATCGGACGGCTCGCGATTGCGACGATTGGCCCGCAACTATTGGTGCTCACCCGTCCAATTCACGACGACGACGAACCAAACCTCACTGCTGCCTTTCTGAATTGGAGCATATTCGAGTGGCCGGGGATTGATCTCGACGAAATTGAGATCCCGCTGCTGGAATGTCCCCCAGGAACGCTGCCTTCAGCGGACGACGTATCCGAGATGGTTGGCAAGTTTCGTGTGCAAGCCGAAGCAGTTGGTCGCCGTGTCGAGAGGAATCTGTTGACGAAGCTCGTCGACGAACTGAAAGATTTCGATGTCGACCCGCAAGACATTGATTCCTACCTGCAGGAACCGTCACTGCGAGGTGACGGGCACGGAACTCATTTCCTGGTAAAGCCTGCATCCGAGCTGCTCTTGGACGACATTGACGACAAACTTCAATCTGGCGGATCTGCCGCGAGTGGGAAGGCAACACCCCTGAAAAGGGCGTTGCTAGGGTTCAGCAATTCAATGACACCTGGCACGGACAATGTGATTCAGACTGCGTTCCGCGATCACAGGACGGACCTGCTGCTGGTTGAAGACCTGATAGGGAACGAACAGTTCTTCACTCCGGACGAGGCATTGAATGCGGACCACATGGTTTGCGGCGAGTTCGACGAATACGGTCAGTTCCTGGGAGAGGTTTCCATACATGGGGAGAAGGTACCCAATCACGCTGTACCTTGGGGAGGCGGTCATGGTGCGCCGACCAACTGCGGACCGTTTTCCATAAGAATTGCCGCGTTCGAGGGGGAAAGCAGGCATTCGACAATTCCTCACGAAGATCATGCAAGACTGGCAAACAAGGCCGGTCAGATTGGGGGACTCTACATCTATCGGAACGGAATTCGCGTGCTGCCCTATGGCGATACCGACTATGACTGGCTCGACATCGAGTACAGGCGCACAAAGAGTGCATACTACTACTACTTTTCGCATCGAATGATGTTTGGAGCAGTGGAAATCGACGCCGACAGGAATCGCAACCTGCGGGAAAGGGCGGGACGCGAGGGATTTCAGGAGAACAAGGCCTACCGTCAGTTTCGGTCAATCCTCCGGAACTTCCTGCAACAGCTTGCAGCCGACTTCTTTCGAAAGGACGGCGTGTATGGAGACAGCTTCAACTTGAGGAAGTCTGA
>JAPOOS010000073.1 GCA_026713305.1 Paracoccaceae bacterium
CCGACTGGCCAAGATACATGCCTCCCGGACCGGACAATCCCCTGGGCACGCACGCGCTGTACCTTTCCTGGCAGTACTACCGCATTCATGGCACGCACGACGAGCGGAAGATAGGCCGTCCGTCGTCGAACGGCTGCATCGGTCTCTACAACGAGCACATCAAGATACTGTTCGATCACGCGGAGATAGGCACGCAGGTCCTCCTGGTTTAGCTGAACTGCAGGGAGTGATTCGCTCTCTGAGACACTTTCACGCCTGTCCAGGCCGCCGTCGCCAGCCGCCGTTCGCTGGGGACGGTTTCGGTTTTCCGCATGACCGGAGCAGATCCCACGCAGCGTCGAAACGACCCGACTTCTCCAGCGCCCGGAAGGTCAGCGCCGGACTGCACTGGTTTCCGTGCTGTGTTGCAGGAACTTTCTCTGGAAGTTCTCTTGCCGCTGGTAAAGAAGAATGTGGCATGCAACATCCCCTCTGCCGCCGGCGCCACACATCGGGGCGCACCCGCTCGACCTCCCGCGTCACCAGCCGCTTGCCGTCGGCATCGCAGTAGGCCAGCGTGCTGCAACAAGCCTCTCGCCAGCCAGACTCCGAGACAACCGTTTGTCCCGGGCGCATGTTCACCATCACCCCCGTCAAGCGACACTGCATACGAAACAACTCGGGAAAAAGCTGTCGCAATCCGCACGGAATGACTTGAAAAAAGCGCTGTTGGATTCTATTGGACATGCAACACTATGCTCATCGAGGGGTTCATGGCGCCCATGAGCTTGAACAGACGCACCGCATTTCGCGGCGTCAATTTCGACAGCGCATAGTCTGACAGATTAGCCGCCGCATTCGTTATGCAGCCAGCGGCTCAGGCCCGGCATCTTGCGGCCTGCCTCAATCAAACAGTCCCGACCGCCCGTCTCGATCGTTGAGAAGTCGCCGCCATGGCTTGGCGGCACAGCTCCAAATGACCGCGTGGAAGACCCAAAGAAGCAAACAGGAGAAGGAGAAAATGTTGCTTTGAAGGTCTTGGTGATCTGTTTGACCATCATCCTGATTGTGTAGACTGAAAGGAACAACAATGAGATTGTGGGAATGGCTTCTCTGCAAACGGGAAACTCTTGCGTGGGTTTTGCTTGGGGTTGTTGGGCTTGCCTTAAACCTGATTTTCGTAGCTAGCGTTGCTGTCATCGCTTGGCATTGTGCAGTTGAAACTGTGCTTTGAAGCTTTTCTTGAAAGGACTTCTTGGGACTCCCACTGACGCTGATGCAGCAATTGACATTGGCGTTTCGCTCTTGTTCAACCCCAATTCTGTGCAAGAAAGGCCACGCATTCCAGTTGCCTTTCCTTCCAGAATGCATGTGGCCAGACACGAAACGACGTGCAACAATGCGTTGGTCGCCGAACGGCGCCTGCTGTGTTCCAGTCGCATGCCCTCCTTGAGTCGGCCGAACAGCGTCTCGATGACGCGACGCTGGCGGAAGCGCTTTCGCTCGCCGGGGATCAGGTGATGGCGTTGCCATTGTTCGATGTGGATGGCGAAGTCGTTGAGACAAACGAACAGAGCTGTGATGGACATTTCATTCATGGGAGGGATCCTGTTTCTTGGTTTCCCCATGGAAGCACGTTCATTGGGGAATATGGAGTCCCTCCCAACAAAGAGTCCTCCTGCATATCCAGAATCGGGGTAGCTCCTCTCTCGCAACCCCTTCTTGGGCGGGACACACTGGCGCTGAGATCGTCGGCTGCTCTTTGCTCTCGTGCCCTTCGCTTGGTGGCACGTTCGACCAGCGGTCTCATCTCCAGCTGCCAACGCAGGTTGAACTTGTCAGAAAACATGACTGTTTTTCTGACAGAGAAAGCGCAAAGGGAGAAACCAAATGACTGCGATCAAGGACAAAATCATGAGGCGCATCCGCGCACGGGGTCGGGGCAAGTGGGTGTGCACCGCCCGTGACTTCCTCGACCTTGGCAGCCGCGCCGCGGTCGACCAGGCGCTCTCGCGGCTGGCCAAGGCCGGAGACCTGCGTCGTGTGGGCCGGGGGCTTTATGATTTGCCGCGCAGCAGCGCCGTTCTGAACCGTGCGGCGCCGGTCGATGTCGACAAGGTATTGGCAGCCCTGACCCGAAGGGACAGCGTCCGAATCATGCCGGACGGAATTGCGGCGGCGAACCAGCTTGGATTGACCAATGCCGTTCCGGCGAAGGCCAGCTATCTCACCGATGGCGCCACGCGGGATGTGAAGATCGGCAATCGCACCATTCGCCTTAAGCATGCCGGGCCGGCGGTCATGGCTTGGGCCGGGCGACCCGCGGCCCCCGTAGCACAGGCGCTGCGCTGGCTGGGGCCTGACGCAGTGAAGGATGACCGCGTCGTCGCGACCCTGCGACGCTCCTTGCCGGATTGCATCAAGATGGATCTTGCCCGCAACAGTGCAAGCCTGCCTGGTTGGGCCGTCCCCCTCGCCCATAGTCTTGCGGATTCGGGCACGCCGGCCATGTCGTGACCGGGGACTTCGAGCGCTTTCTTCCACTGCCGGACCAAGACCGACTCGATGTGTTCGAGGCGACCGCAGAGCGCCTTGACACGCTGGCCAGCTATGTCGAGAAGGACTTCTGGGTTTGTCGGCTTCTCGACATCCTGTTCAACGACAGGCCTGGAAACGGTTCGAGGAAGCGGTGCCCGGGTCACTCCGCATCGTTCCTGAGGATCAGCTGCGCAAGGCCATCGAGCAGGACTATGCGGCCATGCAGGGCATGATGCTTGACGATGCCCTGGATTTCGATTGGGTGATCGCACAGTTGGAGACTGCGGAACAGATGATAAACAAGGGACATTGACTTGAAGGACGAGAACGATTTCAAGGCGTGGCTGGAACAGGGCGGAGCACAATCCGAAGCCGGGCGAAACTCCAGGACCTATGCCGTTCGAACGATAGAGCGCAATCTCGGCGCGCTTGGTTTGCCCTATCGGAACCTTGAGGAGGCCTGGGAGGCCGATCAATTCACGGGGCTCAGGGAACGTCTCAAAGCGATGCGTGACGATGCCCGTTCCGGAGGCGAGGATTATCGAATCCTGATGCCGGATTCGGAGAAGCCGCACAACCGTCTGTTGAATTGGAGCAGTTGGTTGGCACAATACGGTCGGTTTGTTGCGGGCGAACCGCCCGGCGTCGCTAAGGATGCTGATCGAATTCGCCAACACGTGCTGGAACACTACATCGAACCGGCCCGTGAAGAAGGTGCATCCCATGTCGACGTACTCGTTCGGGACGTGCACACGGCCCTCAGTCTGAACAAAGCTTGGCCGAACATTTGTCAGGCGTTGGCAGGGAAGATTTTCCAGGACCTTGCACAGGTCAGCGCTCCGGAACGGATTGGGGCTGATCAAAGCTCGGCAACGGTGTTTCGCTTCAGCCTACAACAGCACGAAACGGTGGCTGCTACCAATCTCATACTCTACGGTCCGCCTGGCACCGGGAAGACGTTCAGCACGGCGGCCGAAGCCGTCAGATTGTGTGGGAAGCCGGTGCCAGAGAATCGCGACGATCTCATGGCCGTCTACCAAGGTCTGCTGGCTGCGGGTCGGATCGAGTTCGTCACGTTTCATCAGTCCATGGCCTATGAAGAGTTCGTCGAGGGACGGCAGCCCATGACTGGCGCGGATGATGGCGAGGACACATCCACGGCCGGTTTCCGGCTGGAAACCGTGCCGGGCATCTTCCGGCGCATCGCAAAACGCGCCGAGACCAGCCGTGGGCATTCGTCGGCAAAGGACGCGGTGCGCGTTGAAGGTCGCCAAGTCTTCAAGATGTCGATCGGCGAAGCGAACAATCCCGAAGACGCGCATCATTTTGAGGAGGCGATCAAAGGCGGCTACACACTTCTTGGCATCGAGGATATCGACTGGTCCGACGAGAAGTTCGCAAGCCGCGAGGCCATCATCGAAGCCTGCAAGGCCCAGGGTGACCAGAACGCAAAGGTGGATGCCCGGTCGGGCATGGTGCAGATGCCATTCACTTTCCGGAACGAAGTGCGAGAAGACGACATGGTCATCGTGTCAAAGGGCAACCGCATGTTTCGGGCAATCGGGGTGTTTGCCGGGGGCTACGAATTCGCGCCCCGCCTGGAAGGCGGATATGCCCATCGGCGCGCCGTCCGCTGGCTTTGGATCGACAGAGATGGCGTTCCTGTCAGCGACATCCACTCCCGGCGCTTTATGCAGAAATCGATCTGCCAGCTTGAATATGCAGCGCTCAACGTGCCGGCTCTCGAACGCTACATGAACAGCCAGAAGAATGAGGGTTCATCCGAACCGGAATCCTTCGTCCTGATCATCGACGAGATCAACCGCGCCAATGTCTCCAAGGTTTTCGGCGAGCTGATCACGCTCCTGGAATCGGACAAGCGGCTTGGCCAGCCAAACCAGCTCAAGGTGCGCCTCCCCTATTCCGGGGACGAGTTCGGTGTTCCGTCGAACCTGCATACCGTCGCCACGATGAACACAGCAGACCGCTCCATCGCCCTGCTTGATACGGCGCTGCGACGGCGGTTCACATTCCGTGAGATGATGCCCAATTCAGCCCTTTTGAAGGACGCCGCGGGTCGGACCGGCATCGACCTGCCTCGGCTTCTGTCGACCATCAACGAACGCGTCGAATATTTCTATGATCGTGACCATCAGATTGGTCATGCCTACTTCACCAGCTGCGACACCCGAGCGGATGTGGATGAGGTGATGCGGCACAAGGTTATCCCGCTGCTGGCCGAATATTTCTTCGAAGACTGGGCCAAGATTGCGGCGGTCCTGGGCGATCTGGACACTCATGACGGGCCGATCAAAGGCGGTTTCCTCAACAGGTCGGTTCTGAACGCGCCTCCGGGCCTCGACAATGGCGAGGCGATGCCGCGTTTCCGATGGGATGTGCGCAGCGCCGAGGATGGCTTCGATTACTCTAGCCTGCTTGGTACATGATCCGACGCACCCTACGTGAATGGCAGCGCATCGGCTATGGGGACGACGAAACGACCATCCCGCAAGCGGAGGCTGATCGGATTGCTGCCGTTGCGGCGCGCTCCACCTTTGCTGGACGCGGCGGTGAAGGTGTACTGGAACACGGCCGCAAAGGCCTGCGTGCCCGCGGCGTGGTCGGCGTGATTGCTGCGGAGGGCTGTCAGTTGGAGATCCTTCCGAAGATCGAAGGCCTTGGTGAATGCGAAGCCACAGATGATGCTCTTCGCCGCCGACTAATTCATATGCTCGCAGTCGTTCATGATTTGCGGATCGACGCGGGTTCCCTGACACAGCTTGGTTGGCAGAAAGACACTGTTCTGGAACTGCTAATCCGCCTCTTCTGCGCGCGCCTCCTGGAAGCGGTGCGCTTGGGACTGCCGCGCCGGTATCTGGAACACGCAGAGGACCTTCCTATTCTACGCGGGCGCCTCGATGTCATCCGGCAGTTTTCGCGCCATGCGGTTGCGCCGCAAAGGCTTGCCTGTCGTTATGATGAGCTGTCTTCCGACATAGCTCTCAATCAGGTGATGCGCGCCGCCGTGACACGTTTGCGGCGGCTTGCTCAGGCCACCGACAACCAGCGCATTCTGCGCGAACTCGGCTTTGCCTATGCGGATGTGACCGAGGTTCCCGTCCCTGCGCTGCGATGGGACCAAGTCACTTTGGATCGGACAAATCAGCGGTGGAGCGAGCTTCTTTCCTTTGCTCGGCTACTTCTCACGGACCGGCATCAGCAAACCACTGCAGGAGCGATCGATGGACATGCGCTCTTGTTCGAGATGAATGCCTTGTTCGAGCAATACGTCGCCAGACTGGTCACCCGTGCCTTGGCAGGCAGAGGTTACCGTGTCGCAGTGCAAGGTGGCCACCGAGACTGCCTTTTCGAAGAGAGTACGGGGCGCTTTCGGACCAAGCCTGATCTCATCATCCGGCAGGGCGATCGAACCATGCTCGTCATCGACACGAAATGGAAACGGATGGCACCCCGCATCGACGACCCGAAGCAGGGAGTCAGTCAGGCAGACGTGTATCAATTGATGGCCTACAGCCATCTCTATCGGTGCCTCAATGTCATGCTGCTTTATCCACACCACGGCGGATTGCCACCAGATCCGATCTGTACCCGCTATGCCATAGCAAGCGAAACTGCCGAAGAGACCCTCATCGTTGCGACACTGGATGTCACTGGTCCCGCACGTGCGCATATCGAAGCATTGAGACATTTGTTGGCGCGAGCCATATCAACCAAGATCGCAGCCTGAGTGCCTCTCTGTCTGAAGTCGCGCGCGGCATCAAAACGAGATGATGCTCCCGAGTGTTTTGTCCGACGCCGGGACTCTGTGCCGTGTCAGCCAGGCCGCAAAGCCGCAATGGGACATTGTTAAAGCAAGACCGCCTGATCTTAAATTGCGGATAGGGAGGTTAGAGGGGCCTTTCCTAGGCTTTGTATCGGCTTTTGTCACTGCCACTCCACCACGCCATGGCGAACCCGCGATCCGTCGCGATGAACCGCTCAAGCATGGGACTGCCAGCTTGCCCGGTTCGATCGGCCCCTGCCCTGCCTCTCGTCCGAGGATTTCTCCATAGGCGATGAGATCGCGATGGAGAGACGCAGGCAGTTCCACGGTCAGCTTCACCGGCTTGTCGCTCGGGATCGGTCCGAGTTTCAGCTTACCCCGATTCTGGATAAGCAGGGAAAATTTTTTGTTGGGAGGGATTCCAATTCCCCAAAGAACATGATTCGATGGGGAAAATCTAAAACAAGGATCCCTCCCATGAATGAAATGTCTATCATAGCTCTGTTCGTTTGTCTCGACGACTTCGCCATCCTCTTCGAACAATGGCAACGCCATCACCTGATCCCCAGCGAGCGAAAGCGCTTCCGCCAGGGAAAGCTGTCGCTCGGTGAATGCATGTTCATCATGGCCCTCTTCCA
>JAPOOS010000258.1 GCA_026713305.1 Paracoccaceae bacterium
CCAAAAGCAGCTCGGATGCAGGCTTTATCAGGAAATGAGTTCCGTGCCCGTCACCTCGCAGTGACGGTTCCTGCAGGTAGGAATCAATGTCTTGCGGGTCGACATCGAAATCGTTCAGTTCGTCGACGAGCTTCGTCAACAGTTTCCTCTCGACTCGGCGACCAACTGTTTCGGCGTGCACACGAAACTTGCCAACCATCTCGGCTACGTCGTGCGCTGAAGGCAGCGTTCCTGGGGGACATTCCAGCAGCGGGATCTCAATTTCGTCGAGATCAATCCCCGGCCACTCGAATATGCGCCAATTCAGAAAGGCAGCAGTGAGGTTTGGTTCTTCGTCGTCGTGCATTGGACGGGTGAGCACCAAAAGTTGCGGACCAATCGTCGCTATCGCGAGCCGTCCGATGCCCTTTTCCCCGAGCATGGGACGACGATTCCTTTGCCGGTTGATTGGTGGCGCATGAGTGGCGTCGAACTTGCTTTCAGTGCCGATTGTCAACCATCGGGACTCAAAGTCCTTCCGGTTCATTCCGACTCCATCGTCCCTCAGCACAAACAGTCCATCCGAGCGGTAGAAATCGATTTCAGCCCGGTCGGCGTATGCATCGTGCGCATTCTTGAACAATTCACTGATCGCCGTGGGAATTCCGGCAATTTGCTGCCGTCCCAGCATGTCGACAGTGCGGGCGCGAGTTCTGAAAGTCGCCATCAGGAGAGGCTCCCTACACCGTTCAGGTGCTCCTTGAATCGCTCGCCAATCCGCTCCGCCAGCATGACTGGCGCTGCGTTGCCGATTTGTCTGGCCATTGAAGCAATGACACCCTTGAAGATGAAACTCTCCGGAAAGGTCTGCAAGCAGGCGGCTTCGCGAACGCCAACGGCACGATTTTGCTCCGGATGACCAAAACGTCCGTTCGGGTAACTGATGCATCGAGTGGTCAACCCGGAAGCGGGAGCGTTCCATGCCATCCGGCCATATGCATCGGCATGGCCCGAAAGGGACTTGTGGCGCTCAAGCTTCAGTTGTTCCGGCCAGTTGCGATGGCCTCCTCCTTCCTCAGTCGCCTTGATGCGCTTAAGGTTGAGCGCCGAAAGATTCGAAGCTGCATGATTGGGCACAGCTTCATTCTCCTCACCTCCCGCCGAAAGTGGCGACACCGCTTCCGGGCGCTTCCTGACCTTCAGCCGTTGCAGAAGAGATCGACCAGCTCGAACTTGCGCACATCGACCAGCCCCAAATCGGTGATCCTCAATTCCGGTATCACCGCCAGCGCCAGAAGGGAGTGCTGCATGAAGGCGTTGTTCAAGTGGCAGCCACACTGTGCCATTGCCTCGGACAGCTTTCTGGAAGCGGCAGCCACATGCTTGGCCTTCCGATCTGACATCAGCCCGGCTATCGGCAGTTCGACCAGTGCAGCCTCCTCGCCTTCACGCCAGAGACTTGCGCCTCCCTGCACTTCGGCGAGCCGGTTGGCTGCAAGCGCCATGTTTTGACGGCACGTGCCGACCACGATCATGTGGTGGCAATCATGCGCCACGGTCGAAGCCATGGCCATGTCGCCATTGTAGCCGAAACCCTGGACAAAGCCGTTGACGACCCTGCCGGCGCCGCGATGCCGTTCAACCAGCGCCGCCTGGCAAACATCCTCCGTTGCGCTTGCGTTCACCAGCGAACCCGAAACCGGCAGCTCAACCAACAGCTCCTTCGTGGGAGCCTGGTTTTCGATGATGCCAATCACCCTGGCCAGCGCGGCGCCGTTGCCTCCGCCCGGCGGAGCGCAGATGCTGAAGTCGTCGTCTGTCAGTTCGCGGCCTGTGTTGACCGATTGCCTGGACTCGCGCGGCCAGTCGGCACGCGGCAGGGTTGCCAGCAACTTGCCCTCCCGGGCGACCAGCCTGCCGCGGGCGAACACCTGCAGAATCGAAAGTTCCTCAAGATTGTCCACAAGAAGGACATCGGCACGTCGGCCAGGAGCAATCGATCCGATTTCCCGCTCCATGCCAAAATGCGTGGCAGTGTTGATGGTCGCCATCTGGACGGCAACCAGCGGGTCGCAGCCACAGGAAATTGCATGACGCACGACACGGTCCATGTGCCCGTCCTCGACCAGCGTCTGCGCATTGCAGTCGTCCGTGCACAGGATGAAGTTTCTGGGGTCGAGGCCACGCTCGGTTATGGCCGTGACTTGCCGCTCCACATCATACCAGGCCGAGCCCAGCCGCAGCATCGCCCGCATCCCCTGGCGCACCCGAGCCACAGCGTCTCTTTCCCGCGTTCCCTCATGATCGTCGGCCGCTCCGCCGGCGGCATACGCATGGAAGGGCATTCCGAGATCCGGAGAGGCATAGTGGCCGCCGACAACCTTTCCGGCGGCCATGGTGATCGCCATTTCGGCAAGCATTTTCTCGTCGCCGCCGATCACGCCCGGGAAATTCATCATCTCGCCGAGACCGACGATGTTCTCCCACTGCATGGCTTCGGCAACGTCCATTGGCGTGATTTCCGCTCCGGGCGTCTCGAGTCCGGGCGCTGACGGGACGCATGACGGCACCTGCATGAAGATGTTGATGGGCTGCATGACTGCCTCGGCATTCATGGCTTCGACACCCTTCAGGCCAAGCACGTTGGCAATTTCATGAGGGTCCACAAACATTGTGGTTGTGCCGTGCGGCATGACGGCCTCCGCAAATCTCGCCGGCGTCAGCATTCCGGATTCGATGTGCATGTGCCCGTCGCACAGGCCGGGCAAAGCCATGAGGCCTCCGGCCTCGACGATGATCGTCAATTCGCCGATGCAATGGCTCGCATCGGGACCGCAATAGGCGAACCTGCCGTTTGCAATGGCGATGTCCTGTGCCGACAGAATCTCGCGGCTGTGAACATTGACCAGGCGGCAGTTTCGAATCACGAGATCTGCCGGTCGCCTGCCGGTCGCCACGGCAACGAGCGAACCAATCACTTCGTGGCGGGGCTGTATCTGACTTTGAACTATCAACTGGATTCCTCCAAGCCTCTCCCTGCGGAACAACAATCAGCCCGTGGATGGAGTTACCCCGGCATTCGATCGAGCTTCGGGACAATTAGGACATAAGTCCCGAGGATTCCACCGGGAGAAACGGTGCACCGACGCAGTCCGCCCGGCAACAACATGGGGGACTGGGGTTGCACTGGAACCCAGGACTGGACAAGGCGTGCCGCAATGTGGTTTCGCAATGGCGTGGTTGTGGCCATGCATCCGGGTCCGTGCCGGCAGGCGGCAAAATGAACTCGAATTCCACCGCAGGGGCATGCCTTCGCCAAGTGCATCCAAACGACCGCCGCCTCCCGATGCTCATTGGTTTCATCGAGGCAGGTGCCGTCATCCATTTCGCGGCAACACCTGACCGAACGGTCGGCTTCCCTCTCAAGCCAATGGCGGCTCTTCCTCATGCAACACAGGAAAGCTGGGACTGCCCCAATCCTCCAGCGGGTTCTCCAGCACGATGTCGATGAAGGTGGGCACAAGGACCGCAAGTATCGCCGCGCTGTCGCGAACCTGCTGCCGATTGATGCCACTTCCGTGAGTGGCTGCCCCGTGAACCAGCTGATTGCGAAGCAGGTACAGTCTTGCGAACAGCAGCGTCAGGACACGCCAGGTCTGCTTGCGTCTAACTGCGCGTTTGAAGTTACTTCGGTCGGCCTTGAATCTGTACTTCCACTCCGACTTGCTGCGCTTGCCTTCCTTGTAGAGCCAGAATTCCTTGAACACGAACTTGTTGCGAAAAAGCGTGCGCAGTGGGCCCGGAAACTCCTGCCATATGGCATTGTATATCCTGTCACCCTCGTCGAGTTGGCACAATTTGTCGAAGAAGCTGTCAACCTGCATCTTTTCTGGCGTCCGACCATCCGAAAAGTCCAGTTGCCGGGCATAGGCCGCGTTGAACGCAATCCAAAGGCACAGAAACTTCAGGTCCAGGTCGGCGCCATGCTGTTGGGCGCACTTGACCCAGCTGATGGCCCGATGGGTGCGAACCGCAAAATCCACAGGCGCATCGACGCGCATGCGTCGATGTTTTGCCTTAAGTTCCTCGTGACTGATCAAGTTCGGTTCTTGCTGCCGAGAGTGTTGCCGTGTTCATCCAAGCTGCCACTTTCCACGCCGGAACGAACTCGATTCTCCCGGTGCAAAAGGCTGCATCGTGGCCCCGGTTGTAGCGTGAAAGTGGGTTGGTGGAGCCAAGGGGATTTGAACCCCTGACCTCTTGAATGCCATTCAAGCGCTCTCCCAACTGAGCTATGGCCCCATGCTGTCCATTTAGTGTGCACAGCTTGGTTATGCAACCGCCTGGGAATGTTCAAGTCGAACCCATGCCGGTCTGAACCGCAAGCCAATTGCAGAACGGCGGCGCACTCCCTGGCCCTTGGCGTCGGGTGGTGACCTGCAGCGAACGAACCGCTTCCGTCAGGCAGCTTCATTCTCTGTCCCGATCGAAAGTCGCTTGTCCACCTCTTCGGGCAGCAGCGAAAGCGTGCATCCCTGCCGCCGAACCCGAGAAATCGTCATCTGGCATCAATGCCCAGTTTTGCTCGATACAGCTCGCGCAGTTCCGATTCGGTCATGCCAATGTCGTAGGCCGGAGAAAGGATCAATTCGGCTGCGGATATGGATATCACGACATACGCACTCATCAGATCGACATAGTCCGGCCACACATTGTTGAATGCCTTCGCAAGGGAAGGTGTCGCTTCTCGCTTGCGGACAATCCGCGCGCTGCCAGCGATTCGAACGGCCTTTCTCTCCAGAACATCGAGAAAGCAGACTTCCAGTTCAGGATGCCTGCGGAGATTGGCCACGGTCCCGGGCGAACGTATGTTGCCAAAGGCAATTGTGGCGCTGTCAAGCACGACAAACGTCGCCTTGGGCGACACCGCTGCATTGCCGTCGGCCCGTCGGGTCGCAACCATCCCCGCAGAATGATTCTCGATCAATTGGATCATTTCACTGGAAAGCATGCCCCACTCCTTTGATTGCAGGCTCCCGCCGACATTCAGGCGGAAACCGCCATGTGCTCGTCGACCCGACATGAAAGCCTGCACTTGGCAAGCTGTGTCGGTTCAATCAACCAATGATTCCCTTGCCCTGGACACCCGCCGACATCGAAATGCATCCCTGCTCAATCCCTGAGTCGACATTGCCGCAACCGGCTGCGGACATCGCATGCAAGACATTGCGGCGCTCTGCCATCGGAAAGGACCGTCAATTCCGGCGAACCCACATGTCGGACGACGATCAGCGTCACGGCTCGGAATCGGCTGCAGGAGCCGAAGGGTCCGGGCATCCTTCGACACCTGTTCCAGTTGCCGTGCAATCTCGGGTATGTCGAGACAGGAGAAACCGCCGCCTTCCAGGCGCCTGCGCTGGGCAGCCGTGAATTCCGGCGAAATCAAGACCTTGCTCCGCCGGCGCCGACGCAGGTCTCGCAACTCGGGCGGATCCTCCTGATGGAAGAGCCGCCGCCTCTCCAAGTTTTCCAGCGCTTCCATGAAGCGGTCGATTGCCTGCTCCAGCTGCCCTCGGCGATGCTGTTCCGGGTTTCGCTTGCATTCCCCGAACACGACTGGCCCGCCTCCCCTCTCTGGATGGGGACGTGCCAGCACGTCAATCTCGACCTGGTTTCCGGTCCTCGCCGCGCCACCCGGATCCTGACGCCGCCAGACATTGCACTCGCTTTCGCTGACCCATGGCAGTTCGGCGTAGAAGGCTGCCGCCATCCGCTCGAGACTGCATTCCTCAAGTGTTTTCAAGCGATCAAGTTCGCCGTTGCGCCTGCGCAGGCCCATGCCCGGAACTGCACGTCGCTTGACCCTTCTCATTCCAACTCCGAAGACATGAATCTGAAACTTGGCGAGGCAGTCAGTGACAGTCCAGTTGCAGAACCGGGAATCGCCGAGGAACTCAACCCGCCCGGCAAGCAACTCCAAATGCCTGACGAGCGTTCCGCACGACTCCTCTAGAGGTGGGTCGGCTCGCTTGCGCAACGCTGCCGGCAATTCGTGCTCCCTGGCGCCTCGTGGAGCATGGCGACCCAACCACAACAACAGATCGCGGGTAGCCGGCGCCAGCTCGACAAAGGCGCCATCATCGTATCGCTCGCCGGCCACCTCCACAATCCGCGCGCGCTGGCGGTCGAGAAACGCCAGTCGCCAGTCATCATCGTCCAGCCACGCCGCAAAGTCTCGCAGCGCTTCCGCATCCCTGTCGACTGCAAACCCTTCCCATTGGCTAGGCAGGCCGCCAAACGCCGTCCAGAGCGTCATGAAACGCCCCGGATGGGCAAGAAACCCGTGCTCGCGCGCCATCTCCATCACCGTCGAAAGCTTCCACTGGCCGAGCCGTGCCGCGGCGCCGAAACGCCCCCAGAGCGGCTGATCATAGAGCGGCATGCGAAACAGCTGTTGCTGGTGCGATCCCATGACGAACAGCTTGCCGAGCTCCGGGCGCTTCGCCCTGGTGAATTTCAGGCGGTCGATCACGACCTTGATGCTGCTTTCGAGAAAAAGACCCCTGGCATGGTGAAACTCGTCGAGCGCCACCACAGCGCCGTTTTCCAGCAGGTGCCTGACGATTGCCGAAAACCACATCCGGTCGCTGTGATTGGGTGAGCGCGGGCGCAGGCTGCCCAGCAGCCTTCCGAGGCCGGCTTGTTCGACAGCCACGGAAAGGACCCGGCATGCCTCGGTCGCCCCTTCCTCCGGCGACGGCAGTTCGCACATGACCAGTGGTGTTGTGGCGGGCCGAAGGGCTGCCGCCTCCAGCAACAGGCTGGACTTGCCGATGCCCCGCCGGCCGCTGATCGTTGCGGAATGGAACATCCGGTAGTCCAGCTCGTCGATCAGCTTTGCGAGTTCACTCTCGCGGCCGTAGAAACGCCATGCCGTCATCCGAAGCTGTCCTCATCCCGCTCAACGGCGAGCGGGCCGGGAGCAGGCCATTCCGTCAATGCCTGCCGGCCGCCGACAGCTGTCAGGGGTCGGTGCGCCTGCATTCTCCCGAAACCAAGGGTCGACACACGCCGCGCCTTGAAATGGTCAGCGCTGGTTTTGCAAACCGGACGGCAAGCGGCAGGGAGTTCCCGGCGCACCCTCGACGTCGATCCTCAAAGTTTGGCCGCAGCCTGCATGCCGTCGGGACTGTGTGGTCCCCTTGGTTCAGCTGCCGTCCAGCACGACGCTTAGATTTGTCACCGAAGTGAACATTGGCGAATGGGTGTAGCCGAAGTCAACGATTCTCAGATCGGGAAACCTGCGCGCCATCAGCGCGATGGTCTCCTCGACCTCCATGGTCGCCGTGAAGCGGCCCAGGCAGGAGAACATGCCGCCGCCGAAATTCAGGTGCGCCGGGCGTTCCGGACGGTCGAGCCGGAACTTTTCGGGCTCGGGGTAAAATTCCGGATCCCAGTGCGCAGCTCCGATGTTGGCAAATATCGACGTTCCCTTGGGCAGCAGGTAGCCGCCAATCTCGACATCCTCAATTGCGCACCGGGAAGTCGAAATCGACCGTGGGCGGATGCGCATCGTTTCGTTCACCGCCACCGGGACAAGCGACGTGTCCTTGCCGATGCGGGCCCAGACTTCCGGGCGGGAAACCAGCTCGATCAAGGCAATGGCAATCTGGTGTGAAGTGTTGTCGGTGTTGGCCTCCACAAGCTTGACCATCCAGACATAGAGATCGCTTTCCGATATTTCCCCTGCATCCGCCGAGCGGATCATGTCGGATATGAGATTGTCGCCCGGATTCTCGCGAGCCTCGGCGATGCGTTCCTCGATGTAGGTCATCATGGCGTCGAAGGCTGCCACGACGTCGGCGGTCCTTTCGGGGTTGCGGGTGTGGACTTGCTGAACCGTGTGCGAAGTGCGGGCAATGAATTCGGCATGGTCAAGCGGCGCGTCCACCCAATAGCAGTAGACGCTGGAGGGAATCGGATCGCAAATCGCCTTGATCACGTCGATCGGTTCGTCGGCAGGCGCCTTTTCGACAATTGTCCTGACCACGTGCCGGACATCATTGCGAAACCGCTCGCAGCCATCCTCGCCGAGAAACTGCACCACCGGCTTGCGCAGCTTGCGGCGGGTTTCGCCGCGGTTGTGGTAGGAAATCGAGTTACGCTTGTATTCCAGCACCCGGCCCTCGGGCATGCCGAGGACATCCTCCATCAACTTTGGATGCCCGGTGCCCAAACGCGGGTTCACGATCGACTTGCGACTTGTGCGTGTGTCGAGAAGCTCGACGCCGCGTTCGCTGCGAGCCACCTTCCAGCGGCGGGCGTAGTCGGCGAGAATCGGAAAGGGCTGGCGATCGTAGTCTTCACTCGAGAATCCGATTACCGGAAGATCGTCGATTGTCTTCATGTCATTGTACTCCCTTGTTGTAGCCTGCAGACGTCGGGCCGCTACCTTGCGCCTGACTTGCGGGGACGCTCGAGATACGAAAACAGCATGGACAGGCTGAAACAGATCACGAAGTACATGGCTGCGGTCGCAATCCACGCCTCGAAAATGGCACGTGTCGTCGAGACAAGCTCCACTGTCTTGTAGGTGAGTTCCTGCACCGAAATCAACGAGATGATCGCGCTGTCCTTGATCAGTGAAATGAACTGGTTGGCAAGCGGAGGCAGAACCTTCTTGAGCGCCTGCGGCAGGATGATGTAGCGCATTTCGGCATACCAGCTCATGCCGAGCGAGCGCGCCGCTTCGTGCTGCCCACGCGGAATCGCTTCGATGCCGGCGCGCACGATTTCTCCAACAAAGGCGCTTTCGAAGAGCGCAAGGACGATGACCCCGGATATGACCGAGGGGAATCTTCGCATGTCGCCGAAGAAGAACTCCCAAACGCCGTTGTTCTCGGAACGGGCGATGCCTCGAGCCCAGCTCTCGATGTTGAGCGCCGCGATGAGCTGTTCGGAAAGGAAAAAGAAGAAAATGAAAATGACGACGACGGGAGGGATGTTTCGGAGAAACTCAAGGTAGGTGCGTGCCAGCATCCGGATGGTCAGGTTCTTGGCCACCCGTGCCATGCCGAGAATGATTCCGAGCAGCACGGCGAGAATGCTGGCGTAGATGCATATGCGGATTGTCGTTATCAATCCCTGAACCAGGAGATTGGCAACCCATCTTTCCCGTTCCTCGTCGTATCGGAACATGTAGTCGGGAATGAGGCCCCATCGCCACTTGTAGTTGAGCTGATCCCCAATCTGCACCCAGACATACCCGAAGAACAGGACCAGGACGGCAACGATGAGGCCATCCATCCAGTGCAGTCTCTTGAGCAGTCTTCGCATTCCGTGATTCATTTGGCGAATGCTCCGGTTGTTCGGAAATCAGCCCGACCGCTGCCGGCTTGTTGGAGCGGTCGGAGACAGGCCCGCCAAGCTCGGCAAGGCGGGCCCGTGTTCATGTTTAGTTCATGACGACTTGGTCAGCCCAGTCTTCGGTCTTGAACCAGTAGTCGTGCCGCTCCTTCAGCCAACCGCTGCGCCACTTCTGGGCGATCCAGTTGTTGAAGAAGTTGAGTGCGTCGGGATCGCCCTTGCGTATGGCGAAACCCTCGCCGCGCGGGTCGAACAGTTGATCGAACGGCACGTAGAGCGTTTCGGGGTAGTTGCGAGCCTCACGTGAAGGTGTCGGTTCCGAAGCGATCGTTGCGTGCGCGTTGCCGTTGAGCACTTCCTGGGCGGATGCGCCGTCCTCATCGAACAGCAGCAGTTCGGCCATGGGGAACTGCTCGGCAATCACGACTGCCGGCGTCGCGCCGCGGCGAGCGGCAAACGTCACGTCCTCGCTGTTGAAATCCTCGATCATGAAGCCTTCGGTCATCTCCTTGTTGGCGAGAATCGTCAGGCCCGAAAAGGCGTACGGGTTAGTGAAATTGATCGTCAGGTTGCGCTGAGCGGTTACCGACATGCCGCTGATGATGGCATCGAACTTGCCTGACACCAGCGCTGGAATGATGCCGTCCCACGAAGTGGGAATGAATTCCACGTCGACGCCCATGTCGTCGGCGAGCTCACGGCCGACGTCCAGTTCAAACCCGATCAACTCACCGTTCTTGTCGCGCATCGACCACGGGATGAAGAGCGACAGGCCAATCTTGATGACGCCGCGCTTCTTGATCGTCTCGATCACGCTTTCGCTGGACAGGGCTTGGCGCGTGTCCTGAGCTGCCGCCGGCAAGACGAAGCTTGCCGCCATTGCTCCGATCAGCAAAACCCCGGCCAATCTTCTTGTTATGTTCACGTTAGTTCTCCTTTGTTTTGACTATGTCAGAAGCCACCGCTTCTAGGTTGATACCGCGTATCGTCTCTCCATGAAGGTGACGAACACGGAGAGCATGAGAGTGACCACCATGTAGACAGCTGCGATGGTGAACCAGATCTCGAAGCTCATGTAAGTGTCAGATATGAGGTTGCGCCCGATGGTGGTCAGTTCAGCCACTGCGATCACGCTGACGATCGCTGAACTCTTGACCATGTGAACCACTTCGCCCGTCATCGGCGGCAGCATGAACTTCACGGACTGCGGCAGTATGATGTAGCGATAGCACTGCACTGTGCTCATCCCGATCGACTTTGCCGCTTCCCATTGCCCGACAGGCACGGCGTTGATGCCCGCCCTGAAGATCTCGGACACAAGCGCCGCATGAAACACCGCCAGGCAGAGCACGGACGCCGTGTATCGATCCAGCCCGAATATGGCGCCAATGATGTAGTAGAAGAGGTACAGCAGAACCAGAAGCGGCATGTTGCGAACGAATTCGAGAAACACGATCGACACAGCCACGCCGACTACCAGCCCCGACAGGCGCAGCAGCGCGACAGCCAGGCCAATGATCAGGGCGAGCAGAAAGGCCTGTCCCGAAAGCAGCAGGGTCTTTACCAGGCCGACCGATATTTCACCCCACTGAAATCCGTCGTCGGTCATGCGGAACAGGTAGTCCGGTATCCGGTACCACTGCCAGTTGTAGCCCATCGCCTCGGCGCCGGCCAAACAGCCGTAGATGATCAGGTACATGACGCCGCAATAGATCAACACCGACATTGGCTTTGAATTCAGCGCCTTGCGCGCCTGCGCCAGCATCATGATCGAGGTGCCGGGTCGGTTTGCCCTCCCGGAGATTCCTAGGCGTCCGGACATGTGAATCAGTGCTCAAGAATTTGATCGAGAAACTCTCGGCATCTCGGGTTCTTGGGCTTGGTGAAAAACACCGATGGAGGGGCAATCTCCACAATCTTGCCGCCGTCCATGAACACCATCTGGTCGGCAACGCGATTGGCAAAGCCCATTTCGTGCGTAACGCAGATCATTGTCATGCCCGATTCCGCCAGCTCGATCATGACGTCGAGGACTTCGTTGATCATTTCCGGGTCCAGGGCCGAGGTTGGCTCGTCGAACAGCATGATGCGCGGTTCCATGCACAACGAGCGTGCAATCGCCACTCGCTGCTGCTGGCCGCCCGAGAGCTGTGCCGGATACTTGTCGGCCTGCTCCGGAATATGGACTCTTTCGAGGTATTTGCGGGCGCGGGCTATGGCATCCGCCTTTGATATCTTGCGCACCCGAAGTGGTCCCACAGTGAGGTTTTCGAGCACCGTGAGGTGTGGAAAGAGGTTGAATTGCTGGAAGACCATTCCGACTTCCATGCGCACTGCCCTGATGTTTCGTGTTTCTCCGGTCAGCTCTATGCCGTCGACGAACAACTGGCCCGAAGTGTGTTCCTCAAGGCGGTTCACGCATCGAATCAATGTGGACTTTCCCGATCCGGAAGGGCCGCATATCACGACTTTTTCGCCGGAATTGACCGTCAGGCTGACATCGGACAATGCCTGAAAATCGCCGAAGAACTTGTCGACATTGCGTATTTCGATGATCGGCTGTGTTTCCGGCATGGAACAGATATTCCGCGGCTATCCCGCGTGTCGGATTGACGCCATGGGGCTCACGGCATCTTGGTCGGACACGCCTTGGGTACGATGCAATTGCGCTGAACGGTCCTTCCGGTTCCGGATTGTCAGGCCCGCAAGCGTCGGTGCTGTTAGCCTCAAACGGTTCCATAGTCAAGCAAAAAGCAAGAGTTTGGCGACGTGCGCAGCGGCATCAAAATGGGGATGAAGCCCCCTAACGTCGGCACCTTCATCCGGGTAGAAGCTCTAGAGGAGTTGGGGTTGAGCGTTTCGGCGCTGTCAGCCGGCATGATTGTCGCGTTGCGCCAAAACTTTTTTCAGCCAGGCGTGGTCACAGCCTGCCAGGGACTTGTCTCATTCCGTTCACCCATCTCCCTTGCGTGAAGCATGAACTGTCTTGACGATTCCAGTCCAGGATGAACTGCAGTGGACTTGCTCGGGCAACAAGATCGCGTCGGCCCCCGAGACCACCGGCAACATGGCCGGCGCGCCATGTGGGCGCCGAGTTGAAAACACAGTCACATGGTCTGTGGCTTCGGCAGCTCCTCCTGTTCCTCGAAGGCTGTGCCACGGAAGTCAGTCAGGGATGCACCGCGGCATTGGGTCCCAGCCCTAAGTGAAATCCTGGCAACACTCTCTTCGTCAGGCTGTTCATCGGTTCTTCATCGTTGTCCATGCAACAAACGCCCTCTTGTCTTTGATGTCCGACCGTTGCAATTCCTTGATCGCAGCTTCGGCAGAGTCAACAAGGAAAAGCACTTCCGATCGCCGGAACTTGCTGAAGGGGTCATAATCGGCAAGATGCCGCTTCTGCTGGAGCACCGCGAACAGGTTGGCAAAGTCTCGTATATCACCTGGAAATCTGGCCAACTCTGACTCGTTCCTGCATTGTTTCTTGGCGAATCCATGCTCCACGGAGCGATAAGCTTGCCTCCATGCGCGTTGACTCCTCAAGGCTTTGGTCTTGCCGATAAAGGCGTCAGCGCAAGTCCAGCAAAGCGCGTGAAACATCGCGTAGTAAGCCGTGCTCACGGCTATCTTGAGATTGGACTGCCGTGGCTTGCCCCTCCGGCCCCTACGTGCCAGCAGCCTTGCGATCCCGATTAGATCACTCGGCTTCAAGCGCCGCTTCCTCTGTCGTCCAGTATGAGAATATAGGGAACCTATGCTCATTGACTTCGCCGAGGCCTTCTCGCATTTGCCTGATCAGTCCAAGAACTTTCCGTGGGTCAAGCCTGTCTCCCTCGGCTTCGAAAACCACATTTATTTGCAAGATCGGATCGCCGTCGAAGTCATGGCCCTCCTCTACAGTCCCCTTTATGATCTTGGCAGGTGCGAGCTGTTTCCGAACTACGTCCATTGCAACAGTTTGAACTACTTCTTCCATTGTGACACCGCGCATAAACTCAAGCCAATGATGCGCTGCATATGGTCTGTGTTCCAGAAATGCCAAGTCGAAATGAAGGAATTGCAGCAATGCAGATGGGACTGGACTTGGAGTTGTCACACCAAACTGGTGTCTTGCCGATAAAGGCGTCAGCGCAAGTCCAGCAAAGCGCGTGAAACATCGCGTAGTAAGCCGTGCTCACGGCTATCTTGAGATTGGACTGCCGTGGC
>JAPOOS010000329.1 GCA_026713305.1 Paracoccaceae bacterium
CCAGCCTCTGGCCGGGCTTCGAGGGTCTCTCGTTCAGGGAGAGCATGGTTGATCTGGAATTCCCCACGATCACGATGGTCGACATGTCGACCTCCGCCGGGTCGAAGTCCGTCAGTGTTCGACCATTGACAAGTTCGTCGGAGCGACCGACATTTCGCGCCACCACAACCGGGGTAGAAGCGGTCCGATGTTCCAGCAGAATGTCGATGGCCTTGGGAAGCAGTTCACGTCGTCGCACAGACGCCGGATTGTAGAAGGCCACGACGAAGTCTCCCCTAGCTGCCGCGACAATGCGTTTAACGATCAGGTCTCGGGGCGTCAGCAAGTCGGAAAGCGAAATGGCGCAGAAATCATGACCCAACATGGCACCCGCTTGAGCCGAAGCCGCCTGCATTGCCGACACGCCAGGCACACACACCACTTTCACCCGACGCGCCGCGGCTGACACACCTCCTTGGTTGGCATTCAGGGAGAGCAGTTCGAGAACCAGCGGCGCCATGGCGTAGATGCCGCTGTCTCCTGAACAAATCAGCGCCACGCGTCGGCCCAAGGCTGCCTGTTCCAACGCAAATCTGCAGCGGTCGATTTCCTGACCCAACGAGAATGCGACCGTGTTGGCGTTCTCGTCGAGCAAGTCCGCAATTAAGTCAAGATACCCCGAATATCCTGCAATCAGATCTGCCCTGGCGATGGCAAGAATGGCCTGCGGAGTGCGCCACCGAGCATCGCCGGGGCCGACGCCGATGATGTCCAGACGTCCACGCGAAACGCCGCGATCTCCCGGTGCATCGCCCATGCGAGCAACGGCACAGGTGGCTACAGCCGACTTCGTCTTCGGCACAATCAACTCGCCTTCCGGACCGGCGGCGGCCAAGCAGGCGCCTTCGCAGACACCATGACAGCCGACCTCTCGAAACACGATTTCGGACGGCCGTGACAACCGAACGCGTTCCGCTTCCAGCCGTTGGCTTTCAAAGAACCGTGCCGGCACTCCCAATTCCGAGGCAAGTTCGTGTATTGCCGGCTCGTCGGATTTCAGGTCGACGGAATAGACGCCAGCGATGCTGGCCCACGCGATGCCAGCCTTGTCCAGAGTCGCGGCAACGAGTTCCCGAAGACTTTCGAAACTGCAGCCGCGCACACAGCCAATCCCGAGCGTGTGATGCCGCTTGCAGTAGACGAGTGGCGGGAGATTGTCGGCTTGTATGAAAATCAAGCCGTCCGACTCTGTGCCGTCAATCTGCGTTACGTTTGGAAGGTCGCCAAGCTTCGCTAGCCATTCCGCAGATCCGGCAACCACGGTCGGGGCTCCCCCTAGAATGGCCAGTGTCGTGTCCTTGATGTCACTCGGATTGTGGAGCCTCCAACCTTGGGGCGGGCAGTCAAGGGCTACGCCAAGCCGCAAATCGCTGGCGGTGGAGATTGCTTTATGCGCTCCGAGCATGTCGCCGAGGACCATTGCCATCCGATTGGCTCCCTGATGGCCTCCAAGCAGCGGGATGACCGAGTTTCCGTCCTCGGGAATGCACAGAACCGGAGGGTCAAGCTTCTTGCGGGAAAGCGCCGGGGCGAGAATGCGCACCACTATGGCGGCGGCGCACACCCCAATCACTGCATGGCCACCAACAAAGGCCGATCGCATGGCCGTTGCCAGGTTGGAGTATCTGGCACATGCTGTGTCCACCTGTGCGGATGCGCTCAACCTGACTTCTCCGTCAACCGCTTCCGCAACCTGCCGTGCGACCTCGTAGCCGCTCGCAGTCAGGCAGAACACTCTAGGCCTGGGTTGAGCCATGGAGGTCGAACCGCCCGGGAACCAGAATGGTTGAGAAATATGGAGCGTCTTCAGGGGCATCGGCAAGCGGCATCATTCGTTGACTTGGCAGTGTCGCATGAGACACATATGTCGAGTCTTCCAACATGCCGAGTTCCCTGAGCACTTGGCGAACCCGTGCCAGATGCCTGCCAATCTTGACAATGGCGAATGATCCTCCTTCACCGAGCTTTCTTTCAAGCAATTGATTGTTCATGGTGCCGGTCAGGACAGTCAGGCTTGAGGTTCGGCCGCAGAGAGGGCTTGCGGCGACGGCTGCGCAGGCTGTCAGCGATGTGACGCCGGGAACGATGTCGACTTCATGACGGCCGGCAAAGCGGGCAAGGAGATACATGAACGAGCCATAGAACAGGGGGTCCCCCTGGCAAAGGACAACGACATCGGTTCCACCATTGAGAATTCCTTCGATTTCCTGCTGTGCCTGATCGTAAATCTCCGCGGCAGGAAATCGCTGGTCATAAATTGGAATGACAATTGGCAGTTCAATGGCTTGCCTAGGCATGAATTCCGCAGCGATGGAACGCGCAAAGCTGTGCCCGTCATCGGGTGCGGGATACGCGATCACTCGGGCCGCACGAATTGTCCGCACAGCCTTGATCGTCAGGAGCTCGGGATCGCCAGGGCCCAGCCCGACGCCGATCAGTTTGCCAGACACTGACTTAGGCGCCATTGCACGACAGGACGTTGAGGCTTCCAGCCTCTGTGTGACCCGATGGGCATGCAATGCGAGATTGCTATGTTCACGAGTTCACCTCCATGCACCATGTGCAGGGAGCTTAGAGTTTGCTGGCTCTCAAGCGTGACCGCATTTGCAACGATGCGGCCGTGGCCTCCAAGTCTGGACAGGCACTGTTCAGCCAACCTCCGTGTCAGCCCGCCTCCTATGAATATGCTGTCAGGTGGTGGAAGCGTCGCCACGACCTCGCTGGCTTCGGCAATTCGTATGTCCAGCCGCGGAGCGCCAAGCCGCTTGGCGTTGCGACGCGCCATTTCGGCACGCTTGGCATTGCGTTCGATGCCGACCGCACGTGCGTCCCTTCCAGCGCGCATCCACTCAATGGCCACGGTGCCATGTCCGCAACCAATGTCCCACAGCAGTTTGCCGCGGCCGGGACGAAGCGCGCAGACGGTGATCGCCCTGACTTCGCCCTTGGTGTAGTTGCCGTCCGTAGCAAATGCATCGTCCGGCAAGCCAGGTCCTCTCGGCAGGACGTCGCGATCGGCATCGGCCTCGCACTCGATGCACAGCGTGTGGAAATCGGGAACCCGGCTGTTGGCCTGCACTTCCGACCAGCGACCTGCGATGCCTGCCATGCGCGTTTCGTGCTTTCCGCCAAGCGCACCCAGCACGGTCAGGCGGCTTCCCGAATAGCCGTGTTCAACCAGCAGTCGAGAGATCTCCGCAGGCGAATCCGCATTGGCCGTAAGCACGACCAGCCGGCTGCCCGGCGACAGCCATGGCAGAATCTCTTCCGCCGGCCGGCCGTGAACCGTAAGGGTTTCGACATCGGCAAGGCTCCATTTCATGCGGCAGCATGCAAGCTGGAAGGCGGAAATCTGAGGATGAAACCTAACAAGCTCGCGTGGCCATTGACGAGCGATCAGCGCGCCTGCCGAGTACCACAGCGGGTCGCCGGTCACGATGACGGCCACGCGCCTGCCTCCGTGCTCTGCAAGCTCTCCGATCATCTTCGAAAAGGGGCTTGGCCACAATACCCTTTGGGCTGCACAGTGGCCAGCCAGCTTGTGATGCCGCTTTCCGCCGATGATGACTTCTGCCCTGGACAAGGCTTCCAGCGCCGGGGTCGACAGGCTTGCCCGGCCTGATTCTCCGACGCCGATGACGTCAATCGAGGCCGGCATCGAATCACGCATGGGCATGGTCTCCGCCGGGTTGCCCTGTCGCATGCGAAGGCAATCGACAAAGCGCGTTGACTGCCGCGGCAGCCATGCCGGAGCCTCCCCGCCGCCCTCGCAGCGTGATGTATTCCGCTCCGCGCGGATCTCGTTCAAGTTCGGCCTTGCTTTCCATGGCGCCGACAAAGCCCACCGGAAATCCGATGATCAGGGCTGGCCGGATGCCGGTTTCATCCATGATCTCCAAAAGGCGAAACAACGCGGTGGGTGCATTTCCAATTACGGCAACAGCCCCATCAAGCATGTCCTGCCAAAGCTCAACGGCGGCGGCCGAACGCGTAATGCCCTTGCGAGCGGCGGCGCTTGTCGCCTTGGGATCGTCAATCAGTGTCGAGACGACGGCATCTGGCGGCATCTGGCGGCGCATGATTCCGGTGGCGGTCATTCTGGTGTCGCACAGGACAACGGCGCCATCGTCCAAGGCTCTGCGGCCGCGGACGGCGAAATTCGGGGTATACCGAAGGTCGTCAACGATATCGGGCATGCCGCAAGCGTGCACAATGCGTGCCAAGACGACGGCAATCTCATGAGGCAGGTCCTCCAGCCGGCATTCTCGCTTCACCGCTTCAAAGCTCAGCTGGTAGATGCGACCGACATCGCGTTCGTACTTCAAGTGGGTCTCCGCAAGTGTCTTTTTACGCTGTGCGGTCCATGCGGATGCGAAGCGTGGGGATAGGGAGGATGGTGGTGGTGATCATGATCATGGTGGTCGTGATGATGATCATGCGCATGATGATGGGAGCGCTCTGCTTGAAGGCGGCAAGCCCCGGTACAGAAGTCGTCGCAAAGACTGCAGTTCTCCACATTTGAACCGGGAGCGGATGCACCCTGTCCTTCAACATGATGATGATGACTGGTTTGCGGCGTGCCGACCTCGGATTCGAACCCCAGCACCTGTTCCCTGTACTTGCACATCGAGCAATTCATCCGAGTTTCGCCTGTCAGTGTCTCTCGGACTCGATCGGCGAACACATGCAGCACCATGGGATGGTCGCCAAGGTAGCCCGCCTTGATGAATTCCAGTTCAGGATGCCTGGCAGCGACCATGTCGGTGAAACCGTAGATGCGATCAATGAGGATCCCGCTGAACAGGAAGTAGGGAAAAACGACGATGCGCCGATATCCGAGCTTGCTGGCATGCTCCAGGCAAGGCTCAACCAGTGGAAAGGTAACCCCCGAATACCCAACTTCGCACCAGCCAAATCCAATGCCCTCCCAAAGCAAACGGGCAATCTTCGAGACATTCGAATTGGCATCGGGGTCGGAGCATCCACGGCCTACAACCACCAGGCAGGTTTCCTCTAGCGGGACCTCCTCCTTGCCCGACATCTGACTGCGCTCGATGGCATCCATGATGCGATCGCGGCTGGCCAGAAGCAGCTTGGTGTCAACCCCCAGTTCGCGTCCGTACTTGACCTCGACATCGTGGCTCGCAGCATAGGTGTTCAGGACCGACGGGATGTCGTTCTTGGCATGCATGGCGGCAAACAGCATTCCCGGCACCGCCAGAATGCGCTTGCAACCCTTGGCGCGCAGTGTGTCGAGACCGTCTCGTATCACTGGGTTCGCAAACTCCAAGTATCCGTATTCGACAGGCCATTCGGGCAGCAGTAGCCTGAGCTGCCTTGCCATGTCGGCAAATTCCTGGACTGCGTCCTGCGACCTCGAACCATGGCCACAGATCATTACACCTGTTGAATTCATCAATAGTCCTTTGCGCCCATTCTTGGCAGGAAGGAAACCTAATACTGCGCATTCCGCGATTTCAACCGCATTGATCGCGCCGGCGACGAAGCAAGCCGCTTGCCTCGACAAGTGTACCTGCAATTCCTCCGCAAGTACATTGACGGTCGAACATGGCGCCGGCGACGTCAGCGCGATCCTTGAATCATGAGGCTGATCTCCATGCTTCAGGTCAGGCTGGTCGCGAACGCCCACTTCTGCAACCCGGCCTGGCCAAAGGTCTACCTTGAAAACTTCTTGTACTTTGCCCGGCGCGGCGTAACCGAATCAATCCCCAACCGCGCAATCTTGTCGCGCAGGTAGTCCTCGAAGTTTCCGGCAAACCACTCGACATGCGCATCGCCCTCGAAGGCCAGCATGTGCGTGCAAAGCCGGTCCAGAAAGAAGCGGTCGTGCGAGATTATCATTGCACATCCGGCAAACTGCTCAACCGCCTCCTCGAGCGCCCGCAAGGTTTCCACGTCGAGATCGTTGGTCGGCTCGTCAAGCAGCAGGAAATTGCTGCCGGACTTCAGCAGCTTGGCGAGATGAACACGGTTGCGCTCGCCTCCCGACAGTTGACCGGTCAACTTCTGCTGGTCGCCGCCTCGGAAATTGAATGACGAACAGTAGGCTCGAGAGTTCACTTCTGCCGACCCCAACTGGATGACGTCCATGCCACCGGCGATCTCCTGCCACACGGTGTTGCCGGGAGCCAGGCTGTCGCGGTCCTGATCCACGTAGGACATGCTCACGGTTTCGCCGATTTCGATTGTTCCGACATCCGGCTGCAATTCGTTCGCCAGCAGGCGAAACAGCGTGGTCTTGCCAATGCCGTTGGCGCCAATCACTCCGACAATTGCGCCTCTCGGCACGGTGAAGCTCAAGTCCTCAATGAGAAGATTGTCTCCGAGTGCGATGCTCAGGCCGCGTGCGTTCAAGACGTTTGCTCCCAGCCTTGGACCGTTGGGTATCACAATCTGCGACTTGTGAATGCGATCCCGCGTCGATTGGCTTGCCAGCTCGTTGTAGGCGTTGATGCGTGCCTTCTGCTTTGCCTGTCTTGCGCGTGCTCCGGCACGGATCCATTCCAACTCACGTTCCAGCGTTCGCTTGCGCGATCGGTCCTGGCGTGCCTCGTGTTTCAGTCTCAGGGCCTTTTGCTCCAACCAGGAAGAGTAGTTCCCTCGATACGGAATGCCGCGACCCCGATCCAGTTCCAGAATCCAACCCGTGATCTGGTCAAGGAAGTATCTGTCATGGGTGACGATCAGACAGGTGCCTCGATAGTCAATCAGGAACTGCTGGAGCCAAGCAACCGTTTCTGCATCGAGATGGTTGGTAGGTTCGTCCAAAAGCAATATGTCCGGCTGCGTGAGAAGCAGCCTGCACAAGGCGACACGGCGTCTTTCACCTCCCGACAGGGAATCAGCGCGAGCATCGTCAGGCGGACAGCGGACAGCTTCCATCGCCTGGTCAATTCTGGCATCGAGCGTCCACAGGTCCTGTGCGTCGATGATGTCCTGCAGCTCCGCCATTTCGTCGGCAGTTTCGTCGGAATAGTTCATGGCGATTTCGTCATAGCGAGCCAGCACGCGCTGCTGTTCCTCCACGCCCTTGCAAACGTTCTGCCGCACGGAAAGTCCGGAGTCGAGAACCGGTTCCTGCGGAAGGTAGCCGATGCGAATCCCCTCGGCGGCCCACGCCTCGCCGCCAAAGTCTGAATCCAGGCCCGCCATGATCCGCAGCAAGGTGCTCTTGCCGGACCCGTTGACGCCAACCACACCGATCTTTGCTCCAGGGAGAAACGAGAGCCTGATGTTCTCGAAACATTTCTTGCCGCCGGGATAGATCTTGGTAACGCCATCCATGTGAAAGACATAATCTCGCTGAGGCATCGATGCACTGTCCGAATTGAAGTGGGAAGTTGGAGTTTCCGGGATCGATGAACACCGCCCGGAAATCATGTCATGCCATTGTAGCGCCGGTCTGGCGGTTGGCAATGCCGCAATTCGTCGCCATGTTCCAGAAACACGGTCGCCACAACGCAAGCCGGCGGCAAGTTTCGCTGCCGGTTCCCCGCCACACTGGCGCCCTGACCTGACATGCAGGGCTCCACATGGACCACTTCACGCATTGCCAATTGCACGGAAGCTTGAATGTATTATATGTGGCCTCATTGAGAGTGAAGCGAGACTGGGAAAGCCATTTGCCAGTTTCGCAAGTTTGTGGTGGGAACAACCCTCCAGCCCCAGCGCTTGTGCACAAATTGAGCATGACGCACCAAATGTGGTAGTGCAGGGCGAATCGTTAGCACCATGGAGGATGTCCATGTCCTTGGAACAAGCCACTCACTGCAAGTACAGCCGAAACGGCAGGATGCATGGCATCGAACTCCCGACGGCAAATGCGTACAGGCGGTTGAGGGCAAGCTTCCAGGAATGTCGGCACACCGCAGACCATGCGCGCGAGTCGGCGGCTCGGGCGCCGGCCTTGGCAGACAGGCGCGGACTGACCATTGGAGTGCTCGGCGGTTCGTTCAATCCCGCCCATGGCGGGCATGTGCATATATCGATGCATGCAATCAAGAATCTCGCGCTCGACGA